>DAOMOD010000164.1:7407-9194 GCA_035444205.1 Lysobacteraceae bacterium
CGGCATGGCGCTCGCGCGCTTAGGCTGCACAGAACCCGCCGAATGGGAATGGATGCCGTGAAAACCGCTTATGACCCGTGTGCGCCGAAGCGTCCCGTCAAGCTCTCGCTCAATCAGGACTTGGTCGAAAAGGCGAACGAATTGACGCAAGACCTGTCTGGTGAGGTCGAAGCACTGCTCGCCCAGTTCGTCGCCCGGCAGGAGCAGATGCGCGACACCGATGCCGCCAGCTTGCGCCGTGCAGCGCAGGCTTGGGGTGAGTTCACGCAGAAGCACGGCAGCCTTTCCGATGAGTTTTGTGCCTTCTAGATGGCGCAGTTCGATGTCCATCGCAATCCGGGGCGGCAGAAGGATGCCATCCCGTTCGTCGTCGTGGTGCAATCGACCATCTACGATGACAGCCGTCGGCGCGTGGTTGTCCCGTTGGTGCGCAAGACGTCTGATGTGCCGGTCTATGCCAGACGGCTGAATCCGGCCTTTGTTGTCGATGGCATCACCGTGGTGCTGCATCCGATTGATATCGGCTCGGTGCCGGAGGACAAGCTCGGCGAACCCGTCGCCTCACTCGCCGCACACGGCGACGCCATCATTGGCGCGCTGGATGAGCTGATTACTCGCGCTTACGGCTGATTGCCTGACGTGGACCGGCCTTTTCTGGCGGGCTTGCCGGGCTGCACCAAATCGAAACGGTTGAACCACTCCGGGTTGACGATTGGCTGCATGCTCACGCCAAGCTCTTTCTCCCGGATGAGCTCCGTCAATTTGTCGCCATCGATCAAATTCACCGTCGGAGAGCCATTCACAGCGTCTGCCCGTGCAGCCTTGGAGTAGCGCCCCAAGGTCACGAAGATCGCGTGTTCCGCACCGCGCTTTTTGGCATCGTTCTGGAACAGGGAGACTTCTTCGCGTGAGACCGCTTTGCCGTTGGGGTCGTATTTCTTGACCTGCACCGCGACGCGGGAGGACATCACCGGACTGATTGGCGCGAAGCCGATGCCGTCAATGCCCTTGTCGCCGCTTTTTCCGACGCGTTCCAGTTCCAGCCCGTAGAGTCGCAGCAGGAACATCGTGAATTCCTCGAAGCCTTCGGGAGACAGGGCGTGCAGGCGAGCGAGGAGTTCATCGCGCCATGTATTGCCCAGGCTGGGCGAATCGTCGCCATCGAACAAATCCGTGCTGTCCGTGCCGGAATCGTCGTTGGCCAAATTACCATTGGCCTCAACGATTGCCTGTGCGCTGTCTTCAGCAGACTGCTTGCGTTGAGGTCGGTTGCGCCGGAACTCCCTGTCGAGTTCTTTGGCGCGGCGTGTACCTTCTTTCTCCGGAAGGGCAAGCAGCTCGCGACCAAGTGCAGTGAGCAGAAAGACCGCCCGCTTCGGGCTTTCCAATGCACCGATCAGCTTGGCATAGGAACGCCCCCACATGATTCTGTCGATCAGTACGGAGTGATGTGGCCGATTCGGGAAGGTGACTGTCAGCGCTTCTTCCGAGGGGTCGAGATCGGAGAGAACCTGATCCACGATTTCAGCCGATTGCGCCGATCCCCCCAGTTTCTGGACTGCGCGCAAGACCGGAAGAATCAGGTCGGAGTAGGTGGGCAAGTCTTCTGCATTCATAGGGGCGCAGTCTGTGATTGGAGTTTTTCGGCAGGCGGGACTTCAGACGGCCTTCGCTTCCGCGAATGCCTCGCGTGCCGCATCAAGCGTGGCGGCAATGACGTCTTCGGTATGTGCGCTGGAAAGGAAGCCGGCCTCGAACGCGGAGGGCGCGAGGAACACGCCGCGTTC
>DAOMOD010000165.1:0-9151 GCA_035444205.1 Lysobacteraceae bacterium
ACTGATAGAGAAAGGGTTTCGTGCGCGAAAAGCGGGGAAACGTCAGCCCCATCCCGGCCTTCCCCCGCAAGCGGGGGAAGGGGAAAAACTTGGAAGAGTTCGTTCGTTCCCCGGCAGGTGGGGGCAGCAGAACGCAACGCAATATGCGACGTCAACCTTCGATCCGGTTGCGTCCGCCACGCTTGGCGCGGTACAGGCGCACGTCCGCGGCTTCCAGCAGTGCTTCGGCGCTCATGTGCGGCTGCCAGTCCGCGACTCCTGCGCTCAGCGTCACCCCAAGTTCCGGGTGGATGCGCGTCCAGGGATGGTTGGCCACACCCAGACGCAGGCGTTCGCAGGCGTTGAGCGCCTCTCGACTTCCGAGTCCCGGCAGCAGAATGGCGAACTCCTCGCCACCGATGCGTGCCAGCAGGTCGTCCGCGCGGAAATGCTGATGCATCAGTTCGGCCAGTACGCGCAGCACCTCGTCGCCGATGTTGTGTCCGAGGCGGTCGTTGATGTCCTTGAACAGGTCGAGATCGGCCAGCGCCAGCGCCAGTGGACGATTGCTGGCGCCGGCAAGGTCGATCTCCGCCGCAAGGCGCTGATTGAAGTGGCGGCGGTTGGCGAGTCCGGTCAGTGGATCCTGCAGGCTCTCCCGTTCCAGGTTCTGGCTGCGCAGACGCAGGGCATCGAGCAGCAGTTCCTTTTCGTGGTTGGCCTGTTCCAGGGCGCTGGTGCGCTCGGTGACGCGCTCCTCCAGCCGCTGCCGGTAGTCCTCCAGCGCCTCGAAGGCACGCGCGTCGGCCAGTGCCGGTGCGGCGCGTCGCGCCAGTCGTTCCAGAAGGTGCAGGTCGGCCGGCGAGAACGCACCGGGCACGGTGTGCTGCACGCTCAGGAGTCCGATGACGCTGTCGCCGTCGCACAGCGGCACGAAGATCGCCGATCCGGTTTCCTTGGGCGTGATTTCGGCGCGGCGCCTGAGCATCTCCGGCGCCTTCTCCCAGTTCTCGATCAGCAGCGGCGTGGCGTGCTGGTACACCCACCCGAACAGTCCGGACGTGAGCGGTTTGCAGCGGCGCGGCTCGCGACGGCCCTGGCGCTCGTTGAAGCGGATGTCGAACTCGCCGCGCTCGCTGTCGACCACGGCCAGGTAGAACTCGTCGAAGCGCAACAGCACGCGGGTCTCGCGCAGGATCTGCTCGGCCAGCTCATCGATGCGGCGGGCGGCGCGGAAGTGTCCGCTTTCCCCGGCGTCAGCCTTGGAGAGATTGGCCGCCAGACCGTTGAAGCTCATCACGAAGACCAGCATCAGCAGCAGGAACAGCGAGAAGGCGGCCAGGGCGCCGGTATTGAACAGCAAGGCGGCCAGCACGCCGGCCGGGACGAACAGCAGGTCGACAAGCACGTAGAACGGCGTGAGCAAGGCGCCAACCTCGCGCCCGTCGAGCCGGTAATAGAGAAACATCAGGCCAAGATTGACCACCTGCACGGCAAGCGCCATCGCCGCCAGCGGCAGCAGGTCCGTCATGGCCAGCGCATCGAGCGGGAAGCGCCCGCCCAGCGCCCGGTAGGCATGACCACCTGCCAGCAGCATCAGCGCCGTCATCGCGGCGTTGTGCAGCGCGCGCAGGGTCGCCACCTTCAGCGAGCCCTGGCTGTAGCCGGGATTCAGATAGGGCCAGATCAGCGAAGCCACCGCGCAGATGGTGGCGGCCACCACCGGCTCGAAGGTCAGCAGCAGGCCGATCTGCGGCAGGCGTTCCAGCGACAGCAGCCCGACCCTGGGATGGGGCAGACCGAACTGCCAGACGAACAGGCAGGCCGCCATGCACGCGACGAAGACCAGTGGACCGGGGAACGCCGGCGCCCCCGAAAGCCCACCCGCCACCGCCACCAGGGTGGTTGCCACGAGGATCCCGACGTAGATGCCAAGACGCCGATAACGGGTGGTCATGCCGACAGTGTATGCCTTGGCCTCGCGCCGCGCCGGCATGATCGGCTATAATCAGTACCGATTCAGTACGCATTGCACGAGGGCAGCCCACCATGCTTCGGGTCAGCAAACTCACGGACTACGCCACGGTGGTGATGACCTGCCTGGGATCGCGTCCCGAGGAGGTGTTGAGCGCGGCTGATGTAGCCGAGCAGGTACGTCTGGAACTGCCCACCGTGAGCAAGCTGCTCAAGCAGTTGGCCGGCGCGGGGCTGCTCGACTCCTTCCGCGGTGCTCGTGGCGGCTACCGGCTGGCGCGGCCGCCGGAAGCGATCAGCGTGGCCGAAATCGTCGAGGCCATGGAAGGGCCCATCGCCATGACCGAATGCGGCGTGCACAGCGGCCTGTGCGACCACGAAGGCCACTGCAACGTGCGCGGCAACTGGCAACTGATCAGCCGCGCGGTGGAAACCGCCCTGCGCGGCGTCAGCGTGGCCGAGCTGCGCGAGCCACCGCCGGAGCGGCGCATCCCGCTGTCGCTGGCGTCTTGAGACCGGCACGAGAAAAGTACGCATGAGCATCACCAACCCCGACATCCACGAGCGCCTCGGCCGCCGCTACGAGCACGGCTTCGTCACCGACATTGCTTCGGAGACGGTGCCGCCTGGCCTCAACGAGGATGTCATTCGCCTGATCTCGGCCAAGAAGGACGAGCCGGAATGGCTGACCGAATGGCGCCTCAAGGCCTACCGCCACTGGCTGACCATGGCCGAGCCGACCTGGGCCAAGCTGCGCATCGCGCCGATCGACTTCCAGGCCATTTCCTACTATGCCTCGCCGAACCTGGACAACCGCCCGAAATCGCTGGATGAGGTCGATCCCAAGCTGCTGGAAACTTTCGAAAAACTCGGTGTGCCGCTGCACGAACGTGCGCGCCTGGCCGGTGTGGCGGTCGATGCGGTGTTCGACTCGGTGTCGGTGGGCACTACCTTCCAGAAGGAGCTGCGCGAGGCCGGCGTCATCTTCTGCAGTTTTTCCGAGGCCGCGCGCGAACACCCGGAGCTGGTGAAGAAGTACCTCGGCAGCGTGGTCCCGCATACCGACAACTTCTTCGCGGCGTTGAATTCGGCGGTGTTTACGGACGGCAGTTTCGTGTTCGTGCCCAAGGGCGTGCGCTGCCCGATGGAACTCAGCACCTACTTCCGCATCAATGCCCGCGACACCGGACAGTTCGAGCGCACCCTGATCATCTGCGAGGAGGGCGCCCAGGTGTCCTACCTCGAAGGTTGCACCGCGCCGATGCGCGACGAGAACCAGCTTCATGCCGCGGTGGTGGAGCTGGTGGCGCTGGACGACGCCAGCATCAAGTACTCGACGGTACAGAACTGGTATCCGGGCGACGAGAACGGGGTGGGCGGCATCTACAACTTCGTGACCAAGCGCGGCGACTGCCGCGGGCCGCGCAGCAAGATCTCCTGGACGCAGGTCGAGACCGGCTCGGCCATCACCTGGAAATACCCGAGCTGCATCCTGCGCGGCGACGATTCGACCGGCGAGTTCTACTCGGTGGCGCTCACCCATCACTGCCAGCAGGCCGATACCGGCACCAAGATGATCCACCTCGGCAAGCGCACCAAGAGCAAGATCATTTCCAAGGGCATCAGCGCCGGGCGTGGTCAGAACACCTACCGTGGCCTGGTGAAGATCCAGCCCATGGCCCGCGACGCGCGCAACTACACGCAGTGCGACAGCCTGCTGATCGGCAAGCGCTGTGGCGCCCACACCTTTCCCTACATCGAAGTGAAGAACAAGAGCGCCACCGTCGAGCACGAGGCGACCACCTCGAAGATCTCCGACGACCAGCTCTTCTACTGCCGCTCGCGCGGTATCGGCGAGGAAGACGCGGTGTCGATGATCGTCGACGGCTTCTGCAAGCAGGTGTTCAGGGAGCTGCCGATGGAGTTCGCCGTCGAGGCCAAGAAGCTGCTCGAAGTGAGCCTGGAAGGCGCGGTGGGCTGACCGGCATCGCGGCTGTCGCCGCTCCTGCCCCACCTGTAGCCCGCGTTGGTTGGGGTAAGCGCAGCGCACCCCAACGATCCGGATTCCGGAGCGCCTCGACGTTGGGGTGCGCTGCGCTTACCCCAACCAACAGACTGGAACTCCAACACCACCCGGCCGAGAAGCTCGAGCCATCAGATCAACAAGACATCACTCGACACCAATCCCATGCTGAAAATTACCAACCTCCACGCCAGCGTTGCCGGCACTCCGATCCTCAAGGGCATCTCGCTCACCGTGAAGCCCGGCGAAGTGCACGCCATCATGGGTCCCAACGGCGCCGGCAAGTCCACCCTTGGTCACGTGCTGGCCGGCCGCGATGGCTACGAAGTCAGCGAAGGCTCGGTCACCTGGGACGGCCAGGACCTGCTCGCCCTGGAACCCGAAGCGCGGGCGGCTGCCGGGCTGTTTCTGGCCTTCCAGTACCCGGTCGAGATCCCCGGTGTGAACAACACCTACTTCCTGCGCACTGCGCTCAACGCCCAGCGTCGCGCGCGCGGCGAGCAGGAGCTCGACTCGATGCAGTTCCTCAAGCTGGTGCGCGAGAAGCTCTCGGTGCTGCACATCTCCGACGAACTGCTGCACCGCGCCGTCAACGAAGGCTTCTCCGGCGGCGAGAAGAAGCGCAACGAGATCTTCCAGATGGCGGTGCTTGAACCCAGGCTCGCCATCCTCGACGAGACCGACTCGGGGCTCGACATCGATGCGCTGAAGACCGTGGCCGAAGGCGTCAACGCCCTGCGCTCGCCGCAGCGCGCCTTCGTGGTCATCACCCACTACCAGCGTCTGCTCGACCACATCGTGCCCGACTTCGTGCACGTGCTGGCCGACGGCCGCATCGTTGAATCCGGCGACAAGGATCTGGCGCTCAGGCTGGAGAAGGAAGGCTACGCGTGGCTCGCCGAGCGCCGCCGTGAGAGCGAGGCGCTGGCATGAGCGAGGGCTTCGTCCATTCGTTGCTGGACGACTTCAAGCGTGTCGAGGCGGGGCTGCCCGGTGCCGCACACCCGTGGCTGCAGCAGGCGCGGCGCGAGAACCTGGAGGCCTTCGCCCAATCCGGCCTGCCGAGCTCGCGACACGAGCTGTGGAAGTACACGGTGCTGCATGCCCTGGACAAACGCAGCTTCGCGCTGCCGCGTGCCGCCGCCGCACCGGCCGATCTGGACCTCGCGCTGGCCGGCGTCGACGGACCGCGGCTGGTATTCGTCAACGGCCGTTTCGAGGCGTCGCTGTCGCGCCTTGGCGACCTGCCCGAGGGACTGTCGCTGCGCTCGTTGGGTGTCGCGCTGCAGGGCGAGGCGGAGCCCTTGCGCTTCCAGTTGTCGCGTCTGTTCGGAGAGGGCGACGAGGGTTTCGCGCGCCTCAATGCCGCCTGCGCCAGCGACGGCGTCCTGTTGCGCGTGGCAGCCGGGACGCGCGTCGCGCCGCCCGTGCACTTGGTATTCGCCGGAAGCGCGGTCGAGGTCGATCTCGCCTGGCATCTGCGCAACCTGATCGAAATCGAGGACGGCGCCGAACTGTCGCTGGTCGAGCATTGGCTGGACGTCGCCACACCCGCGCATCTCGGCAACGTGATCGGCCACGTCAACCTGGGTCGCGATGCCCGACTGGCCTGGGTCAGGGTACAGGCGTCGGGCGCCACCAGTCTGAGCATCGCCCGCAACGAGGTGGCGCTGGCCGAGGGTGCGACGCTGGTATTCACCGGACTCGATCTCGGTGCGGCGCTGGCGCGTCACGACCTGCTGGTGAAACTGAACGGTCAGGGGGCGCGCTTCGAGGCGGCGGGCGCTTTCCTGCTCGGCGACCGCCAGCACGGCGATACCCGCCTGGAGATCCGCCACGAGGCGCCCGGTGCCGCCTGCGACGTACGCTGGAGGGGGGTGGCCGACGACAAGGCGCGTGGCGTGTTCAACGGCACCATCCACGTCGCGCCCGGCGCCGACGGAACCGCGGCGCAGCTCTCCAGCCGCAACCTGCTGTTGTCGTCCAGCGCCGAGATCGACACCCGTCCGGTGCTGGAAATCCACGCCGACGACGTCACCGCCGCCCATGGCGCCACTGTGGGCCAGCTCGATGAGCAGGCATTGTTCTATCTGCGCACGCGCGGCATCGCGCAGGCCGAGGCGCGCGCGATGCTGACGCTGGCCTTCGTGCGCGAGGCGGTCGAGCGGGTCGAGCCGGAACCTTTGCGCGAGGCGCTGGCGGCGATGCTGGCGGCGAAGCTCTGAGTCCATGCCCGAACAGGCCCGCTCCATGACCCGTACCGCCCACTCCCTTTCCGCAGGTTCGACGTTCGACGTCGACCGCGTCCGCGCCGACTTTCCCTGTCTGGCGCGCCAGATCCACGGCAAGCCGCTGGTCTATCTCGACAGCGCCGCCAGTGCACAGCGTCCGCTGGCGGTGCTCGACGCCATGGACGACTTCTATCGCCGTCACAACGCCAACGTGCACCGTGGCGTGCATACGCTGAGCGCCGAGGCCACCGAACTGTTCGAGCAGGCGCGCGATCGTGTGACCGCTTTCGTCAACGCCTGGGACCGGCGCGGCGTGGTGTTCACGCGCGGCACCACCGAGGCCATCAACCTGGTGGCGCAGGCCTGGGCGCGACCCAGGCTCAAGCCCGGCGACGCGGTGCTGATCACACACATGGAGCACCACAGCAACATCGTGCCCTGGCAACTGGTCTGCGAGCAGACCGGGGCGACGCTCAAGGTGGCGCCCATCGACGAAAGCGGCACGCTGATCGAGGATGCGCTGGTCGACATGCTGACGCCCGACGTCAAGCTGCTGGCCATGGTGCATGTGTCCAACGCGCTCGGCACCATCAACCCGGTGGCGCGTCTGACGGCGGCGGCACGCAGGCGTGGCATTGCCACCCTGATCGACGGATCGCAGGCGACGCCGCACATGACGGTGGACGTGCAGGCGGTGGGAGCGGATTTCTACGCCATCACCGGCCACAAGATGTTCGGTCCCACGGGCATCGGCGCGTTGATTGCGCGACCGGAGCTGCTGGACGCCATGCCACCCTGGCACGGCGGCGGCGAGATGATCAGGGTGGTGCGCTTCTCCGGCAGCACCTATGCCGATATCCCGAACCGTTTCGAGGCCGGCACGCCGAACATCGCTGGCGCCATCGGTCTGGGCGCGGCCGCCGAGTGGCTGACGGCGGTGGGACGCGAGGCGGTGGCCGCGCACGAGGCCGACCTGCTCAGCCTGGCCGCCGCCGCGCTGGGCGAAGTGCCGGGACTACGCATCGTCGGCACCGCTGCGGACAAGGTGGCGGTGGTGTCGTTCACACTGGAAGGTGCGCATCCTCACGATATCGGAACGCTCCTCGATCTGGAGGGTGTGGCCGTGCGCACCGGCCATCACTGCGCCATGCCGGTGATGGAGTTCTTTCAGGTGCCGGCCACCACGCGTGCCTCGTTCGCCTGCTACAACACGGTGGATGAAGTGGACCGCCTGGTCTCGGCCATCGGCAAGGTGCGGGACATCTTGACCTGACGCGCTTGACGAGCCTTGAATCAGGCGGCCAGGCCGAGACGTGTGCCGGCCGTCTCCAGCCAGTCGAGGAAACGGGAGACCGCCTGCTTGCCGACGATCGGCGTGCCGCACCGCGGCAGGATCATGTGGGGTCTGAGGTCGCGTGCGATCAGCGCCCATTCGCGGCAGCCGCGGCTGTCCTGCAGGTAGGCGGGACGGCGCTTGACCAGCCACGGCAGCAGGGTTTCGAAGTTCTCGCAGGGTGCGCTGTCGACCAGGTCGGTGGCGCCCACGTCGCCCGAGAACAGGATGCGGCTGACCGGGTCGAAGATGCCGGGTTGACCGACCGATTGCGCCGGCAGCGCCGGCAGCACGCGCAGTTCGCTCTTGCCCAGCGGCACGCGTCCCCCGCGTTGTCCGAGGAGCAGGAAGCGGCGCTTGCGGCGCGTGTCGTTGCGCGGATCGCCCTGACCGGTGTTGAGGCGAATCCAGTCCCGCGATGCGACGATGCAGGTATCGGTGCCAGCCAACCAGCGCTCCAGGCGCGCCACCGCCTGTGCGTCCTCATGCGCAGTGAACACGAAGTCCATCGCGTCCAGGGCAACATGACGCGCGATCGCCATGGCCAGCGGTCCGAAGACCATGTCGCCGCCGGGATCGACGACCGCACAGTGGTCGCCGTGCCGGATCAGCACCTGGCGGCGCCTGCCCTGCTCGCTCTGGCCGTGGCCGAGCACGATGCACTGATGCTCCGATGTCTGAAAAAGGAAGGTGTCCATGACGTTCTCCGTTGATCTGCGACCAAGATTGGCGAAAGCGTCGGAAACGAAGCGTGACCCCTTTCACGCTTACACACCTGTGTCGACAATGCCACGAGTGTGTCGCGAACGTAGAATTCGCCGATGAGCCGCGCCGAGCACATTGCATCGCTGTACCGGGACCTGCTGCGCGACTGCGCGGCGAGTCCCGACGCGCACGGACTGATCGACGAGCCCACGCATGCCGCCGAAGGCGACAATCCGCTGTGTGGCGATCATCTGCGTGTGGAACTGCGTCTTGATGGAACGCGCATCGCCGACATCGGCTTCGCCGGCGACTGCTGCGTGGTGGCCAGGGCCAGCGCGGCATTGATGTGCCGCCTGCTGCGGAACGGCGAATGCGCACGTCATGGCGAGCTGGCGCAGGCCCTGCGCCAGGTGCTGCGTGGCGGTGAGGCGGGAGCGGCCGGCGACGTCCTGGGGCCATTGCATTCCCTGCGAGAAGTCCCCGAGCGGCACAAGTGCGCGCTGTTACCCTGGGCCGCAGCCGAGGCGGCCCTGCTCGGCGAGCACGAGGCCACAACAGAGCCGATCTCCGACTGAGCTGCCGACTTGGAGGAAGACTTTTGGATCTCCGTTCTTGGTGAGGAGGCATGGTTCGATCCGCGCTCCCGCTTGACCGCTTCGCGGCCGCCTCGGTTACCGCCTCACCACGACCGGACAAGCCGCCCTTCGACACACGCACTCTGTGTGCTCCTCAGGACGAACGGGGGTATGGAATGCTGTTCATGGTGAGAAGGCGCTGAGGCCTGCGCAGCAACAATCCACACTCCGTTCATGGTGAGGAGGCCCTGAGGCCGGCGCAGCCGCAATCCACACTCCGTTCATGGTGAGGAGGCCCTGAGGCCGGCGCAGCCGGATCGAAGGGCCGTCT
>DAOMOD010000166.1:0-9146 GCA_035444205.1 Lysobacteraceae bacterium
TGTGCGCGACCGTCCCACCGCTTCGATACCGCATCCCGGGTCGCCCACACGGTGGTTGCCTACAGGCCGGCCAACCGCTCCAGTTGATCCGTCAGCCCCGCCAGCGTGCCGCTGAACTCCGCCAGGCGCTGCCTTTCCTGGGCGACCACGTCGGCCGGGGCGTTGGCGACGAAGCGTTCGTTGTCGAGTTTGCCGTGGCAGCGGGCGATCTCGCGGTTCAGGCGTACACGTTCGGCTTCGACGTCGATCAGGCTGGCCAGCGGAATCATCAGGCGCAATTCGCCTGCAACCGCCGCGGCGGACGGTGGCGGCTGTTCACCAGGATCGAGCCAGCGCAGCGATGCCACGCGCGCCAGCGTGGCCAGTTCCACAGAGAAGCGGGCGATCAGCGGACGGTCGTCCTCATCGCCGCCGGCCAGCAGCAGCGGTACCTGGCGACTCGGCGCGATATCCATTTCGCCGCGCACCCGGCGCACGGCCACGGTGACCGACTTCAGCCACTCGATGCCAGCATCGGCACCGGGATCGACCGGGAAGTCCGCGCTTTCCGGATAACGCATGCGGCTGATGCTGTCGCCGGCGATGCCGAGCTTCGGTGCTACCTGGTGCCAGATCTCCTCGGTGACGAAAGGCAGCAGCGGATGCAACAGGCGCAGCAGCGCTTCCAGCACGTACGTCAGGGTGTGGCGCATGCCGTCGGCGGCTCTTGCGTCGGCGCCTTGAAGGACGGGCTTGGCCAGTTCGATGAACCAGTCGCAGTACTCGTTCCAGGTGAACTCGTACAGCGCCTGCGACGCCAGGTCGAAGCGGTAGGCCTCGAACTGGCGGTGCACCTCGGCCACGGTCCGTGCCAGCCGGGTCAGGATCCAGCGCTCGGCGTCGCTGGCCGCGTCCGGCATGCCCGTGGCCTCGAAGCCCTCGCAGTGCATCAGCACGAATCGCGCGGCGTTCCACAGCTTGTTGCAGAAGTTGCGGTAGCCCTCGCAGCGGCCGAGGTCGAACTTGATGTCGCGGCCATGGGTGGCGAGGCTGGCGAAGGTGAAGCGCAGGGCATCGGCGCCGAACGCGGGAATGCCGTCCGGGTATTCCTTGCGCGTCGCCCTTTCGATCTTTGCCGCCATCTGCGGCTGCATCAGGCCGCCGGTGCGCTTGGCGACCAGCGCGTCGACGTCGATGCCGTCGATCAGGTCGATGGGGTCGAGCACGTTGCCCTTGGACTTCGACATCTTCTGCCCGTCCTTGTCGCGCACCAGGCCCGTGATGTAGACGTCGTGGAAGGGCACCTGGCCGGTGAAGTGATCGGTCATCATCACCATGCGGGCCACCCAGAAGAAGATGATGTCGAATCCGGTGACCAGCACCGAGGAAGGCAGGTAGCGCTCGAAACCGCGCTCGGCCATGACCTTCTCGTCAGGCCATCCGAGCGTGGAGAACGGCCACAGCGCCGAGCTGAACCAGGTTTCCAGCACGTCGCTGTCCTGGTTGAGGACAAAGTCGTCGGCCAAGCCATGGCGCGCGCGCACCTCGGATTCGTCACGGCCGACGTACACCCGCCCGTCGGCGCCGTACCAGGCGGGGATCCGGTGGCCCCACCACAACTGGCGGCTGATGCACCAGTCCTGGATGTTCTCCATCCAGTGACGGTAGGTGTTGATCCAGTTCGCCGGCACGAAACGCACCTGGCCGGTCTCCACCAGCTCAAGGCCACGCTTGCCGAGCGCGTCCATCTTCACGAACCACTGGTCGGTGAGCCATGGTTCGATCACCTGCCCGGTGCGGTCGCCGCGCGGCACCATCAGCCGGTGCTTCTTCTCCTCGACCAGGCAACCGATGGCTTCGAGGTCGGCCAGCACCACCTTGCGCGCCTCGAAACGGTCGAGGCCACGGTACTTCTCCGGCGCGTTGTCGTTGATCCGCGCTTCAGCGGTGAGAATGTTGATCATGGGCAGCCGGTGCCGGACGCCCACCGCGTAGTCGTTGAAATCATGCGCCGGGGTGACCTTGACGCAGCCGGTGCCGAACTCGCGGTCGACATAATCGTCGGCGATGATCGGGATCTCGCGACCGCTCAGGGGTAGCGTCACCGTCCCGCCGATGAGGTGCCGATAGCGCTCGTCCTCTGGATGCACCATCACCGCGGTATCGCCAAGCATGGTCTCCGGACGGGTGGTGGCCACCACCAACGAGCCGCTGCCGTCGGCCAGCGGGTAGCGGATCGACCACAGCCGGCCTTCCTCCTCCTCGTTGACCACCTCGAGGTCGGAGATGGCGGTCTTCAGTACCGGATCCCAGTTGACCAGCCGCTGGCCGCGGTAGATCAGTCCTTCCTCGTACAGGCGCACGAAGCATTCGATCACCGTCTTCGACGGCATCGGGTCCATGGTGAACACGCTGCGCGACCAGTCGCCGGAGGTCCCCATGCGCCGCATCTGCCGCTCGATGGTGTCGCCGGATTCCTGCTTCCACTGCCATACGCGCTCGATGAAGGCCTCCCGGCCCAGACCTTCGCGGCTCAGGTTTTCGGCGGCGAGGTTGCGCGAGACCACCATCTCGGTGGCGATGCCGGCGTGGTCGCTGCCGACCTGCCACAGGGTGTCGCGCCCGCGCATGCGCTGGTAGCGGATGAGCGTGTCCATCAGCGTGTGCTGAAACGCATGGCCCATATGCAGGGTGCCGGTCACATTGGGTGGCGGCAGCAGGATGCAGTAGGGCGCGCCTTCGCCGCTGGGCTGGAAGCAGCCGCTCTTCTCCCAGTGCGCGTACCAGCGCGATTCGATGGCGTGCGGATCGAAGCCTTTGTCCAGCATGATTGGGCGTTACCGTGACAACCGGATGTGAGATGAAAAGGAAAAGCGATCGCGCCGCCGGCGCGAGCGCTCGAGGGGGTCAGGCCGAGGCGCGATCGATCAGCCAGCTCACCAGCAGCGGCACCGGACGTCCGGTGGCCAGTCCCTTGCGACCTTCCTCCCACGCGGTGCCGGCAACGTCGAGGTGCGCCCAGCGCTGGCCCTTGGCGAATCGCGCCAGAAAGCAGCCGGCGGTGATGGCGCCGGCCCACTTGCCACCGATGTTGGCGACATCGGCGAAGGCCGACTCAAGCTGCTTGTCGTAGTCGGTCCAAAGCGGCAACCGCCAGGCGCGGTCGAGGCTGGTTTCGCCTGCCGCGAGCAGTTCGGCGGCAAGGTCGTCGCTGCGGCTCATCAGGCCGGTGGCGTGCTTGCCGAGCGCCACCACACAGGCGCCGGTGAGAGTTGCCGCATCGACGATGGCGGCGGGTTCGAAACGCTGCACGTAGGTCAGCGCGTCGCACAGGATCAGGCGGCCCTCGGCATCGGTATTGAGCACCTCGATGGTCTGCCCGTCCATGGCGGTGATCACGTCGGACGGACGGTAGGCGTTGCCATCGGGCATGTTCTCGACCGCCGCCACCACGCACACCAGGTTGAGCGGCAGCTTGAGCTTCACCGCACCGAGAAAGGCGCCGAGCACACCGGCCGCGCCGCACATGTCGAATTTCATCTCCTCCATGCCGGGGCCGGGCTTGAGCGAAATGCCGCCGGTATCGAAGGTGATGCCCTTGCCGACCAGGGCAAAGGGTTTGGTGCCGGCGTCGCCCCCGTTCCAGCGCAGCACGACCAGGCGCGGGGTATTGGCGCTGCCGCGGGCGACGCTGAGCAGCGAACCCATGCCGAGGTTCTCCATCTCCGGCGTTTCCAGGATCTCGCAACTGACGCCCTCGTGATCGCTGGCGATGCCCTGGGCCTGTTCGGCGATGTAGGCCGGATTGCAGATGTTGGGAGGCAGATTGCCGAGCTCGCGGGCGAAGCGCACGCCTGCGGCGATGGCTTCGCCCTGGGCCAGGGCCTCGGCGGAACCGCCCGGCGCCATCAGGCTCACGCGTTCGAGCTGCTTCGCCTCGCCGTTCTCCTTGCGGGTCGCCGTGTAGCGATAGGCCTGGGCATCGGCGGCCAGGACCGCCTGGCGCACCCGCCAGGCGGGCTGATGACCGGGCACGTCGAGCGCGGTCAGTGCGCAGGCGGCATGTGCGGCGGGGCCGTTCTTGAGGGCCTTGAAAGCGGAATCGAGCGCGCGGCGGTAGGCATGGGCGTCGAATTCCGCGGCCTTGCCCAGACCGACCACCAGCAGGCGCTCGGCCTTGATTCCCTGCGGTCGATGCAACATCGCGGTCTTGCCTGCCTTGCCGCTGAGATCCCGGCTCTCCAGCATGTGGGCGATCAGACCACCGCTGGCGCGATCGACGTCGGCGGTGGCTGGCGGCATGTCACTGCCGTCGAACAGGCCAAGGATCAGGCAGCCGGTTTCGAGGTCGGTGGCGGGGCTCTCGGACAGCGCAAAATGCAGGCTCATGGAATGCGGCTCTTGACGGAATGGGCGGATTGGGGAGAAGGTCGGCGCTGCACCCATTGCGCGGAATGGGGCGGGCGAGAGGGGGCGCGCAGGACCGAAAGCGCGTTAGTCTAAACGAAAGCCTGTCGCCACCCCATGCCGAATACGCCCTTGTCCTGCCCCATTCGCCGCTGTCGTGCACTGTCCGCTGTGCGTCGACCTTGCTTTCCATGGCCGGCCGCGGCGCGCATGCGTCCTTCCCCTGGCGGGCGCGTCTGAGCCATGCGCATACGCATTTTCGAGCGCTACCTGCTGCGTGAGCTGGTGCTGTCCCTGCTCGCCACCACGTTCGTGCTGCTGCTGATCACTGTGGGCGGTTTCCTCAGTGACACGTTGAGCAAGATCGCGCGCGGCAAGGTCCCGCCGGACCTGCTGATGGCGATGATCGGCCTGCGCACCCTGGAGGGGTTGACCCTGCTGCTGCCGCTGGCCCTGTTTCTCGCCGTGCTGATGACCTATGGACGCCTGTACCGCGACAGCGAAATGGCCGTGTTCGCCGCCTCCGGCCTGGGCGTGTCCGGCCTGATGCGGCCGCTGGCCATGCTCGGTGTGCCGCTCGCCATCGTACTGGCCACGCTTTCGCTGTGGGTGGCCCCGGCGTCGGTGCGGCTGGGCGAGCGCCTGGTCGACGAAGCCAACCGATCGTTGATTCTCGCGGGACTCGACGCCGGTCGATTCATCGAACTGCCCGGACGTCACAGCGTGGTCTACGTGGCCGAACTGGACCCGGAGGGGCGCCGGTTCCGGCGCCTGTTCGTGCATGCCGAGCGCGAGGGACGCGTCGACATCGTTACCGCCGAGGCCGGCGAACTCTATTTCGATGGCGAGGACGGCGAGCGTTACCTGTCGCTGTCGCGGGGCTTCCGCGTGGAGGGCGACCTGACCAGCGACGCCTTCCGCACCATGCGCTTCGAGCGCAACGACATCCGCCTTCCGGACGCCGAGACCGAAATGCGTCGCGAGCCGGAATCGGCCGAACGTACGCGCACGCTGATCGCCCAGGGCACGCCGCGCGACATGGCCGAACTGCATTGGCGCATGGGGGCTCCATTGTCGGCGCTGGTGCTGTGTCTGCTGGCGTTGCCGCTGGCGCGGTCGGCGCCCAGGCAGCCGCGATACGGGCGCATCCTGATGGCCATCCTCGCCTACATCGCATACGCCAACGGCCTGGCGCTGGGCCGTGGCTTCATCGGTAGCGGCGCCATCCCGACGGCACTTGGCCTGTGGTGGGTGCACGTCCTGGTGCTGGCACTGGCGGTGTGGCTGATCTGGTGGGGTGGACGCCTGCCACGCAGGCGCAGGACATGATCCGTCAGGTCGATCGATTGGTGGCCGGTTCCGTACTGTCGGCCCTGGGCGTGGCCTGGCTGGTGCTGGTCGGGCTCGACCTGTTCAGCATGCTGGCGCGCGATGCAGGGACCATGGGCCAGGGCGGTTTCAGTATTGGGGGCCTGTTGCTGCAGGCGGTGTGGACGGCGCCGCGGCGCGCCTACGAGCTGTTTCCCACCGCGGCCTTGATGGGCAGTCTGCTCGGCCTGGGCGCACTGGCGGCAAGCTCGGAACTGGTGGCGCTGCGCGCGGCAGGTCTGTCCAAGCTGCGCATCTGCCTGTCGGTACTGGGCTGCGTTGGCGCGCTCACGTTGGCCGTGGTGGCGGTGGGCGAGACGCTTGGACCCTATGGCGAACAGCGTGCGCAGGCGCTGGCGGTATCGGCCCGATCCCCCGATCTGGCGCTGGCGCGCTGGTCCGGCCTGTGGGCACGCGAGGGCGACACCTTCCTGAACGCGCGCTCGGGCATCGCCCGCGGCGGCGACGCGGCGCCCGAGATCCGTCTGGACGACGTACGCCTGTACGAGTTCGATGGCGGAGGGCGGCTGGAAAAGGTCGCGCTTGCGGCGAATGCCCATCATCGCGGCGACCACTGGGAACTGCTGGACGTGCGCCGCGTGCGCTTCACCGCGACCGGGGTGGAGAGCGACTTCGTGGCCCGCATGCAATGGGCCTCACAGCTCGATCCCCGGCTGCTCAGTCTGAGCGTGATCCGTCCACGCTACATGGCCGCCGACGACCTGCTGCGCAACCTCGACTATCTCAAGCGCAACGAACTCGATGCCACGGCGTTCGAGGCGGCGCTGTGGGCGCGGGTGTTCTTCCCGGTCAACGTGCTGGCGCTGACCCTGTGCGCGCTGCCGTTCGCCTTCGCCTCGCAGCGCAGCGGAGGGCTCGGCAGGGGCATCTTCTTCGGCGTGGTGCTGGGCGTCGGTTTCTGGTTGCTGCAGCGCGCCTTCGTCAACCTGGCCGAGGTCTACGCCCTGGACATGATGAGCGCCAACGCGCTGCCCGGCCTGCTGTTGCTGCTGGCAGCGACGTTCTGGTTGCGACGAAGCGCCTAGCAGAAGCGCACCCCGTGCGCGACCGTCCCGTCGCTTCGATGTCGGCTCCCGGTCGCCCACGAGGTGGGCTGCTACGCGAGCGCGGCCCTGTAGGAGCGGCTTCAGCCGCGACCGACGCCTCGCGAGGATGCCGTGCCCGGGTCGGGGCTGAAGCCCCTCCTACACGCCGCACCGCCGTAGGAGCGGCTTCAGCCGCGACCGTCCGTTCGCATTCATGCCGAACCCGTGAAGCCCTCGCGCAGGCCGACTCTCACCACCGTTGGTGGGCGGTGCCTGTATTTGTCGCCGGCGCGCCTGCTGGGGCCTGGTCCGCGAAGGACGCGAAGGCCACGCGGGGCTATGCCCCGGTCGCGTCCTTCGCGCCCCCCGCGATTCGGGGGGTGCTGCGCTCAGTCGGTCAGCACGAAGGTAATGCGCTGCTGGGTGCGGATCGGCTGCGGCGTGCCATCGACGGTCGGCGCCTGGAAACGCCAGCGCTGTACCGCGGCGATGGCAGCGGAGTTGAAGACCCGTGGTGGATCGGCGCTCTTGATGAGGATGTCCCCGGTGCTGCCGTCGATACGTACGGTGAATTCCACTTCCACCCAGCCTTGGATCCCTCGCAGCGCAGCCTCGACCGGATAGGCCGGTTGCACCTGGCTCAGGACAACGAGGCTGCTGTCGGAAGTTGGCGGACCGATCGGCCCGATCTTCGAAATCGGTGGAAGATCGGGCGATTCAAGGATCAGATCTTCGGGCGGGCTGGGGCTGTGCCGTACCCGCAGTCTGCCCTCGCCCAGGGATTCGACCCCGGGAGGTTGCGTCAACTCCGTGCGCTGCGGCGGCTTTCGGGTATCGACGGGCGGAGGTGGCTGCGGCACTTCGATGCTGCCGAAGCGAATACCTGCGGAGGAGGTGGGATCGGCACCCCCAGGCTTCCCCGTAATCAGGAACTGCATGAAGCTCACCAGCGCCATGGTGACGATGGCAGCGGGCAAGGCGGAGAGGGCAAGACGGAAACCAGGGGTCATGGCGGCACACTCCTGCGGTGGAGGCGCCACCAATGTGCATGGTCCGTCGAATCGGCACAAGCTTGTTTTTTCACTCGCCTGCCCGAACAATGGGCGATCGGGTTGAACCAAGTCCGCCCCGCCGCGGTCTGCGTGCTGGGCGAGCCCTGCTCGCGCCCCGACAAAGCCCCTACCGAGGACGATTCCATGCGATTGTTTGCGGCCCTGCTTGCGGCCACCCTGACCGTGTTCATCTCGCCCGCCTTCGCCGACGAGGCGGAGCAGACCGTGCGCAAGGCGATCCGCGCCCTGGTGCCGGACGCCACCATCGACAGCGTGCGGCCATCGGGCGTCAACGGATTCCACGAGGTGATCCTCAGCGGTCAGATCATCTACGTCTCCTCGGACGGGCGTTTTCTGCTCCAGGGCAGCATCTACGACCTCGCCAACCGTTCCGACCTCACCGAGGCGCGCCGCGCCGAGGTGCGCCGCGACGCTCTGGCGCAGGTGCCGCCGGAGAAGCGCATCGTCTACGCGCCGAAGGATCGCAAGTACACCCTGACCGTATTCACCGACATCGACTGCGGCTATTGCCGGCGCATGCACCAGCACATGGACGAGTACAACGCCGCCGGCATCGCCATCGAATACCTGTTCTTCCCGCGCGCCGGCATCGGTTCGGGCTCCTTCGACAAGGCGGTGCACTCCTGGTGCGCCGACGACCCCAACGAGGCACTGACGCGGGCCAAGCTGGGTCAGGAACTGGAGGCACGCAGCTGCGACAACCCGGTATCGGAAGACTTTGAACTCGGCCGCCGCATCGGCGTCACCGGCACGCCGGCGGTGATCACCGAGGACGGCCAGCTGATCGGCGGCTACCTGCCGCCGGAGCAGCTCCTGCAGCGACTGCAGCAGACCGCGCGTTCCGGCGGCGGCTGAGCGGCGGCGTCGATCGGCCGCCGCCGGCACTGCGCCCGGCGCGGCCATCGGCTATCATCCGCGCCCCCGCTGATTTCCACCCGGCAGTTGCGCCATGATGATGCTCGAGGGGCAACCCGCCCACTCGCCGTTCCGTCTCGAACGTCTGGCCGCCCGCCTCGGCGGCGTCCGGATCGAAGAGGCACGCTGGCTGTACCTGCTCGATCTCACCGAGGCGCTCGGCGGCGACCAGCACGCGGATCTTGCCGGCATCCTCGAACTCGACCAGCCGGCTGCGTCGCCTGAGGGCAGCCAAGCCCGCATTTCTCACCACCCTTCCCGGATCAAGTCCGGGACAGGCTCTACTGCGGCCGCCGATCCATCCGCTGTGGCGCGCGCTGCTCCCTCAGCCGGGCTCGACCCTTCGACAGGCTCAGGG
>DAOMOD010000167.1:0-9053 GCA_035444205.1 Lysobacteraceae bacterium
AAGCCCACGCTCCGTCGCTGTGCCATCATCCATGCGCATGCCCCGCACACCCCTCTACCGCATTTCCACCGCGCTGGCCGCCACCTCGCTGTTCCTCGGCATGCTCGCCATCATCGCAGTGGCCTGCTTCCATTACCCGCATCTGCTCACCAGCCAGATGGCGCGCGAGATCTACACTGAAGACCTGGTCCGCAATCTGCTGCGCGGCGGCCTCATCGCCGCGTTCGCCTGCGGCCTGCTGTCCTTGCTGGCAGGCGGCGCACGACGCATGGCATTGACCGGCGTCGCCGCCGCCACGGTGGCCGTGCTCGCCGGTGGCAGCGAAGTCCCATTCGATCCGATTGAGCAGACCCCGTGGTCATTGGCGCTCGACTGGTTCGTGCTGTCGCTTCTGTTCTCCGCCTTGCTGTTCGTGCCGCTGGAACGCGCCTTTCGCCGCCGCGAACAGGCCATCCTGCGCCCCGAATGGCGTACCGACCTCGCTTACTTCTTCGTCAGCCACGCCGGCGTGCAACTGATCCTGATCGTGGTGACAAGCTGGGCCGGATCGCTGGCCGGCATCGCGGTGTGGCCTGCGTTGCAGCAGCACATCCTCGCCCTGCCCTTCTGGCTGCAATTCCCGCTGGCGGTGCTGGTGGCCGACCTCGTGCAGGTGCTGGTGCACCGCGCCTTCCACACTTTCCCGTTGCTGTGGCGCTTCCACGCCGTGCACCATTCTGTGCAGCACATGGACTGGCTGGCCGGATCGCGCCTGCACCTGCTCGACATTCTCGCCACCCGCGCCCTGGTGCTGGCGCCGCTGCTGGCGCTCGGCTTCTCCACCGAGGCCCTGAATGCCTACGTCATCCTTGCCGGACTGCAGGCGGTGCTTGCGCACGCCAACCTCAACCTGCGCGCCGGTTGGCTGGAGTACCTGCTGGTGCTGCCGCGCTACCACCACTGGCACCACGCCCGCGATCCCGACTACACGCATGCCAATTTCGCCATCCACCTGCCCCTCATCGACATGCTTCTGGGCAGCTTCCGCATGCCTGCCCGCGATTGGCCGCAAGGTTATGGCCTGCTGGATCCCGACTCGGTACCCCAGGGCATCGTCGCCCAGCATCTCAAGCCCTTCACGTCAAATCGCAAGTCAGTACCGTAACCTCATGTATTTCCTACGTGCACGGTTCAGTAGTGATGCCGAAGCTGCGCGATCAGAAGCGCTCCGCTTTCGATCCTGTAGACCATGCGATGTTCATCGCTGATCCGACGCGACCAGTAGCCTGACAGTGCGTACTTGAGCGGTTCCGGTTTGCCGGGGCCGGAAAATGGGTTGCGAATGGTTTCCTGGATCAATCGGTTGATCCGGCCAAGCAGCTTCTTGTCGTGCTTCTGCCAATAGAGGCAATCGTCCCAAGCCTCCTCGGCAAAGACGATCGTCACTTGAGCAAGGTCCTCGCCTTGCCCTTGCCGGCTTCCAGCTGGCCAATGGCCGAAAGCAGGCGCCTCGCGTTCGCAGGATTCCGCAACAGGTAAGCGGTCTCTTCAAGAGACTTGTAGTCTTCCAGCGAGAGCATCACAACGGACTGCTCCCGGCTCCGGGTAATGATCAAGGGCTCGTGATCCTCGCAGACACGTTCCA
Organism: Lysobacteraceae bacterium; assembly: GCA_035444205.1. Taxonomy (GTDB): domain Bacteria; phylum Pseudomonadota; class Gammaproteobacteria; order Xanthomonadales; family BPKI01; genus DAOMOD01. The sequence continues at coordinate 1,625 of DAOMOD010000167.1, forward strand.
TCGTCTTGGCAAGGTTTGCGCGCGCGGCAGAGTAGGTGATAGCGTCCATGAACGTGGCACGGAGTGGGCTGGAAGAAATTGTACGCATTTTTGTACAATAGTTCGACGAGGAGGGGGCATGATCACTCGCCCCAGCTTCACTCCACTTCGCTGTCGCTGGGCTGACGGTATGCGCAAGTCAGCACGCAGGTCTCTCGTCGTGCTTCCCCTGCTCCGAACTGGCGGCACATTCACATACCGCCAGCCTCTCGGAGATCTGGGTATCTCTGCCGTCGGATCGAGCAATCCATATAGAGCCTGTGCCTGCGAAATCGGCCTACATCGGTGAATTCCACTAGGCAACGCTTGGATGGGTCGTCGCCCCTGCGTAGGCCGGGGCGCAGCACCTCATGGACACTCAGCTTCGGTGATCGTTGCAGCGTCGAAAATCACCTTGCTCGGAGGTTTGTCATATCGCTGCACCCGGGATGCGGCAAGCATTTTCTCGATCTCCTGTCAGTCATCAGGATCGAGATCGACGGGCTGCTCGCGGAATCGCAGATCCCTGTCGGAAGCTTGGACCAAACTGAACAGGGAGGGTGGCCGAAGTACGCCGCACACCGATGCCGCAGGGCGTCGGCACCCGGCACCTTTGTCCGTTCATCTCGGACCGCAGCAAAGGGGCTTGACCACGTTCGGTCCGATAAGGTCTCATCCAGCGTCCGCTGCTGATCATCCATGTCGATGCACAAGGTCAATATTGCCGAGAAGTTCACCCGGTTTTCCGACCACTGGAACCCACGCATCGCCGGCGAGCTCAATGGCCAACTGGTAAAGCTGGCCAGGCTCAAGGGCGAGTTCGTCTGGCATCGCCACGAGCACGAGGATGAGCTGTTCCTGGTGATCAAGGGCCGCCTGCTGATGCGACTGCGCGACGGCGACATCGAAATCAACGAAGGCGAGTTCCTGATCGTCCCACGCGGCGTCGAACATCTGCCCGTGGCCGACGAGGAAGTGCAGGTTCTCCTGTTCGAGCCTGCCAGCACGCTCAACACCGGCAACCTTCGCAACGAACGCACCGTCGACGATCTCAGGGCCGTGTAGCGACGGTGGTCATGCCGGGCTTCGCCCTACCCGCTCCCTGGCGCCTGTTCCGAGCGTATTGAGCCTGTCACCGCGCTACTTCACCTTGGCACAGGCACCAAAAAAGGCGCCGGATCGCTCCGGCGCCTTCAATGGGAACTTGTGGGTATATCGACTTATTCGGGGGACACGTCCTCGGCCTGCGGGCCCTTCTGCCCGGCGACCACCTTGAAGCTGACCTTCTGCCCCTCGGCCAGGGTACGGAAGCCCGAGCCGGTGATGGCGCGGAAGTGTACGAAGACGTCCGGTCCGCTCTCGCGGGTGATGAAGCCGAAGCCTTTGCTCTCGTTGAACCACTTGACGGTGCCGGTCTCGCGATCGGACATGGTGCAGCACTCCACAGGTTTGACTCGACATGCGCCAGGCCTGCGCCGTGGCGCGGTTTACTGGTGTGCATGGAGACGCATTGGAACGATGGAGCGGATCGAAGATCGGCGCAGCATCAAGCCACTTGGTGCGGGTGACCGTGCAACAACAGCGGCTTGAGTGTAGTGCAAGGAATGCTGAAAAGCGATGTCAACGCCCTGTCGGGACGGCGACGTCCGATCGGCGGAGCCGTGGCGACCCTAGCTGGACAGGCTAGAATCAGGGCCATGGCCGCTCTGCCCGACCAGGTCGTCCGCTACCGGGAAACCTACCGCGACAACGAGATACCGCGTGGCTATCGCGGCTGGCTGCATTTTGCATTCACCTTCGGCGTGGGTTCGGCGGCATTGGTGTGGAGCGCGTGGCAGGTCGACGCACCGACCCCGCTGGAGTGGCTCACCGTGCCGCTCACCTTCCTGTACGCCAACTTCTCGGAGTACTGGGGCCACCGCACGGCCATGCATCGTCCACTGCCAGGCCTCGGCCTGATCTACAAGCGTCACGCCGGCCAGCACCATCGCTTCTTCACCCATGAGGCGATGCCGCTCGATTCCAGCCGCGATTTCCGTGCCGTGCTGTTTCCACCCTCGCTGGCGTTCTTCTTCTTCGCCGCGTTTGCTCTACCGGTCTGGTGGCTGCTGTCGCTGCTGGCCAGCGACAATGTGGGCTGGCTGTTCGTGGCCACGGCGCTCTTCTACTTCCTCAACTACGAGATCCTCCACCTGGCCTGGCACGTGCCGGCCGACTCGCGCCTGCTGCGCATTCCCGGCTTCAGCCAGTTGCAGAGCCTGCACCGAACCCACCACGATCCCGCGCTGATGACGCGGTACAACTTCAACATCACCTATCCCATTTGCGACCTGCTGTTCGGCACCCTGTACCGCGAGCGCCGCGAACCGTGAGTCGCTTCGCGTTCCGCGCCTGCAACCTCTGCGAAGCCATCTGCGGTCTGAGCTTCCGAATCGACGAGGAGGGGCTCACCACCATTCGCGGCGACGACGAGGACCCGTTCAGCCGCGGCCACATCTGCCCCAAGGGCAACGCCATCCTCGACCTTGAAGCCGACCGCGACCGACTGCGCCGGCCACTCCTCAAGCGCGGTGGCGAATTCGAGGAGATCGGCTGGGAGGACGCCTTCGCCCTGGCCGGCGAACGTCTGGCGGCGATCCAGGGCGAACATGGTGCCAACGCGGTCGGCGCCTACCTCGGCAATCCCAACGTCCATCATTTCGGAAGCATCGCCTACGCGCCCAACCTGCTGCGCACGCTGCGTTCGCGCAACGTGTTTTCGGCCTCGTCGGTCGACCAGTGGCCGCACCAGCTGGTCAACTGGCTGATGTTCGGCCACCAGTTCCTGCTGCCCATTCCCGATGTCGACCGCACCGACTATTTCCTGATGCTGGGCGCCAATCCGGTGGCCAGCAACGGCAGCCTGTTCACCGCGCCGGGGATCGCGCGGCGATTGAAGGCGCTGACCCGACGTGGCCGCCTGGTGGTGGTGGACCCGCGTCGCACCGAGACCGCGGAGATCGCCAGCGAACACCTGTTCATCCGGCCCGGCGCCGACGCATTCTTCCTGATCGGCCTGCTGCACGCCCTGCAAGCGCTCGGGCCGCCGCGCCTGGATCGTTACCAGGGCAAGGTGAACGGCCTCGACGACGCACTGGCGGCGCTGGCCGCCTTCCACAGCGAAGAGATCGCCGCACATTCCGGCATCGACACGGCCACTGTCGCGCGTATCGCCGGCGAGCTTTGGCATGCGCCAAGCGCGGTGGTCTACGGACGCATCGGCGTGTCGACGCAGTCCTTCGGTTCGCTCAGCCAGTGGCTGATGCAGCTCATCAACCTCTACACCGGCCACCTCGATCGCGAGGGCGGCTCACTGGTCAACGAGGCGGCCTTCCCGATCACCGGGCCCGGCACCCAGGCCGGTCACCATGGCGCCTGGACATCCCGTGTGCGCGGGCTGCCCGAGTTTGCCGGCGAGCTGCCGGTGTCGGTGCTGGCCGAGGAGATTCTCACGCCCGGCGACGGTCGCCTGCGCGCGCTGATCACCTTCGCCGGCAATCCGGTGCTGTCGACGCCCGATGGCAGGGCGCTGGACGAGGCGCTGACCAGGCTCGACTTCATGCTGTCGGTGGACATCTACGTCAACGAAACGACCCGCCACGCCGACCTCATCCTGCCACCGGCTTCTGGGCTCACGCAGGACCACTACGATCTCATCTTCAACGCCTTCGCGGTTCGCCGGGTGGCGCGCCTGAATGCGCCGATCCTGCAGCAGGATGGCGACGAACGCGCGGACTGGCAGATCATCAACGCGCTCGGTGCCTCCTATGCGAAAGCCGCCGGCAAGGAATTCAAGCCGCTGCCGCCGCCGCGTGCCGTGATCGGCGCCGGCCTAGGGCGCGGCGACAGCGGGCTGACGGTGGCCGATCTGGAGGCCGCCCCGCACGGCATCGACCTGGGACCGCTCAGGCCCTCGCTGCTGGCGCGCCTGCAGACGGAAAGCGGCTGCATCGAATGCGCGCCGGCGCTGCTGCTGGCCGATCTTGAGCGCCTGCGCGAAACGGCGATGCCGGCACCTGGTGCACTGCACCTGATCGGCCGGCGCCACCTGCGCAGCAACAATTCCTGGATGCACAACGCGCCGCGGCTGGTGAAGGGCAAGCCACGCCATCAGCTCATGATGCACCCGCAGGATCTCGATGTGCGCGGTATCGCCGACGGTGCGCGCGTGCGCGTGCGCTCGAGGGTCGGCAGCATCGAGACCGATGTCATGGCCAGCGACACCGTGATGCCGGGCGTGGTGTGTCTGCCGCACGGGTTCGGGCATGGCCGCGACGGCGTGCGTCTGCAGCGTGCAGCACAGGTGACCGGAGCCAGTTACAACGATCTTTCCGATCCGGAGCGGCTGGATGTGCCGTCCGGCAATGCCGCATTGAGCGGCGTGCCGGTGACCGTGGAGCCCGCGTAGGAGCGGCGAGAGCCGCGACCCAGGGCTCCATCCGAAGCGCCTGATCGCGGCTCTCGCCGCTCACGGGCATGGCTTCTGTAGGAGCCCACCCTGTGGGCGACATGGGCACGGCGGGATGCGGCGCAGCGGTCGCCCGAAGCCATGACTTTCGGGCAGGGCACAATGCGCGGGCTGCCGGCACACTGCGAGCACCGACATGACCGATCTCACCTCGAACCGCTTCTCCGATGCACTCGGCCGCCTGGTCCTGGTCGAGCGTCGCGAGTGGGCGGTGCTGTGGCTGTCCTTCGCCTACTTCTTCTGCGTGCTGTCGGCCTGGTACGTGCTGCGGCCGATCCGCGATGCCATGGGGATCGCCGGTGGCACGTCGCAGTTGCCGTGGCTGTTCCTCGGCACGCTGCTGCTCACACTGGTCGCCAACCCGGTGTTCGCCACCCTGGTGGCACGCATGCCACGGGCGCGCTTTGCCACCTGGTCCTACCGCTTCTTCATGCTGTGCCTGCTCGGCTTCTTTGCCATGGTGCAATGGGGCGGCGCGGATGCGCAGGTATGGACCGGGCGCGTGTTCTTCGTCTGGGCCAGCCTGTTCAACCTGTTCATCGTCTCGCTGTTCTGGGCGGTGATGGCCGATGTGTTCGACAGCGGCCAGGCCAAGCGGCTGTTCGGCTTCATCGCTGCGGGTGGCACGCTGGGCGGGGTGATGGGCGGCACCATCACCGCGCTGTTCGTGGAGGCCGTCGGCGTGGCGCCGTTGCTGCTGCTGTCGCTGGCGCTGCTGGAAATCGCGCTGCGCTGCATGCGCACAGTGAGCGCGCATGCCGGACGGGACAGCGAAGTGCAGCGGAAGGCCGCCAGCGAGGCCATCGGCGGGGGCGTGCTGGCCGGTATCACCCACGCCGCGCGCTCGCCCTACCTGCTCGGCATCTGTGCCTTCATGCTGCTCTACACCATCGGCTCGACCTTCCTCTATTTCGTGCAGGCAGACATCGTCTCGCAGGCCTTCGAAAACCGCGAAGCCCGTACCGCTTTTTTCGCGCGTATCGACGTGGTGGTCAACGGACTCACCCTGGCCATCCAGTTGGGTCTCACCGGCCGCATCCTGGGACGCCTCGGCATCGGACTGACCCTGGCACTGTTGCCGGTGGTCTCGATCCTGGGCTTCGGCGCACTTGCGGCGGCGCCGGTGCTGATGGTGTTCGTGGTGTTCCAGGTGGCGCGGCGCACCTTCAACTTCGCGCTGGTGCGACCGGCGCGCGAGAACCTGTACGTGCCGCTGTCGCGCGAAGACAAGTACAAGGCCAAGTCCTTGATCGACACCTTCGTGTACCGCGCTGGCGACCAGATCGGCGCGTGGACCCATGCCGGGCTGGCCGCCGCCGGTCTCGGTGTCGCAGCCATCGCTGCCAGTGCCATGCCGCTCGCCGCCATCTGGCTGGTGCTGGCGCTGTGGCTGGGCCGCCGCCACAGCCGACTGATCCACAATGCGCCGCCTTCCGATACAGCCGCCATTGAACGCACCCCAGGAGACAAACGATGAAGACCACACGCAGAGACATGCTGAAACTCGGGGCGCTTGCACTCGGCGCGGGTGCCGTCGCACATGCCGGCCTGCTGCGTGGCGCGCACGCCGCCGAAAGCGTTGGTCGATCCGACCGACCGCTCAGGATCCTCATACTTGGCGGCACCGGCTTCACCGGCCCGCACCAGGTGCGCTACGCGCTGGCACGCGGGCACAAGGTGACCGTGTTCAACCGTGGCCGTCGCCCGCAGGCATGGCCGGGCGAAGTGGAGGAGCTGACCGGCGATCGTCTCGATGGCAGCCTCGACGCGCTCAGGGATGGCGAGTGGGATGTGTGCATCGACAACCCCACCACCCTGCCCTACTGGGTGCGCGATGCGGGCAAGGTCCTCAAGGACAAGGTCGGACAGTACATCTTCATTTCCACGCTTTCGGTCTACGCCTCCAATGCCCTGGCCGGCGAGGACGAGAATGGCGCACTGGCCGGGTACGAGGGCGAGGATCCACTCAGCGAGACGATGGAAAGCTTCCGCGCCAATCCGGGCGCCCTGTACGGTGCGCTCAAGGCGGCATCGGAACGTGAGGCCGAGCGCTGGTTTCCAGGCATCACCACCATCATCCGTCCCGGCCTGATCGTCGGCCCTGGCGACGAGACCGACCGCTTCACCTACTGGCCGCTTCGCCTGGCACGCGGCGGCGAGGTCCTTGCGCCAAGCGACGGCGATGATCCGGTGCAGATCATCGATGCGCGCGATCTGGCCGAATGGACCATCCGCATGGCCGAGCAGCGCGCCTTCGGCGCCTACAACGCCATGGGCCCCGACTACGAGATGAGCATCGCCGCGATGCTGTACGGCATCCGCGCGGTGACCGGCACCGCGTCGCGCATCCACTGGGTGCCGGCGGAATTTCTCGCCGAGCACAACGTGCGGCCCTGGGCCGACATGCCGACCTGGGTGCCGGCGCAGGGTGACAGCATCGGCTTCAGCACGCGCAGCAATGCCCGCGCCATCACGCATGGACTTGGCTTCCGCCCGCTGGCCACCACCGTGGCCGACACACTGGCGTGGTTCCGCAGCCAGCCCGAGGAACGGCAGGCCGAGGTCCGTGCCGGCATCAAGCCGGAGCGCGAAGCCGAGGTGCTGGCGGCCTGGAAGGCGCGCTCCGCATAGCTTCTCGGCTGCACCGGCAGGATGTCCGCCATGGACGCTTGGCGGTCGTTCGAGTCGGCCCATGGGGCACGATGTCGGCACAGTGGTGCCGACCTACGACAACTCCTGTAGGAGCCCACCGTGTGGGCGACCCGGGTGCGCTTCGCCGGGCGCTCTGAGAATGGATGTCCGAAAAGGACGTGGCGTAGCTCGTAGGGCGGCATCACCATGCCGCCGTCGTCGGCCCATGGGGCACGATGTCGGCACAGTGGTGCCGACCTACGACAACTCCTG
>DAOMOD010000168.1:0-9031 GCA_035444205.1 Lysobacteraceae bacterium
TCCAACGGCGGCAACGTGATGCGCTGGATCCTGTCCAACCCGACCTGGGATTCGCGCTATCCGACCATCATCCAGCGCACGCGCTGGGTCAACGCGTTGGCACCGTCGTCAGCGGGCACGCCGCTGGCCGATGCGGTGATGAACGGCAACGTGTTCGAGGCCTCGCTGGGCTGGCTGCTCGGCTACCAGAACGACGCGGTGCGCATGCAGCAGGTGAGCTGGATGGCGTTCTACAACCAGAACTACCTGTACGGCACCTCGGGTCGACCGAGCCTGCCCAAGGGCTTCTGGAACGTGGTCGGAACCAATGTCCGCTCGGCGGTATGGAGCGGCAACTCGTACTGCGGCGGCTACTTCGAGAACGTCGGCCTGACCATCACCCAGGCCTGGCTCAACTCCTGCTCCGACGGCTTCCTCAACTGCACCAGCCAGAACGCCGCCGGCCGACTGTGGTTCTACGACTACAACCGCATGCAGAACAGCTACGTGCTGAGTCACAACCAGAGTCGCCGGCCCTGCTTCGGCCTCGACGTCATCCTGCGCAACGACCTCTGAGGAGCCCCGACATGAAACAGATCAGCGTTTTCTGCGGCGCCCTCCTGCTGGGCGCGAGCCTCGTCGCCCACGCCGGCGACAAGTCCCTGCGGCTGTCGGCCGCGCAATCGGGCGACCTGGTTCCCTCCGCGTTGTTCAGCGCCAAGGGCCACGGCATCGACCTCAACCCATCGCGCGACGCGGTCACCTTTTCGTGGGCCATCGAGGAAGGCGTCGACGTCGATTTCGCGCCTGAACCTTTCCGTGCCGAGAGTCGTGAGTTCTGGACGTCGGTCGAGGCCGGGCAGTTCCAGCGCGGCGTCGACATTGTCACCACGGCGCCGAGTGCGGTCATCCGCATCAGCCCGGTGGGCGAACGCGCGGAAGCCGTGGATCTTGACGGGCTGCAGGTGATCCGACAGGGTCGCAGCATGGGACGCGACGAAGCGGTACAGAATCTCGCCGACGCCGACCAGTTGCGCCATGCCGGTGCGCCGTTTCCCGATGGCACCGCCGCTTTCCGGCTGAGCCGGGAGGCCGGCGCCGGCGCCATGCGGCTGGTGCTGCCGAGAACTCGTGGTGCGACCCTGCTGCACGTCTTCGAACCCGACAGCAGCCACCTGATGCATCTCGGTGCCGAGCGCGACGTGGTCGTCTCCGGAAACGAGTTGCGCCTGCACGGCCAGTTCCGCGCCGAGGGCGTGGGACGCGCCCCGAGCGTGGTACAGGGCATCGTGACCGCGCCGGGCGGACGGACCTGGCCGGTGTCATTCCTTATCGGCCGCAACGGCGACTTCGAAGGCACGCTGCGCGTCGACGGGATGGCCGGCGGCGGACCGGGACTGTGGGAAGCACACGTCTTCGCCGCTCTGCCGGGAAGCGAGGGCGACGTGCTGCGCGACTCCAGAACCGCCTTCGCGGTGTCCGTGCCCACCGCCCGCCTGAGTGGCGCGATCACGCATCAGGATGCCGGGCGTGATGGCGGTCTGGCCTTCGACCTCGGTGTCGAAACCGCCCTGGCGGCGCGCTACGAGGTGCGCGGCATTCTGGTCGGTACCGATCGCGACGGCCAACCGGTGGCGGTCGCGGTGGGCAACTCGGCGGCGTGGCTGGAAGCCGGCGACCGCAGTCTGCCGCTGGTCTTCAGCGCCGAATCGATCCGGCGCGACGACATAGGCGCCCCTTACCAGATTCGGGACCTGCGCCTGATCCGCCAGGGCGACATGGATCTGCAGGAGCGGCGCAACCTGGCGTTCGCCATCGACAGACTCTGAGCGAGGCTCAAGGTAGCATCGGGAAGGCCGGGATCAGCCCGGCCTTTCTTTTTGGTGCGACTGCGCGTGTCGGTGTTTCACATTTCTTGATCGGAGCGCCTGCGGCGCGGCTTGTTGTGTCGTCCATGACGGGGGTTCCGTCCGCCGGGAGGCGGACGGAACCCAGGTCAGGGATGACACAACAACCCGCGCCGCAGGCGCTCCGAACAAGCACCGACACGTAGCGGTCGCAGCTTTCGCAGCTCCTACATGAGAGTGCGAGCAAGCCGCCGTGACCCGGCCGCCGGGAGGCAGTCAAGACCCTCGTCATGGACGACCACAAGTCTCACGCCCGGTCAAACGGAAACGCCAGCACCTCGGCGATGTCCGTGGCGTCCAGCAGGTACATCAGCAACCGGTCCACACCCAACGCCACACCGGCGCAATCGGGAAGGCCGCGCATCAGCGCGTCGAGCAGATGCTCGTCGATGGGCATGGCCTGCGAGCCGCGCGCCGCGCGCCGCCGGTTGTCGGCTTCGAATCGGGTGCGCTGCTCGACGGCATCGGTCAGCTCCCAGTAGCCGTTGGCCAGTTCCTGGCGGCCGAGGAATGCTTCGAAGCGGGCGGCGCGCGGCGGGGCACCTGGCAGCAACCGCGCCAGGGCGCACTGGCTGGCAGGGTAGTCGTAGACGAAGAGCAGGCCGTCCGCGGGCAGGGCCGGTTGCAGGATGTGGGTGATGGCCAGATCCAGCCAGTCGTCGCGCGAGAGTCCGCCCGTGTCGATACCGCGGTCGAGCAGAGGCTCCCTGAGCGCCTCGATGTTCGCCTCGAAGGGATCCAGGCCAAGTCCTTGCAAAAACCAGTCGCGGTAGCTCAGGCGCCGTACGTGCACGCGTTTGTCCACCAGTCGCAGGCACTCGACAATCAGTGCCTCGACCTCGTCCATCAGCGCATGGTGGTCGATGCCGACGCGGTACCACTCGAGCAGGGTGAACTCAGGATTGTGCCGGCGCCCCGCCTCGCCGTTGCGGAACACTCGCGCCAGCTCGAACAGATCGCCGACGCCCGCGGCCAGCAGGCGCTTGTGGAAAAACTCGGGAGAGGTGCGCAGAAACCGCTGTGTGGCGCCGCCCCGACCCGGGCCGGTGAAATCGGCGCGGAAGCTGTCGATATGGACGTCGGTGGCGGCTGCCGCCGAAAGTACCGGGGTCTCCACTTCCAGCACACCGCGCGCCGCGAAGAACCCGCGAACAAGATGGTTGAGCCGGGCGCGAAACGCCAGGCTGTCGCGGATTTCAGTGCTCATGCTCGGCCAGCAGCGCCAGCAGCGCCGCCTCGTCGAGCACTTCGACACCCAGTTCGCGCGCCTTGTCGAGCTTGCTTCCGGCGGCCTCGCCGGCGACCACGAAACTGGTCTTCTTCGACACGCTGCCGGCGGCCTTGGCGCCCAGTGCCTCCAGACGCGCCTTGGCCTCGTCGCGGGCCATGCCGGACAAGGTCCCGGTGAGCACCACGGTCTTTCCGGCCAGCGGCCCTTGTGCGGTCTGCTGGCCGTCCCCTTCCGGCCAGCACACGCCGGCCTCGCGCAATGCGGCAATCGCCTCGCGATTGTGCGACTCGTGGAAAAAGCTGGCGATATGCGCGGCCACCACGGGACCCACGTCGGGAATCCTGGTCAGTGCCGGGCAGCGTTCGGTTGTCTTGAGATCCGGGTCGTGCAACGTGGCGAAATCGGATTCGGCGGCTTCGATCAGCGCGTCGAGCGATCCGAACCAGCGCGCCAGCTGTTTGGCGGTGGCCTCGCCCACTTCGCGAATGCCTAGCGCAAACAGAAAGCGATCGAGCTTCGCCTGGCGACTCTGCGCAATCGCCGCGACCAGATTCTCGGCCCACCTGGTCGCCACCTTGCCCTGCTTCACCGTTTCCGGGACACGGTCGTCGCGTTCGTCGGCGCGCCGTTTCATCTCCACGAAATCGTCCACCGTCAGCCGGTACAGGTCGGCCACCGAGTGCACGAGTTCGAATTCGACCAGGTCCTCGACGATGCGGTCGCCCATTCCTTCGATGTCCATGGCGCGGCGCGAGGCGAAATGGCGGATCGCCTCCTTGCGCTGCGCCGGACAGACCAGGCCGCCGCTGCAGCGTGCCACCGCCTCGCCCTCGGCGCGTTCGATGGCGGAGCCGCAGGCCGGGCAGACCTCGGGCATGACGAACGGCAAGGCTTCGGGCGGACGCCGCTCGGCCACCACGCCGACGACTTCGGGGATGACATCGCCTGCACGGCGCACAATGACGCTGTCGCCGACGCGCACATCGAGGCGTGCGATCTGATCGGCATTGTGCAGCGTGGCACTGGTGACGGTGACACCAGCCACCTGCACCGGCCGCAGCCGTGCCACCGGCGTGATGGCTCCGGTACGACCGACCTGCACGTCGATGGCTTCGAGAACGGTCAGTTCCTCCTGCGCCGGAAACTTGTGGGCGAGCGCAAAGCGCGGCGCGCGCGATACGAAACCGAGCTGCGCCTGCCAGTCGCAGCGGTCGACCTTGTAGACCACGCCGTCGATGTCGTAGGGCAGTCGGTCGCGGCGTGCGCCGATGCGCCGGTAGTACTCGAGGCAGTTTTCCGACCCCACGGCTACCGCGGCTTCGGGACTGACCGGCAGACCCCAATCGCGCAGCCGCGCCAGGATCAGGCTGTGCCGATCGGGAAGATCGCCGTCCTCGACCAGCCCGGTACCATAGGCGAAGAACGCCAGCGGCCGGCTAGCGGCGATGCGCGGATCGAGCTGGCGAACGCTGCCGGCGGCGGCATTGCGGGGATTGGCGAAGGTACGCTCGCCACGCTCGCGCAGCCGCGCGTTCATCGTTTCGAAGCCGCCGCGCGGCATATAGATTTCGCCGCGCACTTCGAGTCGCCGCGGCCAACCGTCGCCGCGCAGTCGCACCGGGACCGCACGTACGGTGCGCACGCTGTGGCTCACGTCTTCCCCGGTCACGCCGTCGCCGCGCGTGGCGGCTCGAACGAACAGGCCGTCCTCGTACAGCAGCGACATGGCCAGGCCGTCGAGCTTGGGTTCCACCGAGAACTCGATGTCATCCGTACCCAACGCCTTGACAATGCGGCGGAAGAAATCCGTCGCCTCCTCCTCGCTGAAGGCATTGCCCAGGCTGAGCATCGGCACCGCGTGCGTCACCTGCTCGAAGCGGCCCACCGGGGTGCGGCGCTGGCAAACTGCGGATGCGCCGCTTCCAGCTCGCCAAGCTCACGCAACAGACGATCGTACTCGACGTCCGGAACGCTCGGATCGTCCAGCACGAAGTAGCGGTAGTTGTGCTCCTCGATCTCGCGGCGCAGGGCCTCGATGCGTGCGGCGGCTTCGCTGGCTGTCATGGTGCTCGGAAGTACCTGAAGTGCCGAATGATAGTCCGCCTGGGCCCGATGCGGCGTATCGCTTCGCCCGTACCCTCTCCCTCCCTTCGGGCACCCTCTCCCGACGGGAGAGGGGAGTGTGCGAACGAATGACGGCCCCAACAGGGGCCGTCTGCACACACTGAAAGCCGCAAGGCTTTCAGTCGCCCATCTGCTTCTGCAGGTGCTCGCGGCGCTCCTGCGCATCCAGGCACAGGGTGGCGATGGGGCGCGCCTCCAGTCGTTCCAGGCCGATCTCCTCGTCGGTTTCCTCGCAGTAGCCGTAGCGCCCCTCGTCGATGCGGCGCAGGGCCTGGTCGATCTTGGCGATCAGCTTGCGATAGCGGTCGCGGGTGCGCAGCTCAAGCGCGTTCTCCGATTCGCGCGTGGCGCGTTCGGCTTCGTCGCCGACGTCGCGCACTTCGCCGCGGAGATTGTCGATGGTCTGGCGCGACTCCTCCACCAGTTCGTCGCGCCAGTTCAACAGCTTCTGGCGGAAGTACTCGAGGTGGTACGCATTCATGTACTCCTCCTTCGGCGAAGGACGATATCCCTCGGGAAGGTCGACCCGGATCGGAACCACCACGGCTGGCCTTTCGACCTGTGCCGCCTTGGTCGATGGCCGCGCGCTGGTCGCCACTGCCTTGACGCCCGCGCCTGCGCGGGCCACTGCTTTCGCGCCTGCGCGCGCCGGGGTCGATGTTGCCTTGCTGGTCTTGCTGCTTGTCTTGCTCACGGATCTCAATGGTCTTGGTGCTGCCGCAGCGGGGATTGCGGACTTGCCTGGGGGTGGGGTGAGCTTTCTGGTGGCCGCCTTCACGGTCGGCTTCGCGGCCTTCTTCGGTGCAGCCTTCTTCGGCGCGGGCTTCGCTGCCTTCTTCAGTGCAGCCTTCTTCGGCGCGGGTTTCGCGGCCTTCTTCGGTGCAGGCTTCTTCGCCACGGGTTTCGCCGCCTTCTTCGGTGCAGGCTTCTTCGCCACGGGCTTCGCGGCCTTCTTTGGTGCAGGCTTGGCGGCGGGCCTGGATTTCCCCTGGCCGGCACCCACCTTTCTGGATGCGGCCGATGCGGCGCGGTTGGCCGCCTTGGCGGCAGCCTTGAGGATATCCTTGGCGGAACTGGACTTCTTGGTGCTTCGCGTTGCCACGTTGCAACTCCTGACTATGCCTTGAGGCCGAGCGGTCGCGTGTTATAGCCTAAGACCATACCAGCGGCAACCGTGCTTGTCGGCCGTTTCAACCGGCGCCCATTCTCGCACGGCCTTCGAGTCCTTACTTGAAAACTTTCGCCATCGCCCTTCTGGACGGCTACAAACGCTGGCTCAGCCCCCTGCTGGGCCGGCACTGTCGCTTCCATCCGAGCTGTTCCTCGTACATGCGCGAGGCCATCATCTGCTTTGGCGTGGTACGCGGCATAGTGCTCGGCACCTTCCGCCTGCTGCGCTGTCAACCGCTGTGCGAAGGCGGCCTGGACCCGGTCCCCGATGCCTTCCCGCGACGTCCCTGGCGCCGCAACGACGTGGCCTGCGAGGCATCCCACGAGGAGAACGAACATTGAACTGGCTGATCCGTGACGCCCTGATGGTCAACGAAGGTGCACGTCTGGAAGGCGACCTGCGCATCCGCGACGGCCGCATCGACGCCATTGGCCCCGCACTGGCGGCCGAGGCCGGCGAGACAGTGTTCGAGGCCGGGGGCCGCTGGCTCCTGCCTGGCATGATCGACGACCAGGTGCATTTCCGCGAACCCGGGCTCGAACACAAGGGCGATATCGCCAGCGAGTCACGCGCCGCAGTGGCCGGCGGCATCACCAGCTACATGGAGATGCCCAATACGCGTCCACCGACACTGACGATCGAGGCGCTCGACGACAAGTACCGGCGCGCCCAAGGCCGCAGTTTTGCCAACTATGCCTTCTACATGGGCGCCAGCAACGACAACCTCGACGAGCTGCTGAAGCTGAGCCCCGGGCAGAGCCCCGGAATCAAGGTGTTCATGGGCGCCTCCACGGGCAACATGCTGGTCGACGATCCGGCCACGCTGGAGGCAATCTTCGCCCGCGCGCCGGCGCGCATCATCACCCACTGCGAAGACACCCCGACCATCGATGCCCTGCAGTCATCCGCAGGGCCTGCATGCGCAGCACCATCCCCAGATCCGCAGCCGCGAGGCCTGCGTCAAGTCGACGCGGCTCGCCATCGAACTGGCGCGCAGGCACGGCACCCGGCTGCACGTGCTGCACATCTCCACCGCCGACGAGCTCGACCTGTTCCAGCCCGGACCACTGGCGGACAAGCGCATCACCGCCGAGACCTGCGTGCACTTCCTGCACTTCGACGAAAGCGACTACATTGCACGCGGCAATTTCATCAAGTGCAATCCGGCCATCAAGTCCGCCAGCGACCGCCTCGCCATCGTTCGTGCACTGGCCGATGGCCGCCTGGACATCCTCGCCACCGACCATGCCCCGCACACCCTGGCCGAGAAGGAGCAGCCCTACGAGAGTGCTCCTGCCGGACTGCCCCTGGTGCAGCATGCGCTGGTCTGCGCCATGGAGCGTGTGTTGGACGGTGACCTGCCCCTGGAGCGGCTGGTGGAAGCGACCAGCCACGCTCCGGCGACGCTGTTCGGCGTGCGTGGTCGCGGCTTCATCCGCGAAGGTTTCGCCGCCGATCTGGTGCTGATCGACCCGCGGACACCGCTGACCGTGCGCCGTGAAGACGTGTTGTCGCGCGCCGGCTGGGCACCCTTCGAGGGACAGACATTCCGCAGTTCGGTCGCCGCCACCTGGGTCAACGGCCATCTCGCCTGGAACGGTCGCGAAGTGCATGCTGCCGCAGTGGGGCAGCGCCTGGAGTTGTCGCAATGACGGTCGGATGGCTTTTGGCCAGCCTTGCCGCGGTGGCGTCCACAAGCGAATCCCTGCTGGAACTTCCGCAAGGCACGACGCAAGGCGCCTTGGTCATTGGCCGGGTGGCGACGCCCGAGGCCACGGTCATGCTCGGCGAGCGAACGCTACGGATCTCGGCGGACGGCGTGTTTCTGTTCGGCCTTGGCCGCGACGATACCGGTCCGGTCGAGGTCACCGCGATCCTGCACGACGGTCGCCGCGAAACACGCCGCCTCGATGTGGTCAGCCGCCAGTGGCAGATCCAGCGCATCGACGGCCTGCCTCCGCAGACGGTGTCGCCCGATCCGGAAGTCGCCGCGCGCATCGCACGCGAGCAGGCTCGCGTGGCCGAGGCGCGCCGGCGCGACGATGCGCGCATGGATTTCCGCTTCGGCTTCGTCCGCCCGGTCGAGGATGGTCGCATCAGCGGGGTCTATGGCAGTCAGCGCATTCTCAACGGCCAGCCACGCGCACCGCATTACGGCCTCGACATCGCCGCACCCACCGGCACGCCGATCCACGCGCCGGCTGCCGGCATCGTCAGCTTCGCCGACCCCGACCTGTTCCTCACCGGCGGCACCGTGCTGATCGACCATGGCCATGGATTGACCTCGTCCTTCCTGCACATGAGTGCGATCGACGTCGAGGTGGGGCAGCGCGTGGAACAGGGCACGCGCATCGGCGCGGTCGGCGCCACCGGGCGCGCGACCGGGCCGCATCTGCACTGGGGACTCAACTGGTTCGAGGTGAGGCTCGATCCAGGTCTCCTGTTGCAGGACTGATATCGGAACGCCTACGGCGCGGTTGCTTGTGTCGTCCATGACGTGGGTTCCGTCCGCCCTCCTCCCGCCGCCGCGCCACACGGGACCCGGGCTACACGAACCCGGCATCCTGCCTGGATACTGTTTCTTGCTGTAGGAGCGCACCCTGTGCGCGACCTTGTCGC
>DAOMOD010000169.1:0-8986 GCA_035444205.1 Lysobacteraceae bacterium
GGATTCCAGGTGATGGCTCCCCCACCCATCGCAATCTCGCCCCCAAGGAGGACAGCCCGATCGACGCGGTTCCGATTCACGCTTTCCTGCGCACTGGCGCGCCCGCCGCCGGATCGCGCATCATCCGCACAGGTTCATGCCCTCCGGGGCAGGCTGTTTGGGGTGAGGAGGCAGTATGCGGGGACGCGCGAAACACGCCCGCGCCATCGGCGGCGCGCGGCCATGATCTACCGATTCGACCATTTCGAGCTGAACACCGACGCGCGCCACCTCCTGCGTGAGGGCAGGCCTCTGGAAACGCCACGGCGCGTGTTCGACCTCACGGCCTACATGGTGGAACAACGCGAGCGGGCGCTTTCGCGCGACGAACTGGTTGGCGCAGTGTGGGGCCGCAGCAACGTGTCCGACAACCAGTTGGCGCAGGCCGTGCTGCGCGCGCGTCGCCTGAAGCGCTTCGAGGACCGAGCGCCGAATCACGGGCACGAGAACCCCGCCACGTGCCAGGTTGACGATTTCGCCGCTCGCTGCTCGGGCGACTCCAGTCCATGAAGGTGCGGCTCCCAGCGTGGCGAAGGCGGCATAGTCGGTAATGACCTCCGCCGATTGCACGTGATTGGGGGTGCACAGCAGCTGCCGCGAACGAGGACTGCGTACCCGTCTTTGCACCACGAAGCCTCCACTGCGATGGTCGCCCGCGGCCTGTTCGATCCGTTGCGCCCAGGAACGAGCGCTCAAGTCGTACTCCTGAGGAGAACCGCCTGAGTTCCCTGCGACTTCCGCCACGGCCGCACCAACGAACACCTCGTTTCCGCCGTAGCTCCAACTTCGCTTGAGTACGAACTCTGCAGGCTCCGCCGAAACACGTGCCACAACTTCCTTCAGTTCACGTTCCGACAGTTGCGCAGAGTGCAGCATGCGCGTCCACGGAACGTGCCTCTGGACGATTGCCCGCTCATCGTCCGTCAGCCCGATATCGGCCGAGAGCCTGTCGTCATCTGCCGCCTGCGACAGGAATGCATGGGTCGACTTCATCTCCAGGTGTGCAGACGCTGGATTCAGTACCAGGGTGCCGTTCGGCCGATCGTGCATCAGTGCTGCTTCCACGGCTGGCGCAGGCGCCTCATCGAGCAGGCGCAGGAAGATGTGCCGGTAGACCAGGTCCAACGCCTGGCCGCGATGCCGGAGCAAGCCCCGCGAGCCGTCCCAGGTCAGGTCTTCCGGGTGAACGAGGCGAGCATCGAAACCAGCTGCCTCGAAGCGCTCGCGCAGATACAGGAGTTCCGTGCGCTGCGCATCCAGGCGTCGACAAAGGAGCGCGATCGTGCGCGGAGAGCCACCACGCTGGCGTTCGTAGAGGTCCAGCAAAGCCTGCAGCAGAGCCTCGCTGTTCGATCCGTTGGCGGCGAGCAGTGCTCCCACCTTCCTGATGTCGCTCGCGTGCGTGGACAGCCACGCTGCGGCTGCGATGTCCGAGTACGCCTGCATGGCCGGGATGGTGGCATTCACCTCGAGTGCCTGCCGCGTCGCCGAGCCGAGAAAGTCGACGCGGGCGACGGCCAGCCCCGCATCGCGATGCCATGTGGCTGCAATCACGCGGCGCTCGGTGGGCGACAGCGCGGCCAGCGTGGCGTCCCGCCGTTCCGGCGCCATGCGCCAGCGCGCGACACGCAGGGTGGCATGGGTGAGCAGAACCGCCACGCGATTCAGTGATTCGATGTCACGGTCGTCGACGACCAACGGCACGGCCCCGATCGGTATCGGGATCGTCGAGCCGTCCGGGCGGGTGATTGCGAGGCCGGACTCGTACGCCAGTTGTGCCATCCTGCGCTCGCGTTCGAACGGAACGGTCGTGGGAAGGTCGATCCGCAGGTCGGCTGCGGCGTCTTCACAGCACGCATGATGAAAGCCGAGGCGACAGCAGGTTGAAGGAGAATGATCCAAGGTCATCGTCCCGGCGAGCAGGCAAGCATTGGCGCACACCGGGCGGTGCCGTCGCAGGGATAGCCGGTCACGTAGTCCATGTGCGCCCTCATGCGCGCGTGGTTCGCCCTATGGCGCTTGTGTCGCCATTCCAGCTCGGCATCGATCAGGCCGGCCATGGGAGGCTCCTTCGGGTCGAACGACCGCATTGCAGCCGGGACATCGAGTGCACCAGCCAGCTTGCCTGCGTTGCGGCCATCGTTTCCTGCGCGAGCGAGGATTCGGGAGGCATCCAGGTGCGTCGCATGCCCCACGGCCGTCAATGCAGATAATGTACCATGGAATTCCAGGGTTCTAGAATAATCGAAATATCTGAATGCGCAAGCCCCCCGGCTTCTGCTGCGGTAGACGCCAGGTGCACGGCGACCTCGGTCTTGCGGTACGGCTATTGCCGACACGAGGCGGCACTCAAGGTAGCTCGATGTGATCTAGCCGAAACGGTCAACTGCGGTGATCGCGGAGCGTGCGCGCTGCGTAGTGCCCGATATGGCGAAAATGGCCAGTAAGATGTCGTTTCTGCCACTGTCGCCGTGAAGGGCCCTGCGCGAGTCTGGAGGTTCCTGGCAATGGAGGTTCCTGCAATGACGAATCGACCGATTCCGGTGTTGCTGGCCACGTGTCTGGCCATGAACGTGGTGACCGCGGCCGACGAAGCGCCTTGGTACGTAGCCGGCGGCCACTATGGCGCCTCCTACTCGCAATCGACCGGCCTGTGGCAGCTGCTGCCACTCGACGGCGAGGACCTCAAGATCCGTTCGGCCCACCAGTGCGCTGTGCAGGTGCCAGTACCGGGGGGGCTGTGGCTGGTCACGAGCGACGCCAATGGGCAGCCAATGTTGCTCGCGCCGTCCACTACGCCATTGCCGGAAGGGCATCCCGGTACGCTCGCCCTGCGTGCCTGCGGCGATCCCGGTAACGGGGTCGAGGCACTGCGAGCGCCACGCGCGCTGATCGACTGGCTTCAGCACCGGACCGGAGCGATCCATGTCGAAGACTGAGCTGAAGCTTGGTGTGCTGGTAATCGAGGACTGCATGCTGTCCAGCATTGCCTCGGCCACCGACACCTTGCGAGTGGCAAGCGAACTGGCGAGGATTCGCGAGCCCGCTTCCCATGTGCGTCTGGACACGCTGCTGTTCAGTGCAAACGGCCTGCAACGGGTGCGCACATCCGCGGGCGTGGACCTTGCCGGGCTTGCCGCTCCTGCCGCCGATTTCGACATGGTCCTGGTTCCGGGCCTGATGCACGACAGTGCGCGGATGCTGGTGCGCAGGGTCGCCGACCTGCGCGACGAAGTCGCTCTGCTGTGTGCCCTGCACGCCGCTGGCACGCCGCTCGCCGGTGTCTGTTCGGGGACATTCCTGCTGGCGGAGGCTGGCGTACTCGACGGCCGTCGGGCTACCACCAGTTGGTGGCTGGGTGCGGCGATGCGCCAGCGCTATCCGGGGATCCGCGTAGAAGCGGATGCGATGCTGGTGGAGGACGGCGGTGTGCTGACCGCCGGCGGTGCTACTGCGGTGCTGGACCTGATGCTGCGGGTTGTCGCTCGTGCTGGCGGCGAGGAGCTGGCGCAGCAGACCGGACGCCTGATGGTGGTCGACGCCGAGCGCCAGAGCCAGGCGCCCTACGTCAGTCAGGCCCTGCTTGACCGGCCACGCGACTCGATGACGGAGCGCATCGACCACTTCCTGCAGCGCGAGCTGCACCGCGAGATCAGCGTCACGCGCCTGGCGAGCCACTGCGGCACCAGCGAGCGTAGCCTGCTGCGCCATTTCCGAGCCTGTTTCGGGGCGACACCGATCGCCTACATCCAACAGATGCGCGTCGAGCGCGCCAAAGCGCTCCTGGAGAGCACCCATCTCAGCCTGGAGGAGATCGTCGAGCGTTGCGGCTACTCGGACCTGTCCAGTTTCCGCCGGCTGTTCCGGCGCACCACCACGCTCACGCCGGGCGACTACCGCGAGCGTTTCCGGCTGCGCAGGCACTGAAACGCAGAACGCGCGTTCCGGATTCGGCGGCGCTGCATCCGGTCGAATCCGAACGACGAGAATGAGAGCGAAGCAATCGGGAAACCCTTCACCCGGGCGGGCACGCATGAAACGCAGATGACCTCACTCCTGATTCCGCTTCGTCGACGGAGTGCGGATCTTCGCCGACGGCTTCGAGTGGGTCGTCGCTGCGAACCTGCTACTCGAAGCCGTTGCCGAAAATGCGGTCGGGCGCGAATTCATGGGCACCGAGCGCGGTCAGGCCGGGCGGTGCGCTGCGCACGAGTGCGGAAAAATCGTCGGCAGCGTCGGCACGACGCGGCACGCGGGCGATCGCGGCGGTGGCCGCCGGCGTCAGCCGGAGGTCGGCGGTGGCCTCATTCACGAACCAGGCGGGCAGTGCGCCGGTCTCGTTCTCGACCAGGATCGGTGTGGCGCCGTTGCGCGCGGTGATCGCAGCATCGGTCAGATTGTGCGCGACCTCGACTCCGGTGGTGCCGGCAAAGCGCACCTCGATGGCATTGGCATAGCGACCGCGGGTGAGCGCGGTGTTGTAGAGAATGCGCGCGTTGGGTGACGTCGTGCGAGGTGAAGGCGTGGAACCCGTAGGGAACCACTGGATCGAGCATGCCGGCGCCGAGGAGCAACACGTCGGCCGGGTCGTCCGTGGCGCCGCGGATCTGGATGTTGCTGATCGGCGCGGCCCCGAAACGTCCCACCGTGAGGCGCCCATCGACGCCATTGGGAAAGGTGACGGAGGCCAGATGATAGACGCCTGGCGCGATCACGATCGCCTGGTTGCTGGCAAGGTTCCAGCATGCGTTGGCCAGCGCTTGGGCGCTGTTCACAAGGATGATCGTGTAGGCACCCGGGTCTGGCGGTGGCAGCGGTGGCGCCTCGATGGGCAGGCGCGCCTGCGCAGTCCAGTGGCTCACAAGCAGGATCGCCGCCAGGACGCACTTGGCGGTTGACCCGAACGGCTGCAGGTACATGCTCTCTCCCGTTTCCAACCGATGCCGATGACACCTTGCCTTGTCGGAGCAAGAGAATAGACGCAATACCTCGCGTCGGCTGGATAGCGGTTCCGCCATGAAGTTTCCAGGCTACCCCTCGAAGCCGTCCGCGAACACCGCAAGAGGCGGCTTGGCCGAGAGCCGGTGGTACAGTTCGGCGACTTCCGCTTCGCTGAGGCGGCGGTCGTAGATCTGAACCTCGTCGATACCGCCGGTGAGATAGCTTCCGCCATCGCGGGTGCCGATGCGCAGCGGGGCGGCGGCATGTTCCGGGGTCACCAGATAGTCCTGATTCGAGTACAGCGTGCCGCTGGAGGGCGGGCCGTGCCGGCGCGCGCCATTCTTGTACAGGGCGACGCCGGCGCCAGGGTCGATGCGGTCGCCTGGATCGAAGACCGCCACCAGGCACATCCACGCGTGGTCGACGAGCGACTCCTGAACGTAGGCACCGGCGCCGAGGCCGCCGCTGCGATTGAAGATATAGGCCGAGGTACGGTTGGGCCGGCTCGAATCCAGCGAGTAGAAGCGCAGCACCCACTCGTGCTGGCCGGCGATGCCCTTGCCAAGCCAGTGCACGTAGTTGTCCTGCTGGCCGGGAAAGGTGAGCTGATGCGGGCGCATGCAGGCGTGCACGCTCATCCCCACCGACTGAACGCGGAAGTTCGCGAAGGACACCAGCGGGCGACTGTCGCTGCCGGAATTGCTGGAGCGTACGCCGACGCTGCCCGATGCGACGATGGCGTCGTCGCTGGTGCTCAGCGTCCAAGCGACGGGTTGCGTGGCGCTTGTATTCCAGGCGCGTGCGCGCAGGGTTTCGCCTTCGACCTGGAAACGCAGGTACCACCAGTCGCCGGCGACATGGCTGCCGATATCGGACTCGCTGGCGAGCACCGCGGTTTGCCCGTCCACGGTGCGCAGCAGGCGTAGCGTGAGGCTGCCGCCCGGGCTCTCGCGCAGCTCGGCGCGGTAGTAGTTGGCGGAATCCTGGAAGCGCGCCAGCAGCGCAACCGGGGCGATCTGGCCTCCGCTGGCCGACTGATCCCAGGCCGCGGCGATCTGCACGTCTACATCGGTGCGTTCCACCGCCAGCGTTTGTCCCCAGGTGGCCGCGACGGCGGTCTGGTCGATGGTGGCGGTGCCGTCCGCGCAGGCATAGAAGTTGCCGCCGACGGTGAAGGCGGGCGTCCATGTGCCGCCCACCGGAGCGCTGCCCCATGTACTGCCGGGTGCGACCACCCGTTCGAAGTCATCGCGTGCCTTGCCGAGCGAGAAATCGCTGTGACTCGGTACTTCGACGCATTGCTGAAGCGCCGCGGAGATCGCAATGGCGGCATCCGCGTCGCCGACCACCGCACCCGGCTCGCCTGGAGTGGGCGGATTGGTGCAGGCCGCAAAGCCCGTGTGGCCGCGCCCGCTGCTGTCGGCAAACGTCGAGCTGGCGTCCTCGCCCAGTCGCCACCAGGCAACCGGGCCGAGTTCCATGACGTAGTCGGCATAGCTGCCCGGTGGATCGCGGTCGTAGGGTGCGGCCGACGGGGCAGATGCCCCTGCGAGCGCGGCCACGAGCGCGGCGGCAGGAGCCAGCCTCATCTTGCGTGCGGTCTCGATCGTGGCGCCGACGCCGGCGCAATGCGCCAAGCCGCGTGTCGGATGATCGCGCAATGCGATAGTGGCAACGGGCTGGTGCCACGCCGACTGAGCGAAGCGCAGGGAGCGAATCCGAGCACGCAGCGCCAGTGCATCCGTTGTAGCGCCCGGTCCTGCGCAATCACCCGGTGTTTCTTTCGGCGCATGTGATGCACCGCAGGGCGGTTGGATCTACCTGGAGTCTGCGCTGGTCGATCGCTTCCTCGCATTCCACGCACAAGCCATAGGTTCCCTCGTCGATACGTCGAAGCGCAGAGTCCACGAGAGCAAGGCGCTCGTCGCGGCGCCTGGCTGCGTGCAGGGCCATTTGCTGCATCTGCAATGCATCGACGCGCGAAACCCGACCCACCGCCGCCTGATCGAGAACCACCGGCTTCACCTCGTCCGCCGCGTCCTGACGCGATTGCAGCAAGTCCTGACGCAATGCCAAGAGGCGCGCACGAAGCGCCGAGATTCCGTTATCGCTCATTCGGGTCGTGTGGCACGGACTGCGATTGACGAGGCGTGAGGCGGCTGTGGGCCGACAGAACATCAGGAAACAAGCTGGCTTCTCCCCGCGGATTGCTTGTGCGCAAGGTTAGTTGACATTTGCGAGGTCACGCTCGGCAAGGCGACGCCGAAGCGCATACGTGGCAACACATGTTCCGATGGTGATTGCAGCCTGTGCGACATCACCTGCGATGTCAAATAGCAGCAATCCCAGTGGAAACCCGCCAAACATGAAGAACACGGTCAACAACCCGAGCACGTAGTTTGCAATCGCCCCCGCAATTCCCACAAGCATTGGTTTCGAGGTCGTGAGATAGCCGGCGACGAATCCTGGCACGACTATCGAAAGGATGCCGGCAACGTTTGCGAGCAGTCTCATCCCATGGTGCAGCAGCGGTTGAAGCGCCGCGCCTACCCGATGAACGTGTTCGTCATGATCCATCCTCGACTACGAAGCCTTGTACGCCATTCGCGCTGAGTCCTCTGGCTCCAGCGACGTCGAACTGCCACATCCGTTCGCGGTGAAGAAGGCCCTTCGAGACGCGCGCTGCGCGCGCTCCTCAGGGCGAACGGAGCGGCGCGTAAGGACCGTGGCTGGTTTCAATGCGACAGGTCCCCGCAGGTCTGGCTGAGACCATGGCTATCCAACATGCTTCCGCGATGTGAAAACCAGCGAATCTTCGGCGTTTGAAATCGTGAGACTGAAGCTGGCGGAGTCCTATGGTGAACGATGGTACTGAATCAGGTGTCCGTCAACGCTTCTGACAGCGTCTTCATTCGCTCCAGGAACGCCTGGTAGCGTCGGCATGCTGTCCTGCGGGACAGCGATGCATCCCGGGCGATGGCCTGGCGGCTCGGTCACCCGGGTGGAACGGAGTGGAATCCGGGGTGCGCGACTATAGGGCCTCGACAATCCCCGCGGCGCCCATGCCGGTGCCGATGCACATGGTGATCATGCCGTACTTCTGCTTGCGCCGACGCAGGCCGTGGACGATGGTGGCAGCGCGAATGGCACCGGTGGCGCCAAGTGGATGCCCCAGCGCGATGGCGCCACCCAAGGGGTTGACCTTGCTCGCATCCAGCCCGAGGTCCTTGATCACCGCCAGCGCCTGCGCGGCGAAGGCCTCGTTGAGTTCGATCCAGTCGAGCTGATCCTTGTCCAGGCCGGCCAGCGCCAGTGCCTTGGGAATCGCGGCGATGGGACCGATGCCCATCACCTCGGGACGCACGCCCGCAACCGCGAAGCTGACGAAGCGTGCCAGCGGCGTCAGACCGTACTCCTTGATCGCCTTCTCCGATGCCAGCAGCGCCATGCCGGCGCCGTCGGACATCTGCGAGCTGTTGCCGGCGGTGACGCTGCCGCCCATCCGGAATACCGGGCGCAGTTTCGCCAGGCCCTCGGCGCTGGTGTCGGGACGCGGGCCCTCGTCGCTCTCCACCACGCGTTCGACCTCGCGCACGGTGTTGCCGTCGGCGATGTGCGACACCACGCTGTAGGGGCTGATCTCCGCCTTGAACTCACCGGCGGCCTGCGCGGCAAGGGCCTTCTGGTGCGAGGCCAGGGCAAAGGCATCCTGCGCCTCGCGGCTCACCTTCCATTCATCGGCCACCTTTTCGGCGGTGATGCCCATGCCGTAGGCGATGGCGACGTTCTCGTCCTGGAACACCTGCGGGCTCATGGCCACCTAGTTGCCCATCATCGGCACCATCGACATCGACTCGGTGCCGCCGGCCAGTACCAGGTCGGCCTCGCCGAGGCGGATGCGGTCGGCCGCCAAGGCGATCGACTGCACGCCGGAGGAGCAGAAGCGGTTGATGGTCTGTGCTGGCACCACATTCGGCAGGCCCGCCAGCAGCACGCCGATGCGCGC
>DAOMOD010000170.1:0-8913 GCA_035444205.1 Lysobacteraceae bacterium
GGACGTGGTATTTCATCATCTGGCTGCGCGCGGAGGCTCCGTAGCGCTCGCGCATGGCGCGCGCCCAGATGCGCCGCGCCACGCGGCCGATCACCGTGTACTCGGGGTCCATGCCGTTGCTGAAGAAGAAGCTCAGGTTCGGCGCGAAGTCGTCGATGTGCATGCCGCGCGCGAGGTAGTACTCGACGATGGTGAAGCCGTTGCTCAGCGTGAAGGCGAGCTGGCTGATCGGGTTCGCACCGGCCTCGGCGATGTGGTAGCCGGAGATCGACACCGAGTAGAAGTTGCGCACGCCGTGGTCGACGAAGTACTGCTGGATGTCGCCCATCATGCGCAGGGCGAACTCGGTGCTGAAGATGCAGGTGTTCTGCGCCTGGTCCTCCTTCAGGATGTCGGCCTGCACGGTGCCACGCACCACCTTGAGGGTGTCGGCCTTGATCCGCTCGTAGACCTCGGGCTCGACCAGTTGGTCGCCACTCATGCCAAGAAGGCCAAGACCCAGGCCCTCGTTGCCGTCGGGCAGACGCCCGCCGTACTCCGGGCGCCTCTTTCCTTCGAAGAACGTCGCCATGGCATCGTGTGCGCCGTCCCAGCGCTTGTGGTCGGCGCGCAGGTGCTTCTCCACCTGCTGGTCGATGGCGGTGTTCATGAACATCGCCAGGATGATCGGTGCCGGGCCGTTGATGGTCATCGACACGCTGGTGGTGGGCGCGCACAGGTCGAACCCTGAGTAGAGCTTCTTCATGTCGTCGAGCGTGGCGATGGACACGCCCGAGTTGCCGATCTTGCCGTAGATGTCGGGCCGTTCGGCGGGGTCCTCGCCATACAGCGTCACCGAATCGAATGCGGTGGAAAGACGCGCCGCCGGCAGCCCCTGGCTCAGGTAATGGAAGCGGCGATTGGTGCGTTCCGGCGTACCTTCGCCGGCGAACATGCGGATGGGGTCCTCGCCCTCACGGCGGTAGGGATATACGCCGCCGGTGTAGGGATAGGCACCGGGCAGGTTCTCCTTGCCGAGAAAGGTGAGAAGTTCGCCCCAGCTCCGGTAGGTGGGTGCGGCGATCTTCGGCACCTTCTGGTGCGACAGGGACTCGCGGTAGTTCTCGACGCGGATGGTCTTGTCGCGCACCTGGTATTCGTTCACCTCGTCGGTGATCGCTTTCAGCCGTGCCGGCCATTCACGCAACAGTTTGAGGTTGCCTGCATCCAGCGACTGCACGGCGTCGTTGTAGCGCTGGCGCAGGGTGGCCAGGCTCAGGTCCACCGGCAGACGCTTCGGCGAATCGCCGCTCTGCTGAGCCATCTGCCAGCGAAACAGGGCCTTGCGCCGCTCGCCGCCGCTGCGACGTTCGGCCATGCCGGTCGGCGGCATCGCGGCCTCGCCGGCTGCGGCACGGACGATTACCGGATCGGGATGCAGGTCGCCCGGCGCGAAGAGATCAAGCGCCGCGGGCAAACGGTCGTCGCCAAGTTCGTGCAACGCCTGCCACAGGCTCTGCGCACGGTCGGCAATCTCCGCCTGCGATTCGATGGCCTGGTTGATCCCCCTGCCCTGCTCCGCGATCTCCGCGAGATAGCGAACCCGCGCCCCCGGAATCAGCACCGTCGCCCGGGGCTCCTTGAGCGACACATCCACTTCGGGCTTCCAGTTGCAACGGGCCTCCCCCGCTCCCTGCTCCCTGCTCCCCGCTCCCGTCTTGGCCGCCACCAGCCGGCAAAGATTGACGAACATCCAGGACACGCCCGGATCGTTGAACTGGCTGGCGATGGTGGGATATACCGGCACCTCCTCGTCCTTCATCTTGAAGGCGGTGCGGTTGCGCTTCCATTGCTTGCGCACGTCGCGAAGCGCGTCCTCGGCACCGCGGCGGTCGAACTTGTTCAGTACGATCAGCTCGGCGAAATCGATCATGTCGATCTTCTCGAGCTGGCTGGCGGCGCCATAGTCGCTGGTCATCACGTAAACCGGGAAGTCGACCAGGTCGACGATCTCCGAATCGCTCTGGCCGATGCCGGCGGTCTCCACCAGGACCAGGTCGTATCCCAGGCCCTTCAGGCAACCGATGCAGTCCTTCAGCACGACATTGGTGGCGACGTGCTGGCGGCGCGTGGCCATGGAACGCATGAACACACGCCTTGAGCGCAGCGAGTTCATGCGGATGCGGTCGCCGAGCAGTGCGCCGCCGCTGCGTCGGCGCGTGGGATCCACCGCCAGCACGGCGATTCGCATGTCCGGAAAATACTGGAGAAACCGGTTCAACAACTCGTCGGTAACGCTTGATTTTCCAGCACCTCCTGTGCCAGTAAGCCCGATGACTGGCACCCGTTGCCCGGCCATCTGCCATTCCTTGCGACGCCTTGCCAGCTCCTCCTCGTCGAAAACGCCATCCTCAATGGCGCTGAGCAGGCGCCCGATCGCGATCTCGTCGTCGAGATCCGGCAGGACTCTCCCCTGCTCCCTGTTCCCCGCCTCCTGCTTCATGCGCGTCGCCTCGGCGCGCCGCACCACGTCCTCGATCATCGCCACCAGCCCCATGTGCATGCCGTCGTTGGGGTGATAGATGCGCTCGACGCCGTAGTCCTGCAATTCGCGGATTTCCTCCGGCGTGATGGTGCCGCCACCGCCGCCGAACACCCGGACATGGGCGGCGCCGCGGTCTTTCAGCATGTCCACCATGTACTTGAAGTACTCCACATGGCCGCCCTGGTAGGAGCTCAGCGCGATGGCATCGGCGTCCTCCTGCAGGGCCGCGCGCACCACGTCCTCCACCGAACGGTTGTGGCCAAGGTGCACCACTTCCGCGCCCTGCGCCTGGATCAGCCGGCGCATGATGTTGATGGCGGCATCATGGCCGTCGAACAGGCTGGCGGCGGTGACGAAGCGCAGCGGCGGCTGGTCGGGCGAGATCTGGCTGGCGGGAAGCTGGTGTGCAGGCGTGCTCATGGAGCCCTCGTGGCGCGGAATGAGTCCGAGCCGGGCATTGTACGCGCTGGCGTGTGCTGTTGCGGGCCGTGCGGCGGGGCCACTTTGCAAGTCGGCTGTACCCCTGGGAGGGATGGAAGTGCCGGCACGGGCACGTCGCTACGCCATCCACACATGCGAAGCTTCATCCTTCCCTCCATGGCAGCGCCACCCACCCGGCCGGTTCACCGACCGGGCAATCAACTTGCCGCGCGGCGACGCTCGAAGCAAACTCCACACTTTGCGGAGAGGGCCAAGTCGATGCGTGGCGACGTCGGTTTCACCGAGCTTCTCGAAGCGGCACGCGATGGCGACCGCGAAGCGGGAGGCCGCCTCTACGAACTGGTCTATGCCGATCTGCGCAGCATCGCCCGCCGTCATCTGCGCGGCAGCGACGATGCCGCACCGCGTACCACCTCGCTGGTGCACGAGGCCTATCTGCGCCTGTCCCGTGTCGATCCCGCCGGCTACCAGGACCGCGTGCACTTCCTGTCCACGGCGTCGCGGGCCATGCGCCAGATTCTCATCGACCACGCGCGCCGGCGCTTCGCCGGAAAGCGTGGCGGCGGCAAGGCCGATGTCGACGTGGAACAGGTCAACCTGAGCGTGCACGACCGCGACATCGATCTGCTGGCGCTGGATCAGGCCATCGCCGCGCTGGAGCTGGACGACCCCGATCTCGCGCGACTGGTCGAGTGGCGTTTCTTCGGCGGTCTGACCGTCCCGGAGATTGCCGAAGCCATGGCAGCCTCGGCCTCCACCGTGAAACGCGACCTGCGCGAAGCCAGCGCCTACCTTCGCCAGCGCCTGGGCGGTGCACCACCGTGACGGATCGTGCATCGCTGTGGCCAACGGCGCGCGAGCATTTCCGCCGCCTGTGTGATCTTTCCGAAGACGAGCGCCGCGCCGCGCTGCAGATGCTTGCCGACAGCGACGCCACGGTCGCCGTCTACGTCGCCGAACTGCTGGCCAATGACAGCCAGGCCGACGACGACCTGTGCGGGGCGGTCGACGGGCTGCGCAGCGATTTCGAGGACGACACCGCCTCGCCAGGCGAGCGCACCGCCGGTCCATGGCAGCTCGAAACACGTATCGGACACGGCGGCATGGGCGAGGTCTGGCGCGCACGCCGCAACGACAGCGGCTTTGAACAGGTGGCGGCACTCAAGTTGCTCAAGCGCGGCATGGATTCCGAGGCGTTGATCGAGCGCTTTCTGCGCGAGCGGCGCATTCTGGCGCGACTGGAACACCCCAACATTGCGCGAATGCTCGATGGCGGCATGACCGACGCCGGACGCCCCTACTTCGTCATGGAACTGGTCGAGGGGCAGCCGATCACCGAGTACATCGGACAACACGATCTCGGCCTCAAGGCCATGCTGCGGCTGTTCCTGCGCATCTGCGCGGCGGTGGACTTCGCACATCGCAACCTGGTGGTGCACCGCGACCTGAAACCGTCGAACATCCTGGTCGATGCCGAGGGCGAACCGAAACTGCTCGATTTCGGCATCGCCAAGATGCTGATCGGCGACGATGCCGATTCCACGGTCACCATGACCCAGATGCGCGCCATGACGCCGGCCTATGCCGCGCCGGAGCAACTCGCCGGCGAGGCGGTGACCACGTCCACCGACGTCTACGCGCTGGGGCTGATCCTGTACCAGATGATCACCGGCGCGCTGCCAGCGCAACGGCGCAGCCAGGCCGAACGCGATGCCAGACCCTCCGGCGAGGACATCACCACCCGCCCCAGCCAGGTGCTACGCCGCAGCGGTGGCGATACGGACACCTCCACACGGGCACGCCGGCTGGCGCGCGAGGTGGGCGGCGACCTCGATGCCATCGTGCTTACCGCGCTGCGCCACGATCCGGTGCGGCGCTACCCCTCGGCGGCCGCCATGGCCGCCGACATCCGCAACCTGCTCGACGGTCGCCCGGTGTCGGCGCGCGCGGATTCCGTCGGTTATCGCGTGCGTCGCTTCGTCAGGCGCAACCGCACCGCCGTGGCCACCAGCGCATTGGTCATTGTGGCGCTGGTCACCGGCCTGCTCACGGCCATGTGGCAGGCTCGTGTGGCGAGCCAGGCGCTCTTGCGCATGGAGGCAGAGTATCTGCGCGCCGAGCGCGAATTCGAGCGAGCCGAGGCTGCCAAGAGCTTTCTGATCGGACTGTTCGAATACACCAATCCTGCCGGCGTCCAGGCCGATGCCACACGCACCGTTCGCGATCTGCTGCTGGAGACCGACGCCGCCGTCGCCGAGCGGTTGGCAGATCAGCCTCTGGTGCAGGCCGAAATGCGGCTGTCCGTGGCCACGGCCCTGCGCAGCTACGGCGAGCTGGATGCCGCGGTTGCACTCGCGGAAGTAGCTGTGGGCCAGTTGCGCCACGACCCCGAAGCCAGTCCGATCCTGCTGGGTGTGGGTCTGCACAACAAGGCCGCGCTTCTTGCCGACAGGGGCAAGCTGAGTGAAGCCGAGGTTCTGGTCCGAGAGGCCGTGCAACTGCTCGCCGCAGCACCGTCGACTCCTGGCAATGCACGCCGCCTGCGTGCCGCCAACACCACGCTTGCGCTGATCCTGAACGCCACCGGGCGCGAGACGGAGGCGCTCGCGCTCAGGCGAAAGGACCTTGAGGATCGCAGCCGCGAACTCGGCGAGACCCATCCCGACCTGGCCACCTCGTGGTACAACCTTGCCATCGGTCACATGCAGCAGGACCAGTTTCCACAAGCGCTGGAAGCCCTGCTGCGCACCGAAACCATCGTCGCGCCCGACGAGCACAGAGCATCTTTGCGCTACGTGTACCTGTGGGCCGCCTTGTCGAATGTGCATGATGTACTCGGTAACGGCACCCTTTCGCGCATTTACTTCGAACGCGCCTGGAACATGACCCAGGCGCATTTCGGCACGCACCAATCGGCACCGGCGTTCATGAATCGGTTGGCCGCCCAACTGGCGCTGAATGAACAAAGATTCGACGACGCCGAGATGCACGCACGCAGGGCATGGGAACGGTCCACCGGCGCCGATCTGGTGATCCTGGCGCATCCCATCGTCACGACCCTGCTGGTCACGGGCAGCTACCGCGAAGCCGCCGACATCGCCGAGACCGCCGCTGCCGCCAGCACGGAGCAGCGCGGCGCCGACCACGCCATCACCGCGCACATGCGCGCTGCCGCGCATCTGGCGCAATGTCTCCCGGTCTGCGACGAGACGGGTCTTGCTGCCCTGGAGGCGGAGGTCGAGCTCATGCGGGCCACGTCCTACCGCCGCTATTTCGGACAGGCGGCCGCGTGGCTGGCATTCGCCCTGCGCCCAACCGATCCGGCGCGGGCGCGAGTGTACGAACGCGACGCCGAAACCGCACTGGCGTCGGTCTATCCCTCCGACCATCCCTGGGCCAGGTCGCTGGCCGGCTCGCGCTGGATCGGCAGCCTACCGAGCGGATATGCGCCGTCACCACGATGAGCCCACGGAATCCCCAGCCCGCAGTACCTCCGATGGACGACCTCTCGACGGTGACCTGGGCGCAGCGCATGCCCGATCGCCTGAACCAGCCCGGTGCCACCACCATCGCCACCGATTCCCCCGCGGTCGGAGGCAAGGATGGTGTGCCGAGCTCCACAAACGCGGCGGCGCGCTACGTCATCATCGGCGAAGCGGGCAAGGGCGGCATGGCCGTGGTGCACGTGGCGCGCGACAACGAGCTGCTGCGCAGAGTGGCGCTCAAGGCGATGGCGGCGGACGCCCGCGGCAACGAGGACATGCAGGTCCGTTTTCTGCGCGAAGCGCAGATCACCGCGCAACTGGACCATCCGCACGTGGTACCCGTGTACGCGCTGGAAGCCGCCTCCGAAGGACTGCCCGCCTACACCATGAAACTGATCGAGGGTCGCACTTTTTCGGACTACCTCGATACTGCGCTTCAGGCGCACCAGCAGGGACGCCAGCCCGATGACGCACATGCCTTGCCGGCCCGTCTCGAACATTTTCTGAAGGTGTGCGACGCCGTGGCCTATGCGCACAGCAAGGGCGTCGTGCACCGCGACCTCAAGCCCGCCAACATCATGATCGGCCGTCACAACGAGGTCTATGTGATGGACTGGGGAATATGCCGCGTACTCGGCCAATCCGACGATGCCACCGTGGCGGCCGGTGTGACACCCACTTCCGGCGATGCCGGCACCACCCAGGCCGGCGCCGTGGTAGGCACGCCGCGCTACATGGCACCGGAGCAGGCGCAGGGTCTGAGCGATGCCATCGGTCCACATACCGACCAGTGCTCACTGGGTTTGATGCTGCACGAACTGGTCACCCTGGGGGCGCCCTTCGCCGGCCGCACCGCCATGGAAGTGCTGGAGAACGCCGCCCATGGGCGCGTGCGTTCCATGACGCCGGTCTGCACCGGTATTCCGGTGCCGGGTGAGCTCAAGGCCATCGTCGCCAGGGCCACAGCCTATGAACCCGATCAGCGCTACCCCAGCGTAAGAGCCTTCGCTGCCGACATCCGCCGCTACCTGCGCGGCGAAGCGGTCGAGGCGCGGCCCGACAATCCCTGGCAGAAGGCGGCGCGCTTTCTGTCGCGCCATCGGCAGTTGGCCATGCTGGCGCTGCTCAGCGTGATCGCCGCTGCGGCAACCGCCATCAGCCTGCTGCAATGGCAGCACGAGCGTGCCATGGTCGCCGAGCGCGAGCGCGAGCAGCGCCTCGGCACCCTGGTCGAACTGGTGGCGCGCCACGGCGACCGTCTGCAGACGCGCATGCTGATCCTGCAGGGCGAACTCGACGCACTGGCGGGCATGGCGTCGCAGCTTCTGCAGCATGGCCGCGAAAGCGACGAGCGCATCTACTGGGTCGAGGACTATCGGCGGGCCGACCGCATGCCCGCTGACTTCGGCGTGCATCCCGGCTACGAGGACCCGGTCAGCCTGCAACATGGCGTGTGGACCGTCGCACCCGGCGTGACGCACGAAGCGGTCGAAAGCGAGGTCCGCCGTCTGTTGCACCTGCGCCGCTACGGTGCCGAGCTGTTCGAACACGTGCGCGGAGCCATGGGCACGGTCGGCCCGGCCGACAACCAGGTGGCGCAAAGCGGCGTCGCCGAGTTCATGGTGGCGCTCGAATCCGGCGTCACCTACCGCTATCCGGGCTTCGCCGAGTTCCGCGAGGGCTTCGACGGCCGGCTGCGTCCCTGGTACCGACCGGCGCTGTCCCACCCGCGTGCGGTGTGGGGGCGGCCCTACGTCAGTGCGGTGGGCGGCGCCATCAAACTGCCGGTGAGCCACGCCATGCGCGAGCCGGGCGGCCCGCTGCTTGGCGTGGTATCGCTTACGCTCAAGCTCAACCACCTGGTACGCAACCTGCAGATGGACCAGGCGCACCCGGCGGTGCGCGAGGTGATGCTGCTGGACGCCGATGGCATGGTGGTGGCCGCCGCCTCCATGCTGCGGCCGCAAGCGCTCGATGGCGATGAGCTGACCCTGGTGCGCTTTCCGGACACGCGCCTGTTCGAACGGCTTGAGCAGGGCGACATCGGACATTTCGAGACGCAGGTTTTTGGCGCGCGTGAAATCGTCGCCTTCGACCGCGTCGACCCCCTGGGCTGGGTGGTGGTGGCCATTGCCGACGCGGAGGCCTTGCTGGCCACCCCCCTGTAGGCGCCGCACTTCGACGGGGCCCAGGACAGGCTTCAGCCGCGATTGGTCGGCACTGATCGCGGCTGTCGCCGCTCCAGCAGAGGCATGGCGGTTGTAGGAGCGCACCCTGTGCGCGACCATTCCCTCACACCGATGCCGCTCCCGGGTCGCCCACAAGGTGGTCTCCTACGAAAGACTTGCGCTGATCGCACCTGTTGCCGCTCCTGCAGAGGCATGGCAGTCGTAGGAGCGCACCCTGTGCGCGACCGTCCCCTCCCACCGATGCCGCGTTCGGGTCGCCCACAGGGTGGTCTCC
>DAOMOD010000171.1:0-8828 GCA_035444205.1 Lysobacteraceae bacterium
TGTGGCTGCCGTCGGGGGCGGGCAGCGAACCGCTCACCACCACCGAGCCGGGTGCGTCTGCCGCCTACCTGATCGAAGTGCGCAACGCGGGGCCCGACCAGGCGGTGAACGTGACGCTCGGTACCACGTCGACGCCGGCGCTGGAAGGCCCGGCGTGGACTTGTGTGGGAGTGGACGGCGGAATCTGCCCGAACCCGGCAGGCAGCGGCGAGATCGGCGAGACGATCAGTCTCGCCGCCGGCGCCGGACTCGACTACGTGCTGTCCGGCACCGTTCCCGACGACGTCGGTCCGCAGCAGGAGCTGACCGCCGGCGTGCTCTCCGACCCGTCGGCGCCGAACTTCGTCCACGACACCAACGCCGCCAACGACCTTTCCGTCGACATCAACGTCGTCGAAGGCATCTTCGCCGACGGCTTCGAGGACTGAGCGGGCTGAGCGTGTCGGGTTGCCGGTGCAGGGCGGCAGGAAATGCCGCCCTGCGCCCGGCAGGCTGCCATATTGCAGCCTGCCGCTTTACAGCGCGACCCGGCGGCGCCAGAGTGACGCCTTCCAACGCCCGGAGGACTCCATCATGCTGCCGCGTGTGCTTGCCCTACTGCTGTTCGCCCTCCTGCTGGCTCCTGCCGCGCAGTCGAGTGATCTGATCGAAAAGCTGGACGGGCGCACGGTTCGGTCCATCCTCGGCGATCTCGGCTTCACCGGCTCGGAAATCGACACCGACGACGACGTCATCGTCAGCATGCAGGGCTACCGGGTGCTGGTCGTGGTGGGTAGCGACAAGGGGCGCAGCCTGATGGCTCGTTTCGCCATTTCCGGGACCGGCGCCACCCTGCGCAGCATGAACGACTGGAACCGCACCAAGCGCTATTCCCGAGCCTACCTGGACGACGATGGCGATCCCGTCCTGGAAAGCGACCTCGACCTCGACGGCGGCGTACACCGCAAACGCGTCGAGGACTTCTTCCGCACCTTCGACGGCACACTCAGACTGTTCCTGCGTCATATCGAATGACTTTGCTTCCCGACCCCGTCAGCATGTCCTTGCCGCGCGAGCCAGCCACCTTCGCCAGCACCCGGTCGCACGCTCAGCGCTTGCGCATGATCCGCAGGCTGGTGCTTTACGGCACCCTGGTCTACCTGCTGCTCGGAGTGGGCGAGTTGCTGCTGCTTGGCGATCGCAGCGGCCTTTCGCTGACGATACGTGTCGCGGTGGCGCCATTGCTGCTGATGATCTGGTGGGGCCTTGGCGTGGCACAGCGTATCGACACACAGGCGCTGCTGGTTTGTCTTGTATTGCTGCTGGTATCCAGCGGGCAGAGCCTGACGATCGCCGCCGACCCGGCCAGCGCCGAGCGTGCGCTGGCCGGTTTCGTGCTGATCGTGATCCTGTCCGGGCCACTGTGGCTCAACTCGCGTCACTTCCTCTGGGGTGCCATCGCCTGCCTGGCACCACCACTGTTCACGCTGTTCTGGATCGACGCAGGAGTCGATGTGTGGGTGCCCTACGGCACCTTCTCCGTGGCCGCGCTGCTCACCGCCTTCGTACTCTGGCGCGAGCGCATGCGTGCTGCCCAACGCTCCATGGCGCTGCGTTCGGAGCTGGAGCGACGCGCGGTGTCCGATGCGCTCACCGGCGTGCTCAATCGCGCCGGCTGGGATCGCAGCGCGCCAGACGCGCTCAGGCTGTCGGCCATCCGCAATGTCCCGGCTTCGCTGATCTACTTCGATCTGGATCACTTCAAGTCGGTGAACGACGAACATGGCCACGCCGTCGGCGACGCGGTGATCGAACGGGTGGCCGACCTGATCCGCGAGCAGGTGCGCCAGGGCGATCTGGTGGCGCGCCTGGGTGGCGAGGAGTTCGTGGCGCTGCTGCCCGGCGCCGGTCTCGACGCGGCCTTGCGTGTGGCCGAGCGCGTACGCCGCGCCTGTGCTTCTTCCAGCGATCGGGTCAGCCGTACCATCAGTGCCGGCGTAGCTCAATGGCACATCGACGAAACCCTGAAGGAGCTGATGGCGCGCGCCGACGCCGCCATGCTGCGTGCCAAGCAGTTCGGCCGCAATCGCGTCGAGGTGTGTGCCTTCGAGGTGCGCGGCTGAAGCCGCGGGCGCAGCGTCGATGCGTGAGGCCGTGGTCATCGTGCTTATGCGCCACGGCCGCGTGCTGCTGATCCGCCGTGCCCGGACGGTGCCCCGTGCCGGAGTCTGGTCGCCGCCGACCGGACGCATCGAGGCCGGCGAGTCCGCGGCGCAGGCCGTGGTGCGCGAGGCGCGCGAGGAACTCGGCCTGGAAGTTCGCCCCATTGCCCAGGCCTGGACCAGCGTCACCGACGATGGCCGATTCCGGCTGCTGTGGTGGCTGGCCGAGTCCGACGCCGGGACGATCACGCCCGACCCGCAGGAAGTGGCCGAGTGGCGCTGGATTGCACCAGCCGATTTCGACGCCGTCCAGCCCGTATTCGAGTCGCATCGACCCTTCTTTGCCGAAGTGCTGCCCGGACTCTGATCTCGTCGCCGTGCGCAATCTGCCGCTCATGCTCCTTCTGCTGATCCTCGCCTGCCCCTGGCCGGCCCAGGCAGTGCCCGCCTGGCCTGCGGTGACCGCGATCGTCTTCGACGGCAACAAAGTGACCCGCGAGCGCGTGATGCTGCGCGAGATGAGCCTTGGACCAGGCGATCCCGCGGACCCGCGCCGCATCGAGGAAAGCCGGCAGGCCATCCTCGACCTCGGCCTGTTCCGCGACGTGGAGATCGACCAGCATGCCGACCGCGACGGCGTCGTACTGACGGTGCGTGTGCGCGAGAAGCGCTACCTGCTGCCGATTCCTCGGCTCGACACCAGCTCCGACAAGGATTACAGCTACGGCGCGCAGGTGCGCTGGAGCAACGTGTTCGGACGCAATCACCGCCTCAACGCATTCGTGCAACGCGGCCGCTTTCCGCAGGACCGGAACCGCGAACGCGAGCAGGGCGCGCGCATCGCCTACACCGCGCCCCACGTTTGGGACACGTCGTGGCTGTTGCGCGCCACTGCCGAGCACATCGAGCGGCAGACGCCGAGTCCCGAGGGCGGCTATGACGAGGACTTCCAGCGTGTGCAGTTGCTCGCCGCCTACGACCTGCGCGAAGGCCGCCCACGGCGTGGCTGGATTCTGGGCGGCGGTGTGTTCTGGCAGGATCAGAAGGCACGCGGCGAGTTCGCTCCGGCGTCGGACGGGCATGCCACGGCGCTGGTCGGCACCGCTGACTTCAACGACGTCCGCTTCCACGTCTACAGCGAAAGTGGCCAGCGCTTCTCCGTGCGCCTGGAGGCCGCACGTCGCGGCTGGGCATCGGACTACAGCTACGCGCGCCTCACAGGCCGCTACCAGGCCTTCATCCCGATCGGCGATCGCGCGCATCAGAGCCTGCATCTGCTGGCCGAAGGGGGCGCCTACAGTGGCGGCCCACGCAGTCGCAATCACTATTCGCTGGGTGGCTCCACCCGGCTGCGTGCCTACGACGTCGATTACCTCGAGGGCGATCGCTTCTGGCACGTATCGTCCGAGTTCCTGCGACCGATCTGGCGTGACTGGCTGCGCTTGTTCGTGGTGGGCGAAGTTGGCGGCATCGGTCGCGACGTGCGCGGCAACTCGCCACGAGGCCCCCACGCCAGTATCGGCATCGGCGCGCGGATGCGCTTCACCTGGTTCGTCGAAATCGAGATCGAAACCGGCATTGCCTGGCCGCTGCGCGGCGGCGGCGGGGCGCAGTTCTTTGCTGGCGGCGAGGGGTAACGCGGGGCCGGGAAGTGAAAGTCGGCGGTCGGGAGTCGTGGCAGCCCACCCCACGAGGCCCTCCCTACTCCCTGCTCCCCGCTCCCCGCCTCTCCAGCACCTGCACCGCGTCGCCCACTCGCAACGGTCCGTTGCCGCGGGCGATCGCGTTCATGCCGAACGTGATGCCGCGGTTACTGCGGCGGTAGGTCTTCAAGGTGGCCAGCGGCTGGCCAGCGGGATCGAAGGTGCCGGACTCGGGATCCACCGTGGTGAACACGCAACGCGTGCAGGGCTTCACCAGTTCCAGCTCGATGGCGCCGATGCGGATGCGGCGCCAGTCGTCCTCGGCGTGTGCAACGGCGCCGCCGATCACCAGATTGGGGCGGAAGCGGGTGATCGGCAGCGGAACGGACAACTGTCCGTTGAGGTGATCGAGCGAAGCCTGGCCGATCAGCAGCAGCGGATAGCCATCGGCAAAGCTGACCTCGTCACCTTGTCGAGCGTGATCGGGGTCGACGCTGCGGCGCGCCGCCTCATCCATGTGTACCAGGCGCACAGGCGTGCCGAGAAACGTGCACAGCCAGTCGTCGGCCCGCGCGTCGGCCGCCAGGGCGGCGACGCTGTTGCCCCAGACCACGACCTCCATCCGTGGTGCCGACGACTGCGGTTCGTCCACCGGCAGCACCGGCATGCCCGGCGCCGACAGGATGACGCCGCGCTCCGTGGGCTCGGCACGGATCAGCACCATGCGCGGCAGCTTGCGACCGGTGACGAAACGGCCGTCGGCATCGACCACCATCCAGCGCCGGTCGAAGCGAGGGCCGCGGCCCTCGACATCGAGGGCATTACGTTCCAGGCTGGCACAGGACTTGACGGGATGGATGAAGACTCGGGTCAGTTGCATGGTCTGCTTGGTTCGGTGCATGGCCGCGGTGCAAGGCCAGTCGGCGACGGTGCCCCGTTCAGGGGTGTCGTTTCCGTCCGGCTTGGTAGTATGCGCATTCCGGCGTCTTTCTCCGCCATCCTTGCGAAAACATCATGGCCTATAACCGCGTCCAGGCGCAGAAGCTGCTGAGCGCCACCGAGTTCGCCCTGTTCGAAGCCAGCCGTGGCGAGGTGCTCGCCGCGCTCAGTGCAGCCCAACTCAAGAGCAAGATCACCCGCACCCGCCGCCTGCGCGACAAACAGCGCGACCTGCTGCAACGTCAACGCCTGGCCAGCCGCAAAATGAGTGGCGCGAAAGACGGCAGCAGCGGCGTGGCCAATGTGCGCACCGCGCAGAAGGCGCAGATCTTCGACGAAGCTCTGGCGCGCCTGGAGAAGCGCGCGGCCGAGATCGAGCGACGCACCGCTGCCGAGGCCCGCCGTGCATCGGCACGCAAGGCGGCGGCCGTGCGCAAGGCGGCCAAGCGTCCGCAGCCGAAGAAGGCCGCCGCCAAACGCGCGCGCAAGGCGCCCGCCAGGACCACCTCCCAACCCGGACGCAAGGTCTCGGCGAAGGCCGCGCAGCCACTGCCCAGCGCCAGCCCTGAGCTTCCGCCCAAGAAGCGCCAGATGGGCAAGCAGCGCACGCGCGGCATGATGGGCAGCGTCAGCACGGCCGGCCGTCGCGCGCAGGGGCGCAAGGACAGTCGCTGACGCTCAGTCGAACACCGGGCAGAACGACACCGGCTGGCTGCGGCGCAGTCGAACCGTGCGGAAATCTGCCTCGGCAAGCAGGACGCGGAACTCGGCCTCGTTGCAATCGACGTACTGCAGCCTGCCGCTGCCGATCGGCGTGAGCGTCTGCGCGCCCTCGGTCCGCTGGCCCAGGAACACAGTGATGTCGCGGCGTCCGATGCCTTGCACCTTGGCGCCTTCGAAATAGAACCAGATCGGATTGGAATCGACGTCCAGGGTGAACCAGGTACCGAACACGATGCCGGTACCGCCCACCTCGAACAGGCTGAGGCCCTGATCCGGGCGCACCACGTCGAACCAGTGATCGCGCGAACCGGCCAGCGCACGCGGCTGTGGAGGAGGCAGATCCACAAGGGCGACACGTTCGGCGCCGTCGACCACCAGCACCTGTGCCGGCGCGTGTCCGGCGCCCCCGATCAGGAATGCGCGGCGCGTGCTGAGGCCGGACGCCGGCTCGAGTTGGAAACGGAAGCCGCCGATGGCGGGCGATGCCAGGGCCGTCGCGCATGCGATATCACCGAGACTGCTGAGCTCGTCGCGCCAGTTCTGCGCGTATGCGAGCTCGGTGGAAAAGAAGCCAAGGCCCGGCGGCAGTGGCTGAGCCAGGCGCTCGCAGTCGGCTTCCAGACGAACGGCGCGGGGTCCGCCGGGTTCGCTGCCGATCGCCTCGTGGTGGACCGCATAGTACTGTCGGGCGGCAAACCCCGGCGGCGGTACGCCCTCGGGCCGCAGCATCTGATCAAAGGCGAGCCGGTACGGCGCAAGCGACCCGTCACCAGCGAAGTACAGCACCGGGGTCAGCCCCAGGTCCGGGCGCAGGAGTAAGTCGAGACTCGCCAGCACCCGACCGTCGTGGACCGCGATTGCGCGCACG
The DNA here is from genome assembly GCA_035444205.1 of Lysobacteraceae bacterium. Taxonomy (GTDB): domain Bacteria; phylum Pseudomonadota; class Gammaproteobacteria; order Xanthomonadales; family BPKI01; genus DAOMOD01. The sequence continues at coordinate 6,315 of DAOMOD010000171.1, forward strand.
CTGTGCTCGCCCGTCTCGAGCGCAATCTCGGCGAACTGGCGATAGCGCAGCTCGACCGACACGGCTCCGATTTCCAGTCGCACCGGATCTGCGTCCGCCGCCGGCGCGAGGTTGCCGACGTACAGGGTCTCCTGCGCGGCCGCCGTTCCCGCCCACGCCAGGTACCACACGCAAAGCAGCAGCATCACCGTCCTCATCGCCTCGCACTCCGCGGCTGGGCAGCGGTGAGGCAGGCGTCGATCGGCAGCAGCCGCTGCAGTCGAAACACCTGCTGCGGTCCGTCTTCGGCGCGGCGTCCGAGCCGCCGGGGCATGCGCCCGCTGGTGTCGAACAGGAACAAGGTGGCTTCGCGACAGGAATGGAAATCGAGCGAGGCGATACCCAGACGCATGCGCACCGGCTGGCGGTCGCCCTGCGCGCGACCACCCACCGACTCCAGCACAAGCATGCCCTGCACACTGACCACGTCGGCGGCACGATTGGCGGTTCCTTCCAGCAGCGCCCAGGTGGGCGCGCCATCGAGATCGTAACCGTAGAGCACACCGGCAACGCGGTGCTCACCCTGTTCCTCGGGCTCCACCAGAATGGTAAGGCCGCTGCCGGAATCGCTGGGGTCGAACCACAGGCCGTCCATGCCGGCGTCGGGCTCGACCAGCGCTCGCGGTCGCTCGACACCCTCGAACACGGTCAGCTGCCACGGCTGCATCCGGCCGTCGCCGAGCAGCACGATGCGCTGCAGGCGCGCATCGACGGCAGGGAATGTGACACCGGCCACCTGCTGGGAGCCAGGGGAAGGTATCTGCACCAGGAACGAGCATCCGAACTCGACGCTTTCCAGGATGCCGCGGCCGATCGTCTCGCGCCCGAAGGTCAGCGAGCCGCCGGCGAACAGCAGGCCACAGGAGAGTTCGAAGCGCAGCGGGTCGACCGGATGCAGCGCCGCCGAGTACAGCTGCACCGCCCATTGCCCGACACGTAGCGGCTGTGCAGGCTCGGCAACTACGCGCAGTTCGACTTCACGGTCGATGCCGTTGCCGGCCGCGTACACGGTATAGGGCACATCGATCAGCAGGCGCGCATCGCGCTGCGCAATGACTTCTCCCGACGCATCGAGCAGGGTCAGCGTAGTGCTGCCATGCGGCAGCGACAGACCCTGCACCAGTGCACCATACGGCACATCGCGCGTCACCACGGTATCGCCCACGCGCAGCGAGACGCGCCCGCCCTCTTCGGAGTCACGGGGTGCGAAGTTGCCGAAGTGCACAAGGGTCTGCGCGTGCGCGGCGCCCGCGCACAGTAACGCCAGGGCGAGGCCTGGGCCGAGGAGAACGCTGCAGGGGCTGAGAACTCTCACTTCACTAGGCTACTCCAGGCAGACAGGTCTTCGCACACTACGTGACGCTCCGACGATACCCACCGGAGCGTCACACCCCGACGGACGCCAGGCAACGGGGGCATTCACTATTTGAGCGAGACATGCGGATGGAACTGCTCCCCCTTGGACGCACCAGCGCGCGACGACCCCCAAGCACTCCCGACACATTGCACAATCCACCCCCGCGGGGCTACGCTGATGCCTCCTTCGACCGTGGCCGCATCATGCCTGGCGGTTCGCACGCCCCCACCACGCCGCTTCCAGCGACTACCCGACCAGTGGCCCCTGCGGTCGCGTTGGTGGTCTCGCTCGCCGTGCACGCCTCGATTCTGTGGGTCCTGACCTCCGCACATCCGGCATCCGCGCCGCCGCTGGCGACCGAGATCGCATTGACGCTGCGCCTGGAGGCCTGGCAGCCGGCTTCGGGACAACCGGCGCCGAGCGATCGCGTAAGCGCCGCGCAGTCCGAGCGCGAAGGTCGGACGACGGCGGCACGGACCGATGAAACCTCGCCGCTGCCCGCCACCGGCGAGAAGCGCAGACAGCCGCGCGCGCACACCGCCACGCATGGCGCCCTGGAACCGACGCCTCCCCAGCCGGTCGCCAGGACGGGCATCGCCGAAGCCACTGTCGCACTGCTCCCGCAGGCACCGCCACGCACCCAGGAGGCGGCCGCCGCGGACACGCTGGTGTGGGATCTACTGCAGCGCATCGAACAGTTCAAGTCGTACCCGAGGGCCGCCCGCCGTGCTCGAATCGAAGGCACGGCGCGGGTATGGATGCAGATCGACCGCGATGGCGCACTGCGCGGTCAGCGCCTCGAAGCCAGTTCCGGGCACCGCATCCTCGACGAGGCGGCGCTGGCGCTGGTGCGCCGGGCGGCGCCGTTTCCGCCGCCACCCGGCGCCGCACCGAGGCGCATCGAGGTGGTGTTGCCGGTGAGCTTCCGCCTCGATACCGGCTCCTGAATTTCCGCCCGGCATGGACGGCGTGCACGACAACGCCCTGGTCGCGGTCTACCAGGAACATTTTCCGGCCCTGGTGCGTTACCTGGAGACCCTGCTCGGCGACCGTGCGGCGGCCGAAGACGCGGCCCAGGACGCCGGCATGCGCTTTCTGGCCGCGGCTCGCGAACAGGG
>DAOMOD010000172.1:0-8773 GCA_035444205.1 Lysobacteraceae bacterium
CTTCGGTGCCCTGTGCCCTGTGCCCTGTGCCCTGTGCCCTGTGTCCTGTGCCCTGTGCCCTGTGCCCTGCAATAATGCGCCTCCCCCCCACAATGCACCTTCGCCATGACCCACACAACGCCCCTCAACGCCCTGCACCGCGAACTCGGTGCGCGCATGGTCGACTTTGGCGGTTGGGACATGCCGATCAACTACGGCTCGCAGATCGAGGAACATCATCAGGTGCGGCGCGACGCAGGCATGTTCGACGTGTCGCACATGAGCGTGGTCGATCTTCATGGCGAACATTGCCGCTCCTTTCTGCGCTACCTGCTGGCCAACGACGTGGCCAAGCTGCGCGTCTCGGGCAAGGCGCTTTACACCTGCATGCTGCGCGAGGATGGCGGCATCCTCGACGATCTCATCGTCTACCACATCGTCGAGGACTACTTCCGCCTGGTGGTCAACGCGGCCACGCGCGAGAAGGACCTCGCCTGGATCGAAGGCCAGGCGCATGGCTTTGGCGTCAGCGTGCGCGAGCGTCGCGACCTCGCCATGGTGGCGGTGCAGGGACCGCATGCGCGCGCGCGTGTGCTCGACCTGATTGGCGACAGCGCCGACAGCGCGGCCATCGGCAAGCTGGGGCGATTTGCCGCACGCGCGTGCGGCGACCTGTTCATTGCGCGCACCGGCTATACCGGAGAAGACGGCTTCGAAGTGATCCTGCCGGGCGAACTGGCGCCCGGATTCTGGCGCAGCCTGATCGCCGCCGGAGTCAAACCGGCGGGACTCGGCGCGCGCGACACACTGCGCCTGGAGGCCGGCATGAACCTGTATGGCCAGGACATGGATGAAACCACCACGCCGCTGGAGAGCGGTCTGGCCTGGACCGTCGCCTTCGACCCCGACGACCGCGAATTCGTCGGTCGCCAAGCGCTCGAGCATCAGCGCGCACAAGGCATCGGCCGCGAACTGGTCGGCCTGGTGATGGATGACAAGGGCGTGTTGCGCCACGGCCAGCGAGTCGTCACCGCTGCCGGCGACGGCGAGATCACCAGCGGCAGCTTTTCGCCGACGCTCGGCAAGTCCATTGCGCTGGCGCGCATCCCTGCGGGCACCGGCGGCGACATCAAGGTCGACATCCGTGGCCGCGAAGTGCCGGTGCGCCGGGTCAGGCCGCCGTTCGTCAAGAACGGTACGGCCGCGCCCGGAGTGTAAGGGTGCTTTCCAGAGCCTGTCGCACCGCCTGTTCCCTCCACTGAGTTACAATCCGCCCGCTCCCGAAGGATCCCAGCCATGTCCGAAATTCCCGGCGATCTCAAGTTCCTGCGCAGTCATGAATGGGCCCGCGTCGAAGACGGCGGCAAGGTGGTGGTCGGCATCTCCGATCACGCCCAGGGCCAGCTGGGTGACCTGGTCTATGTCGAGCTGCCTGCCGTGGGCGACCATGTCGACGCCAACAGCGCCTGCGCCGTGGTGGAGTCGGTCAAGGCGGCATCCGACGTGTACAGCCCGGTGTCCGGCACCATCGAGGCGATCAACGAGGCGCTCAACGACAAGCCGGAAACCATCAACGAGGATGCCTACGGCGAGGGCTGGATCTTCACTGTGAAGATGGATGATCCGGCCGAACTGGAAGAGATGCTCGACCCGGACGCCTACGCCGAGCTGATCGAAGACGACGATCACTGATACGCGATTTCGCCCTCACCTCCATCCAGCGCCGGCCGCTTCCCGCGGCCGGCGCCGTTTCCGGAACAGCGCCATGCCCTTCATTCCGCACACCGAAGCCGATGTCCGCGCGATGCTCGACGCCATTGGCGCCGGCAGCATCGAGGATCTGTTCGACGAGATCCCCGCCGAACTGCGCAACGCCGACATCTCGCGCATCCCCGAGGGCATGAACGAGATGGCCGTGGCGCGGTTGATGCGCGAGCGTGCGGCGGCCGATGCCATAGAGCTCAACTTCGCCGGTGCCGGCGCCTATGAGCACCACATCCCGGCGGCGGTGTGGGAAGTCGCCACGCGCGGCGAGTTCTATTCCGCCTACACGCCCTACCAGGCTGAGGCCAGCCAGGGCACCCTGCAGCTCATCTACGAATACCAGTCGATGATCACCGGCCTGCTGGCGATGGACGTATCCAACGCCTCGCTGTACGACGGCGCCACCGCGCTGGCCGAAGCGGTGCTGATGGCCGAGCGCAGTCTGCGCAAGGGACCGCAGCGCGTACTGGTTCCGCGCAACGTGCACCCCGCCTACCGCAAGACGCTGGCCACCATCGTCGGCAGCCAGAACATCGTCATCGAGGAGCTGCCTTTCGACCGCGACGGCGGTCACCTCGATCCCGAGTGGCTGGCGCGGCAGGAGGTGGGCGAGTTCAGCGCCCTGGTGATCGCACAGCCGAACTTCTTCGGCGTGCTCGAAGAGGTCGACGCGCTCACCGACTGGGCGCACGAGAAAGGCGCGCTGGTGGTCGCCGTCGTCAACCCGATGGCGATGGCCATGCTCAGGCCGCCAGGCGAGTGGGGCACGAAGGGCGCCGACATCGTCTGCGGCGACGGTCAGCCGCTCGGCTGTCCACTCTCTTCCGGTGGCCCCTACTTCGGCATCCTCGCCTGCCGTCAGTCGCTGGTGCGGCAAATGCCCGGACGCATCGTCGGTCGCACCAGCGACGTCGACGGCCGCGACGGATTCGCGCTCACCTTGCAGGCACGCGAGCAGCACATCCGTCGCGCCAAGGCCACCTCCAACATCTGCACCAACCAGGGTCTGCTGGTCACCGCAGCGACCATCTACATGGCGCTGCTCGGTCCGCAGGGACTGGCGCGCGTGGCGCGCCGAAGCTGCGCCAATGCTCGCGCTCTGCGTGCACGCCTTTGCGCGATAAACGGCGTCACACCGTTGTTTGCGCGCCCTTGCTTCCACGAGTTCGCTCTGCGTTTGCCGCAACCCGCGAGCGCCGTGATCGAAGCTGTCGCAAGGAATCGCGTCGTCGCCGGCGTAGCACTCGGCGAGGAATTTCCCGAGCTCGACGACGCGCTGTTGCTCTGCGCTACCGAGACCAAGAGCGACGACGACATCGAAAAATTCGCGGCGATCATGAGCACGCAACTCGCGACTTGAGGTTCGACACGCGTCGATGCGGCGAAAAAAAATTTCACGCAGATGTGCGAAACATATTGACAGTGAACCGTGACGTGATTAGCTTTCCGCAAACTGTCAAGCAACCGACACGCTTATGACCCTGAATATCGCCGTGAAGAAGTACGGCGAACACATCGAAGCGGCGATTTCGTCGCAGGGTCGGTCACCCCTTCTGTTTTGCTTTTGCATCGCCATCGACGCACCCGCTTCGATGGCGATGGTTTGTTGACGAGGAACACTTCGGTTCAATACTGGGCATTTCACTACCCACTGACGAGGAGTTAAGACGCGTATGGCTACCAAGAAAGCTACTGCAAAGAAACCTGCGAAGAAGGCCGCGGCCAAGAAGGCCGTGAAGAAGGCACCTGCCAAGAAGGCGGCGAAGAAGGCGGTAAGAAAGGCACCTGCCAAGAAGGCAGCCAAGAAGGCACCTGCGAAGAAGGCAGCCAAGAAGAAGGCGCCTGCCAAGAAGGCTGCCAGGAAGGCACCGGCGAAGAAGGCCGCTGCGGCCAAGGCGAAGACGGTCAGCAAGGCCGCCAAGCCCGCCGCCAAGAAAGCACCGGCCAAGAAGGCCGCCAAGAAGAAATAAGCTTCACTGTTGGTTTTCGGAGCACTCTCTCCCTGTTTGCCCAGGCAGGGAGGGAGCTCTTCCCGGAGGCAACCTCCGGGTGCAGGCGAAACCCCCTTCTCCACTTCCGCAGCGCCACACCGCGTACCCGTCGACGTGGCGCGTGCCGCCGACCAAGTACCTCATCGTCCTGACGAGTGCGTCAGCCGCGCGTGTAACGCGCCAGCTCCCGCATCAGCGCCTGCAACGGATCGCGCACCGATTCGGAGATCGCCGAACCGATGGCGTCTTGCGCCCGGCGTCCGACATCGGCCGGCGCATCGGCAGCCGGCAGGGCGTCGAGAATTCCGGCGGAGGACGCCAGCGCAAGCACTGTACGCCGAACCACCGCGGCGGCACTGACCGGATCGGCGGGATGCAATTGCGCAAGGCATTCATTGCGTGCCTGGCGCGAACGCAACGGGTAGACGCGTTGCGGCCACAGCCAGAAGCGCCAGCGCACACCACGATGCAGCAGATCGCGACGGAACAGGCCGTCGGCGATGCGCACCCTGAGCTCGCCCATGCGCTGCTGCAGGAAGCGCAGCATCTGCTGCGCGGGAAGCGCGTGGCCTGCCATGCCGAGCACACGCAATGCTTCCCCCAGCAGAGGATGCGACAGTGGCAGCGCGTCGCTCACTTCCAGACGCCCTTCGCCGTCAAGCCGAATGCGCCGCATCAAGGCCAGTTCCGCAGCCAGCGCCGCTGTCAATGCGCGCTGAAGCCGGTCGCGCCTCACGCCAGACAGCGGCAGGCCGGTCTCCGGCGACAGCGCCAGCATGAGAATGCGATCGGCAATCAGCATGCCGTGGGCGTCATCGTGGTCGCCTCGCTCATCCGCGACCGCGCTGGGCGACCAGTCGGCGATGGCGGTCGAGATCCAGCCAGTCGCGATAGGGCAGCCCCAGCACGCTGTCGACAAAGGTGGGGAACAGTCCGGCGGGCAGCGAGCTTTCGCAGTTCCACAGCATGACGATGCCCACCTGGCGCTCGGGAAGCAGTCCGAGGATGGCGCGGTAGCCCTGCACCGCGCCACCGTGGAACACGACCCTTTCGCCAGCGTAGTCGAAGACGCGCCAGCCACGCGCGTAGTGCGCGTCGTTGATACGCGCGCGCCGCCAGCGCGGGCCGCTGATCTCGCGGCGCGTTTCCACCTGCGGTTCGTGCAGGTCGGCCAGCACTTCGGCGGACAATACCTCGGGCCGATGACCGAGGTGTGCGATCAGCCATTGCGCCAGGTCGTCGACGCTGGCATTGACGCCCGCCGCTGGCGGTACCCGGTAGTAATTCTCCTTTGGCCGCAGCGTCGCCCAGCCGCGGCCGCGGCGCACGTGCGGGCGCGCCCACGACTCGCTGGCTTCCAGCGCGTCGCGGCCGAAGGTCGCGGTACGCATGCCCAGCGGATGGAACAGCCGGCGCTCGACCTCGATGCTGTAGAAGCCACCGGTGACTGCGAAACTGATGTCGCCAATCAGGCTGAAGGCGATGTTCTGGTAGGCGTAGCACTCGCCTACCGGACACACGATGGGCGCCTCGGCCAGCTTCTCCACCAGCAACGGATACGGCTGATCGGCTTCCAGGTCGAGATCGTAGGAGTGGCGGGGCAGGCCAACGCGGTGCGCCAGCAGGTCGTTGACCGTGAGCCGCCCTGCCGCTTCCGGATCCTTCAGGGCGAAGCCGGGCAGGATGCCGGTGACCGGCGCGTTCCAGCTCAGCCGCTCCTCGCTCACCAGCAACCCGGCCAGTGCGCCAGCGAAGGTCTTCGAAAGCGAAGCGGTACGGAAGACGGTTGCGGGCAGTACCGGATCGCGACTGCGCGTGGCGGTGACACCATAGCCGCGACTCAGCAGGACCTGGTCGCCCTCGACCACCGCCACCGCGAGCCCGACCACGTCGCCGACCGCCATCACCTCCTCGACCTGGTGCTCGAATGCCGGCAGCAGCGCGCGTGTGGTCGACAGCGCCAGGACGTCGGCATGGGCAGTGCCGGCGGCACCCAGCAGCAGGGGCAGCAGCAGTCGGAATCCGGGGTGGCTATGACTTCTCGCAGTCACTCGGGGTGGGGGCAGCATGGTAATCTTTGGCCATTCTAGCCAATCGGCCAGCGGGGAACTGTGATGATCTGGGTAATCCTTGCCGTAATCGTGGTCATGGTCTTCTGGTCCATCGCCATATACAACGGTCTGATCGCCGCGCGCAACGCCTTCCGGAACGCCTTCGCGCAGATCGACGTACAGCTCACGCGGCGCCACGACCTGATCCCGAACCTGGTCGAGGTGGTCAAGGGTTACATGGCGCACGAGCGCGAGACCCTGCAGGCGGTGATCGAGGCACGCGCCGGTGCGGTATCCGGACTCAATGCGGCCAAGGCCAACCCCGGCGACCCGGCGGCCATGAAGCAGCTGTCCGGCTCCGAGAACATGCTGACCGCCACCCTGGGGCGCCTGTTCGCGCTGTCCGAGTCCTACCCGGACCTCAAGGCCAACCAGAACATGATGCAGCTCCAGGAAGAGCTGTCCTCCACCGAGAATCGCGTGGCCTTCGCCCGACAGGCCTACAACGACTCGATCATGGAATACAACAACAAGCGCGAGGTGTTCCCCAGCAACATCGTCGCCAACATGTTCAACTTCCAGGCCGGCGCACTGCTGGAGATCGACAGCGCCGAAAAGCGCGAAGTCCCGAAGGTCTCCTTCAAGTAGGCCGCGGCTGAGGGTACGGGCGGATGAACTTCTTCGCCCGCCAGCGCCAGGCGCGCGGCCAGACGCGGCGTCTGGTCCTGTTGTTCGCGCTGGCGGTGATCGCCATTGTCGTCGCCGTCGACCTGGTGTTGATCGCGGCCTTCGGCTACGACGACGGCCGCCTGACCTGGGACACGCTGCGCGACGACCCCATGACGCTGGTGATCGCCACCCTGGTCACCCTGTCCATCATCGGCGGCGCCAGCCTGATCAAGATCGCGCAACTGCGCTCCGGCGGCGGCGCGGTGGCGCGCGAGCTGGGTGGCACGCCGGTCGAACCCGGCACCCGCGATATCAAGCTGGCCCGCCTGCGCAACGTGGTCGAGGAGGTGGCGATCGCTTCCGGCGTACCGGTGCCGGAGATCTTCGTGATGGAATCGGAGGCCGGCATCAACGCCTTCGCCGCCGGCTTCACACCCGCCGATGCCGCGGTGGCGGTGACCCGCGGCGCCATCGACAACCTCACCCGCGAGGAACTTCAAGGTGTGGTGGCGCACGAGTTCAGTCACATCCTCAACGGCGACATGCGCCTCAACATCCGCCTGATCGGCATGCTGCACGGCATCCTGGCCATCGCCCTGATCGGACGTCTGCTGCTGCGCTCGGTGCGCTACGGCGGTCGTGCGCGCAGCAGCGGCAGCCGCGATCGCGGCGGTGGCGTCGCCGCCTTGCTGGCGGTCGGGCTGGCACTGTGGATCATCGGCTCCATCGGCGTGCTGTTCGGACGCCTCATCAAGTCCGGCGTATCGCGCCAGCGCGAATACCTCGCCGACGCCTCTGCGGTGCAGTTCACCCGCCAGACACGCGGCATTTCGGGCGCGCTGATGAAGATCGCCGGCCTTCCGGTCCATTCGCGCATCGACGCCGGACGCGGCGAAGAGGTGAGCCACATGCTGTTCGGCGACGGCTTCGCCCTGTCCGGCGCCTTCGCCACCCATCCGCCGATCGAGAAGCGCCTGCAAGCGCTCGACCCGAGCTTCCGTCCGGAGCGCCTCAAGGAGGTCTCGAAACGACTCGTCGAATCGAAGCTGCCCCTCGACCGCGTGCCTGCCTCGGCCATGTTCGCCGGCTTCGCCGCGGGGGCCGCGCTGCCCGACGAGAAGGCGACCATGGACATCGACCCGCACAGTGTCCCCGGGCAGATCGCCGCGCCCGACCAGCACGATTTCGACCTCGCCGGCGGCATACTCTCGGGAATCCCCGCGGCCCTCACCGAGGCCGCGCACAGCCACGACGATGCGCCGGCAATCACCCTGGCCCTGCTGCTTGCGCACGATGACGAGACGCTTCATGCCAGGCAGCTGCGGCTCATCGAATCGGCCCTTGGCGCCGAAACGAGCCAGCGCACGGCCGCGCTGGCGGAAGCCTGTCGATCGCTGCATGCCTTGATGCGCCTGCCGCTGGTGGAGATGGCGTTTCCCTCGCTGCGGCGGCGACCGCGCCCGGAAATCGAACGCCTGCTGGTCACTGCACAGCGCCTGATCCACGCCGACGGCAAGGTGGAACTGTTCGAGTACTGCCTGGCACGCCTGGTCAGCGCCCACCTGCGCGACGCCCTCGACCCCTCTCGCACGCGCCCGATCGGCCGACGCCGATTGCGCGATTTGCGCGCCGAACTGGGCGGCCTGTTCTCCGTGCTGGCGGCCAAGGGTCACGACTCACGCGAGGCGGCGCAATTCGCCTTCAATGCCGGCATCGGCCTTCTGCTGCGCGACCAGCGCCCGCCCTTCAACCCGCCCGACGACTGGATCGCCACGCTCGACCGCGCCATGACCGAGCTCGACCGCCTGGACGGCATCGGCAAGGAACTCCTGGTCGAAGCCCTGGCCGCCTGCGCCAGCCATGACGGCAAGATCACCGTGGCCGAGGCCGAGCTGTTGCGGACCGTGTGTGGCTGCCTGCATTGCCCATTGCCGCCGCTGTTGCAGCAGGCGGTGACCGGCTGACGACGTCGGTTCGCTGCGCCTGCGGCGCGGGTGGTGGTGTCGTCCATGACTTCGGTTCCGTCCGCCTCCCGGCGGCCGGTTTACCGCGGTGTGCTAGCGCTCTTTTGTGGGAGCTGCGAAAGCTGCGACTGATACGTTTCGGTGTCTGACGGTTCCTGTTCGGAGCGCCTGCGGCGCGGATGGTTGTGTCGTCCCTGACTTGGGTTCCGTCCGCCCTCCGGCGGCCGGGTCACTTTTCTCTGCTCGTCCAGAGAAAAGTAACCAAAAGAGAGGACGCCCCGCTTACGCGCCTTCCGGGCTTCCTGCCCTCCAGGTCCGCGTGCGGCCTGTGGGGTCTGTCGACGGCACATCCTTG
>DAOMOD010000173.1:0-8770 GCA_035444205.1 Lysobacteraceae bacterium
GATGACGGCGTGGCTACCGGCGCCACGCTGCGCGCCGGGCTGGCGGCCATGCGCATGCTGCGGCCGGCGCGCCTGATCGCTGCGGTGCCGGTGGCCCCGCCGGATACGCTGGCGCGGCTCCAGCATGAGGCCGACGAGGTGGTGTGCCTGTCCAGTCCTGCCAATTTCTACGCGGTCGGTGCCGCCTACCGCCATTTTGAGCAGACCGGCGACGACGAGGTGCGCGCCCTGCTGGCGAATGCGCGGAAATAGCAGGAACCCGCCGCGCCGGCTCACAGCTTGAGCCGTTCCCCCAGAAAGTCGAGAAACGCGCGCACCTTGGGCGGCACCACGCGGCCCGGCGGGAACACCGCGTTGAGTGGCGCACCGGGTCCGCTCCAGGCGGCCAGCACGCGTCGCACCGCGCCGCGCTGCAACGCCGCCGCGACCACCGGCTCGCTCGCCAGCATCAGGCCATCGCCCCCCAAGAGCGGTGGAATCAGACCGAACGGGTCGTTGGTCACGATCACCGGCTGCACCGGAAACTCCTGCTCGCGGTCGCCATTGCCGAGCCGCCACAGGAAGCGCTGGCCGTGGCGATGCTGCGCCATGGCCAGGGCGCGGTGATGTTGCAGGTCTTCCGGTTCCAGCGGCTCCCCGTGGCGATCCAGGTAGACGTGACTTGCGTACACCCGCTGGTGCAGGCGTGCGAGCGGTCGTGCCACCAGGCCGGAGTCGGGCAGGGTGCCGAAGCGCAGCGCCAGGTCGAATTCACCGGCGATCAGATCGACGATGTCGTTGTCTAGCTGCATGTCCACGCGTACCTCGGGGTGCAGGGCGCGGAACTCGCCGAGCAGCGGCGCGATGCCGTGCAGGCCGAGCGAGTAGGGCACGCTGATGCGCAGCCAGCCGCGCGGGCCGCCGCTGAGCTGGTGGACGGCGCTCTCGGCCTGACCCATTTCGTGCGCGATCCTGCGCGCGTGCTCGTAGTACAGGCCACCCGCCTCGGTCAGTCCCAGGCGGCGCGTGCTCCGCTGCAACAATCGCGCGCCCAGACGCGCCTCCAGCTCCTGCACCTTGCGGCTGACCGTGGTCTTGGGCAGACCCAGCGCGCGGCCGGCGGCGGTGAAGCTGCCGAGTTCCACCACCTTGGCGAATATCAGGGTTTCGTTGAGATCGCGTGCCATCGGGGCGCCTGTGGATGGGATCTTGCCTGGTTTCCGCCATGCCGCAGTCGGGATCTCCCTCTCCGCCGGTCCCGCTTCCGTGCAAGCCCGGATGAACATTGATGCGGCGCCAATGCAACGTGTCGCGCAGCTTCCTGGCAGGGGCCGACCGCCCCCAGCCATGCCGGAAGTCATGGAGATTGTCCCAAATGCAGGACAATGATTCCCGATTTGGCGGGCTAATCAAACCCCTCTTCAAACATTAGTGTAGTCCCCGGTCCACCCCGACCGGAGCCCCGTCATGTATTCCGCCATTCTCAAACGTCTCCTGTATTCCCCGTTGCTGCTGCTGCCCGCGTTATGGCTGCAGCCGGATCTGCGCTACACCCTGGATCACCTGGAAGGAGGTCAGTGGGAAGTGCATCCGTGAACAAGGCGGTCCTGGTCGTCGGTGCCAGTGGCGGCGTCGGCCGCGGCCTCAGCGAAGCACTGCTGGACGCGGGCTACGCGGTGATTGCCGTCGGCCGCGACCCGGGTCGCCTGGACGCGCTGGCACGCGATCTCGGTCGGCCCGACGCGCTGACCCTGCTGCCGGCATCGGTGGCCACGGACAGCGAGGCCGCCGCCCTGTCCGCCGCGGTACGCCGCATGCGCCAGTCGCTCGCGGCAATCGTGGTGAGCGTGACGGGGCCCTTCGAGCGTGGTCGCCTGCTGGAGCAGCCGGCGGATTTTCTGGAGCGCAAGCTGGCCGAGGATCTGCTGCCGCAGTGGCATGCGGCGCGACACCTGCTGCCGCTGCTGGCGGAAGGTGCGCGCGGAGCGCCCTACGTCGTCATCGGCGGACCGTGCGTGGAAACACCCTGGGCCGGCTACGGCCATCTGTCGATTTCCGGCGCGGCCCAGCGTCTGTTGATCAGGGCGTTGCGTCTGGAGACCGAGGACCTGCCGGTGCGCGTGCAGCAATTGGCGATGTGCTCTCCGGTGCGCACCGGACGCAATGAGAGCTGCGCCTGCCCGGAGTGGCCGAGCGCGCTGGACGTGGGTCACCGCCTGGTGTCCCTGATCGAACAGCCGGCAACGGAGGCGGTGATCGCCTACGACGCCTGACATGCAATGCCGCCCCCACCCCGGGGCGCACCCGAGTACCAAGAAGATCAAGAAGACCAAGAAGTCCAAGGAGACCGATCATGTTCCCCCGCCGCTCCATTCCCCATGCGCTGAGCATCGGCGCGATCCTGCCCCTGGTCGCAACGCTTGCCGCCTGCGGCACCTCCAACGCCCAGCATGAAGGCATGCCGCCGCCACCCGCGGTCAGCGTGGCCGAGGTGCTGGTTCGCGAGGTCCACGCGTTCGACGAGTTCACTGGCCATATCGAGGCGGTCGAAAGTGTCGAGCTGCGCCCGCGGGTGGCCGGCTACATCGAGCGCGTCGACTATGTCGAAGGCGAGGAGGTGAAGAAGGGTGATCTGCTGTTCACCATCGATCCGCGCCCGTACCGCGCGCTGCTCGCGCGTGCCGAGGCCGAGCTGGCGCGCACGCTCACGCGCGTCGATCTGACCCGCTCCGAGCTTGCTCGTGCCGAGAAACTGGGCGCGGCGCACGTGATCTCGGCTGAGGAGCTGGAGCAGCGCCGGGCGGCACTGGCTTCGGCGCAGGCCGAAGTGAGCGCCGCCCGTGCGGCGGTGGAGATGGCGCGGCTGGATCTTGAGTTCACCGAGGTGCGCGCGCCGATCGACGGCCGCGCTGGTCGCGCCTTGGTCACCGCGGGCAACCTGGTGACCACCCAGCCGATGGCCACCGTGCTCACCACCATCGTGTCGCTCAATCCGGTGTACGTCAGCTTCGAGGGCGACGAGGCCGCCTACCTGCGCTATGCCGACCGTTCGCGCAACGGCGAGCGCCTGAGTTCGCGCGGCGATCCGATTCCGGTGCAGGTGGCGCTGTCCAACGATGAGGGATTCGTGCACATGGGCGAGGTCGATTTCATCGACAACCGGATCGATGCCGGTTCCGGGACCATCCGTGCACGCGCCGTGCTCGACAACAGCGAGCGCCGATTCCTTCCTGGCCTGTTCGCGCGCGTGCGACTGCTCGGCGGCGACGTGCGCCACGCCCTGCTGGTCGACGACAAGGCGGTGCTGACCGACCAGGACCGCAAGTTCGTCTACGTGCTCGACGCCGAGCAGCGCGCCATGCGCCGTGACGTGCGCCTGGGACGCATGCATGAGGGCCTGCGTATCGTCGAGGCCGGACTGGAGGCAGGCGACCGGGCGATCGTGCACGGGGTGCAGAAGGTGTTCTTCCCCGGCATGCCGGTGGATGCGCAGACCATCGCCATGGGCGATCCACCGGCGGCGGGGGGATTCGCCGCGACGCATTGATGGCAAACCGCGGGAAAGGAAACGTGCGCGTCGTGGCGCAGCCTGCTTCGCCGGACCCGCTCCCCAACCCCTCTTCCGATGGCAGAGGGGAAAGCGGCCCCCATCCCAGCCTTCCCCCGCAGGCGGGGGAAGGAGCCATGAACGACGGCCACGGTCTCGCATCACAGCCTCGGGACAACCACTCCAGGCCCTAAGCCCTAAGCCCTAAGCCCTAAGCCCTAAGCCCTCCCCATGAACTTCGCCCGCTTCTTCGTGGATCGCCCCATCTTCGCCGCGGTCCTTTCGATCCTGATCCTTGTCGCCGGTGTGATCGCGCTTCCGGTGCTTCCGGTCAGCGAGTATCCCGATGTGGTGCCGCCCACCGTGCAGGTGCGGGCCGTGTTCCCGGGTGCCAATCCCGGCACCATCGCCGAGACGGTGGCGACTCCACTGGAGGAGGCGATCAATGGCGTCGAGGACATGATGTACATGAAGTCGGTGGCCGGGTCCGACGGCGTGCTTTCGCTCACCGTCACCTTCAAGCCGGGCACCGACCCCGATTTCGCCCAGGTCCAGGTGCAGAACCGGGTGGCGCAGGCACTGCCGCGACTGCCCGAAGACGTGCGCCGGCTCGGCGTCAGCACCTTCAAGCAGTCGCCCAACCTGACCATGGTGGTGCACCTGACCTCGCCGGATGGGCGTTACGACGGGCTGTATCTGCGCAACTTCGCCACCCTGCAGGTGAAGGACGAGCTGGCGCGCCTGCCCGGTGTCGGCCAGGTGTGGGTGTTCGGCGCCGGCGACTACGCCATGCGCGTGTGGATCGATCCGGACCGGGCCGCCGCGCGCGGTCTCACCGCCGGCGATATCGTGCGCGCCATCCGCGAACAGAACGTGCAGGTCTCGGCCGGCCAGCTCGGCGCACCGCCCAACGCGGGCAACACCGATTTCCTGGTGTCGATCAACGCCCAGGGCCGACTCGCCAGCGAACAGGAGTTCGCCGACATCGTGCTGAAGGTCGGCAGCGACGGCCAGCTCACCCGCCTGCGTGACGTTGCCCGGCTTGAGCTCGGTGCGTCGGAGTACGCGCTGCGCTCACTGCTCGACAATCGCGAAGCGACCGCGGTTCCGATCTTCCAGGCGCCGGGCTCGAACGCCATCGAGCTGTCCAACGCGGTGCGCGCGAAGATGGCCGAACTGGCCGGAAGCTTTCCGCCCGGCGTGGAGTACGAGGTGGTCTACGACCCTACCGTGTTCGTGCGCGCCTCGATCCAGAAGGTGGTGCTGACCCTGCTGGAAGCGGTGGCGCTGGTGGTGCTGATCGTGATCCTGTTCCTGCAGACCTGGCGTGCCTCGATCATCCCGCTGCTGGCGGTGCCGGTGTCGATCGTCGGCACCTTCGCGGTGCTGTACCTGCTCGGCTTCTCGATCAACACCCTGACCCTGTTCGGACTGGTGCTGGCGATCGGTATCGTGGTCGACGACGCCATCGTGGTGGTGGAGAACGTGGAGCGGAACATTGCCGAAGGGCGTGCGCCGCTGGAGGCAGCGCACCAGGCCATGCGCGAGGTGTCGGGGCCGATCATCGCCATCAGCCTGGTGCTGTGCGCGGTGTTCGTACCGATGGCCTTTCTGTCGGGCGTTACCGGACAGTTCTACAAGCAGTTCGCGGTGACCATCGCCATCTCTGCGGTGATCTCCGGAATCAACTCGCTGACCCTGTCGCCGGCGCTTGCGGCGATGCTGCTCAAGCCCCACGGTGCACCGAAGGACCTGCCCACGCGGCTGATCGATCGCGGTTTCGGCTGGCTGTTTCGTCCGTTCAACCGCTTCTTTGCGGCCAGCGCGCACGCCTACCAGGGCGCGATCGGGCGCAGCCTGCGTTCGCGCGGATTGGTGTTCGCAGTCTACGCACTGCTGCTGCTGGCCACGGCCGGTATCTTCCAGTGGGTGCCCGGCGGCTTCATTCCGACTCAGGACAAGATGTACCTGATCGGCGCGGTGAAGCTGCCCGAGGGTGCCTCGCTGGATCGTACCGAAGCGGTGGTGAGGCGCATGAGCGAAATGGCGCTGTCCACCGAGGGGGTCAAGAGCGCGGTGGCGTTCCCGGGACTGAACGCGATGCAGTTCACCAACACGCCCAACACCGGGACCATCTTCTTCGGCCTCGACGATTTTGCCGACCGTCGCCGCGGTGCAGCCGCGATCACCGCCGAACTCAACATGAAGTTCGGATCCATCCAGGAGGCATTTGCTTTCGCCATCATGCCGCCCGCCATCCTCGGCATCGGTACCGGATCAGGCTACTCGCTGTTCGTGCAGGATCGCGCAGGATTGGGCTACGGCGAGCTGCAGAACGCGGTGCAGGGCCTGGCCGGCGCGCTTTCCCAGGTGCCGGGCATGGGCTGGCCGTTCAGCTCCTACCAGGCCAACGTGCCGCAGCTCGAGGCGCTGGTCGACCGCGACAAGGCCAAGGCCCAGGGCGTGGTGCTGACCGACCTGTTCGAGACCTTGCAGGTCTATCTCGGCTCGGCCTACGTGAACGACTTCAACCGCTTCGGCCGCACCTGGCAGGTGATCGCCCAGGCCGACGCCGGCTTCCGCGACCAGGTGGAGGACATCGCGCGCCTGCGTACCCGCAACCAGGCCGGCGAGATGGTGCCGATCGGCTCCATGGTGAATCTGCGGCCGAGCTACGGACCGGACCCGGTAATCCGCTACAACGGCTACCCGGCGGCCGATCTGATGGGCGAATCCGACCCGCGTTTCCTGTCCTCGAACCAGGCACTGGCGGTGATCGCGGGAATGGCACCACAGGTGCTGCCGGCCGGCATGAGCTTCGAATGGACCGACCTCAGTCACCAGCAGGTCAGCGAGAGCGGCGCCAACGTGCTGATCTTCCCGCTCGCGGTGCTGCTGGTGTTCCTGGTGCTGGCCGCGCTGTACGAGAGCTGGACCATGCCGCTGGCAGTGATCCTGATCGTGCCGATGTGCATGCTGTCCGCGCTGATCGGAGTCTCGCTGACCGGCGGCGACAACAACCTGTTCGTGCAGGTGGGCCTGGTGGTGCTGATGGGTCTGGCCTGCAAGAACGCCATCCTCATCGTCGAGTTTGCGCGCGAGCTGGAACTCGCCGGCATGGGCATCGTCGAGGCGGCGCTGGAAGCCTGCCGCCTGCGCCTGCGGCCGATCATCATGACTTCGATCACCTTCACCGCGGCGGTGGTGCCGTTGGTGCTGGCCGGCGGCGCCGGCGCCGAGGTGCGCCACGCGATGGGCGTGGCGGTGTTCGCCGGCATGATCGGCGTGACCCTTTTCGGCCTGTTCCTGACGCCGGTGTTTTACGTGGCGTTGCGCAAGCTCGGTGAACGCATGCGACCACGGCAGACGATGGCGGCGAGTCATGCCTAGCTCAAGGATCTCCCCTCTTCCACCGGGAGAGGGGCTTCACGCCGCTTGGAGCGCCGGTCGGGGCAAGCCATCATGAGCACCATGGATTCCATCGTTATCGTTGAAGGCCTCGACAAGACCTATGCCGGTGGCCTCAAGGCGCTTGCCGGCGTCGACCTCGACATCCGCCGCGGCGAGATCTTCGCGCTGCTCGGGCCGAACGGTGCCGGCAAGACCACGCTGATCGGCATCGTCTGCGGGCTGGTGGTGGCGAGTGCGGGCCGCGTGCGCGTCGATGGTCACGATATCGTTCGCGACTGGCGCGCGGCGCGGCAGCTTATTGGCCTGGTGCCGCAGGAGCTGCACACCGACATGTTCGAGACGGTGTGGGACACGGTGAACTTCAGTCGCGGCCTGTTCGGGCTGGCGCCCGATGCCGCGCATGTCGAACGCGTGTTGCGCGAGCTGTCGCTCTGGGACAAGCGCAAGGAGAAGATCATGGCGCTGTCCGGCGGCATGAAGCGGCGCGTGCTGATCGCCAAGGCGCTGTCGCACGAGCCGCGCATCCTGTTCCTGGACGAGCCCACCGCCGGCGTCGACGTCGAACTCCGGCGCGACATGTGGGATCTCGTGCGGCGCCTGCGTGAGTCCGGCGTCACCATCATCCTCACCACCCACTACATCGAGGAGGCCGAGGAGATGGCCGATCGCATCGGTGTGATCCACAAGGGCCGCCTGCTGCTGGTGGAGGACAAGGCGGTGCTGATGCGCCGGCTGGGTCGCAAGCAGCTCACCCTGCACCTCGCCGAACCGTTGACCACGATTCCCGAGGCATTGGCCGAGTGGAATCTGGCGATCGGCAACGGCGGCAGCGAACTGGTGCTCGACTTCGATGCCGGCGAGGAGAACACCTGCGTGCCGCGGCTGCTCAGGCGCATCGCCGAAATCGGCATCGAGTTCAGCGATCTCAATACCCGGCAAAGTTCCCTGGAGGACATCTTCGTGGATCTGGTCAAGGAGCGCGCATGAACACGCAGACGATGCGCTTCAACCACCATGGCGTGCGTGCCATCTACTTGTTCGAGATGGCGCGCTTCCGGCGCACGCTGTGGCAGAGTCTGGCCACGCCGGTCCTGACCACCGCGCTTTACCTGCTGGTGTTCGGTGCCGCCATCGGCGGACGCATGGGCGCCATCGACGGGGTGAGCTATGGCGCCTTCATCGTGCCCGGCCTGATCATGCTGTCGGTGTTCACCGAAAGCCTGAACAACGCCGCCTTCGGCATCCACATGCCCAAGTTCACCGGCACCATCTACGAGGTGGTGTCGGCGCCGGTGTCGGCCTTCGAGACGGTGCTGGCCTATGTCGGCGCGGCCGCCACCAAGTCGGTGATCCTCGGCCTGGTGATCCTGGCGACGGCCAGCCTGTTCGTACCGGTCAGCATCGCGCATCCCTTGTGGATGTTCGTCTATCTGGTGCTGGTGGCGCTGGCCTTCAGTCTGGCCGGCTTCATCATCGGCGTGTGGGCCAAGGGCTTCGAGGAGTTGCAGTTCTTTCCGATGCTGGTGGTGACGCCGCTCACCTTCCTCGGCGGCGTGTTCTATTCGATCGACATGCTGCCCGAGCCATGGCGCACGGCCACCCTGTTCAATCCCATCGTGTACCTGGTGAGCGGCTTCCGCTGGACCTTCTACGGCTCCGGCGACGTCGCCATCCTCACCAGTGTGCTGGCGCTGCTCGGTTTTCTGGCTGCCTGCATGGTGGCGGTGACCTGGATCTTTCGCACCGGGTACCGGTTGAAGCAGTAGGCCGGTTCGGGACTCGGGACTCGGGACTCGGGGCTCGGGACTCGGGACTCGGGACTCGGGACTCGGG
>DAOMOD010000174.1:0-4618 GCA_035444205.1 Lysobacteraceae bacterium
GGGGGCGCCGGGAGGGCCCCCCCGGACCGATTGCTCTACGACTTCCCCTTGAGACTCATTCGCTGCCATCCGCCATGATGGTTTCTCCAGCGTCGAATGCACCATCAGCGCGGCTGCTCGAGACCTCCTCGTGCTCCATCTTCACCACCAGTGGATTCGGCGTCAGATCGCGGGTTGCCCCGGACGCTGCGTCCACGCCGATTCCGATGAGTCCTCCCACGATCACGTTGCCGGCCATGCCTGCGGCGCCGGCACCCGACACCGAGCTAAGAACTTCGGTCCGAACGGCGCGATAGCCGTCCTTGACGATGCTGACGGTGAAACCGTCCTTGCGCTTCTTCTTCAGCGTGCAGGGCGTGACGCACTTCTCTCCACTGGAAAGCTCGACATTCGCACCGACCGGGTCGGTCTCGACGGTCCACGCCTGCGTGGTGCCCCTGGTAATCGTTGCACAACCCGACAGCGCAGCGACTGCGGCGACTGCCAGCCATACCCCATACTTCATTGCGGTTCTCCCCTTACGAAAATCCGTTGCCATGCCATCGCAGTGGCGCGACGGGCTTCGCCACCCCGTCAAGTGCGGGCGGCGGGGAGATTCTAGCCGGAACCCTCCTCCATCTCCCGCCGCACATACCTTCGTCACGGAGCGGTGCAAGCCATGCTGGCCCGAGTTCTGCCAAGCGGTGACTGCACGCCAGCCCCGCGTGGACGCGGCGGTGCTGTGACTTTCTGGAATTCGCCTACCTGCAACCCGAGTCGAGCAGGATCGCTTCGAGCGCCTGCGGCGATGTCCAGTGCCAGCCGCAGACGTAGCGTGGAAGGTTCCAGCGGTCACTGGTCATGGTGATGGCAGACGGCTCGACGCCGAACGCGGCATCGATCCCGTGCGTTTCACCGAGCGCCGGCAGCCATTCGTCGCGGACGAAGTCCGGCACCTGCCCGAAGGGATAGCAGAACAGGCGCGTGCGCGCTGGAGCGATGCGGGAGTCGATGTAGCGCGCCGCCTGGACGATCTCGCTTTCCGCGCGCACCGCGTTGTTCACCGCAAGGAAGTCGCCGCGTGGCATGCCGTCGGGGCCCGGCGCATCGAGATCGCCGTGGTTGTGGTCCCAGCTGTGGTTCTCGATGGCCATGCGACCTGAAGCCATGGCTTCCGGCCACCAGTCCTCGTTCATCCAGCCGTGGCCAAACAGTGCGCGTTGGTCGAGTCGCGCGCGCGCTTCGGGCGAGGCGATGACGAAGGCGGTCAGGTGTAGATCGGGTTGCGCGGCGTTGCCGTGCGCGTCGACGAAATCGTGCATGCAGTTGAGCAGGCTGCGCTGCATGCCATGCCCGGGCCACGCAAGATCGCGGACGTCGAGATCGGAGCCGTCATCGCAGGTGAGTGCCACACAACCGGAAAGATCACGTTCGACGCGACCCAGAAGCTGGTCCACCAGCCAATGCACCGGGACCACCCGCAAGCCGAGCCGATGGATCAGGGCAAGGTCGGCGGCGAAAGCGATGTGGTCGTTATCGGCGTAGCTGCTGCCCGCGACGTTGACCGCGTGGTAGGTGAGAACCGGAACGTGCACTCACACCACCACGGCGTCCTGGCCGGCCCAGAAGGCGATCGGCAAGATGGCTCGCGGTGGCCGGCCGAGCGCCTCGACCACCTGGCGTTCGACCACGGCGCGGGTGGTGAAGGTGGTGCCGTAGTGATCGCCGCCGAGCGAGGGCGATTCGCTGCTCGGCAGGTAGCGCACGCCATCGGCGTCGAAGCCGATGCCGGCAGCGCGGCTGGCTTCCTCGTTGTGCACGGTGAAGAGGAGCACGCCGTCCGCTGCCAACGCATCGGAAAGCGCCCGCAGCCAACGCCCCCACACCGTCACCGGCAGATGTGTGAACAGCGACAGCACGAACACCAGATCGTAGCGTTCGGGAAAGCGGATCGATTCGGGTTCCATGCAGGAAGGAAACGCCTTCACTCCGAAGGTCTCGCGCAGGAACTCGGCGGAGCCGGGCATGACATCGGCACAGGTCACCCGCCCCGGCAGCACCCTTGAGAGGTGCCGGGTGAAACGACCGAATCCCGAGGCGAACTCCAGCACGCTGTCCATGCCGAGCAGGGGCCGCCCGATCCTCTCCAGCGCCACCATCAGCTCGCCCAGCGAGCGCCAGCCATCGGCCAGGTAGTCGCGGATGGGGTTGCGCGAACCGGGGTATTCGGCGAAGAAGCGGAAGATGTCGTCGTCGGGATGGATGCGGCAATCGACGCGCATCCACTCGCCATACCAACCCGGCGCCTGCAGGCGCTCGATGGCATTGTGCGCGTCCAGGTTGGCCGGATCCATGCCCAGCGCCCTGGCGTACAGTTCGCCGGCCAGCAGGGGCATTTCGCCCTCCAGTGCGCGTGCCTCGCGCAACAGGTCGGCGACTTCATCGGACATCGCCCGGGACTTCAGGATCGTGCTCATGGCGGCATTGTAGCCGGCGCAGGTGGCGTTCCCGCCGCTGCGCTGGCGCGTGCCGGCGTGGGCGCTTCGCCGGAAACGTTTGATCCGGGCACATGCGGCTCCTACAGTGTGCCCGACACCAGGACACACCGTATCGATGACGACACCCGAGCTTTCCGGACTTGCGGTCGAAGAAGTCGACCAGGCTGAGGCCGAACGCATGGCCGCCACCCTGTTCCGCAAGAGTTTCGGCGACGCCCTGCCATCCTTTCCCCGCCACTTCGTGCTGCGCGCGCCCGACGTTGTGGCCGAGGCCCTGGGCTATGTGCATTTCACCGCCTTCGACAATGCCTACCTGGGTGGCGGTCTGTGCGTCGATGCGGTCGCCTTTCGTCGACTGGATGCGCGGTTGCGCGCATCCATCCGTCGCCACGGCGGCCTGGGTGAGATCCTGTTGCGACAGGCGGTGGACCGGCTGGAAGGGGCCGATGCCGCCTTTGGCTACGCCGGCGATCGCCGTGCGCTGGCCATCGACCTGCGCGTCGGCTTCGAGCACACCGACCGCCAACACGTCATCGTGCGCTGGCTGCGGCCGCTGGCCGAAAGTCAACGCCGAGAACTGATCGACCGGGTGGCGGCGCACGGGCCGTTCTGAGCCGTTCGGCTCAGTGCTGCGCCGGCATCGCCGCATCGTCCAGTTGGCTGGCCCGCGCGCGCGCCTCGCGATCGGCGATGCGCGACCAGTAGGCCTCGAATGCGGGGCGCCTTTCCAGCGTACCGAACTGCAGGCCGAATCCGATCTGCGATCCAACGTAGACATCGGCTGCGCTGAAGCGATCGCCGGCGATGAAGCCATCGCCCGCAACGGCGCTTTCCAGGGCGTCCATCATCGACTGGAAACTTCCCCAACCGACGAAGCCGCGTTTCTCCGTGGGTACTTCGACACCCAGCGTGCGGATGCTGATTGCCGCCTCCAGCGGACCGGCGGCGAAATACATCCAGCGATGGTAGCGGCCGCGCTCGGCCGGCGGCGGCGCCAGGCCCGCCTCGGGAAAGGCGTCGGCAAGGTAGGCGCAGATGGCCGCGCACTCGGTGATCGTCTGTCCGCCATGGACGAGGGCGGGCACCTTGCCGAGCGGATTGATGGCTAGGAATTCAGGCGCCTTCATCGTGGTGCCGTAGTCGAGGATCTCGGTGCGGTACGGCGCGCCGACCTCCTCCAGCATCCAGCGCGCGATGCGGCCGCGCGACCTCGGGTTGGTATAGAAGACCAGTTCATCACTCATGGTGGACTCCTTGCGGGTGGGGCACACAAGAGACCATATTCCAACCCTGTGCGACAAGCGCCGGAGCGCGGCTCTGTCCAGCCCAGACGCGCCATCAGGTCCAGCCATTCGGCGTCCACAGGTGCGACCACCTCGATCACCCGGCCGTCGGCAGGATGCGCAAGGCGCACGCGCCACGCGTGCAGCATCAGCCGGTGTACGCCGAAGTGCTGGCGCATGGCGCGGTTGTGGCGTCCGTCGCCGTGACTGGTGTCGCCAAGCACGTGGTGGTGGATGTGGTGGAAATGGCGGCGGATCTGCCGGTAGCGTCCGCTTTCCGGGCGTACCTCCATCAGCGCCCAGCGTGCGCTGGCGTAGCGCCCGATGGCGATGGGCAGTTGCACTGTGTGCAGGACGCGGAAGCGGGTGACGGCTGGCTTGCGCAATGGCTTGCCGGGCGCATCCAGTGCGTAGTCGATGATGCCCTCGGACTCCGGCCAGCCACGCACCAGGGCCAGATAGGTCTTGTCCACGCTGCGTTCCATGAACTGCTCGCCGAGGCGCGCAGCCACATCGGGGTCGAACGCCGCGACCAGCACCCCGGATGTGGCGCGGTCCAGACGATGCGCCAGAAACACGCGGCGACCAAGCTGATCACGCAGGCGCGCCATCAGCGAGTCGGTGGCGTCGGCCGCCATTTTCGACGGGTGCGCCAGCAGTCCCGCCGGCTTCTCGACCGCGACCAGGTGATCGTCCTGGTGGAGGATGCGCAGCATCGTCAGTGGTCGATAGTCGGGCAGGAGCGGCGACGGCCGCGATCAGCGGTAGGGCCGGGACGAGTCGTCGCGGCCCGCGCCGCGCCACCGACGCGCGCCGTCACCCATCCCGTCGCGGCCACGCGGCGAAGAAAGCCCAGAT
>DAOMOD010000174.1:4628-8666 GCA_035444205.1 Lysobacteraceae bacterium
GCGGCTGGCCCAGGCGGTGCTCGCCGGCATCCAGTCCCCAGAGTACCGCTGCCGCGATCAGCAGGCCCGAGCCGAGCACGGCGAACACGGTGCGCTTGTGGCCGATGCGCGAGGTTTCGGCCAGCGCGTGCAGATCTGCCGACGTCAGGCGCAGGGTGAGCCGGCCTCGGGTGGCCTGTTCGAGGTAGTCGTGCACCAGGCGCGGGATGTCCGGAACCTTGTCCAGCCAGGACGGCAGCCGATCGCGCAGCTCGCGCGCCGCCTGGGTGAAACCGTATTTCTCGCGCACGATGTCGGCCAGCAACGGTCGTGCCGTCGCCCAGATGTCAATGTCGGGGTCGAGCACGCGGCCCACGCCCTCGATGTTGAGCAGCGTCTTCTGCAGGAGGATCAGCTGTGGCTGCAGGATCAGTTCGAAACGCTGCGCCGTGCGGAACAGCTTGATCACCACCTCGGCCACCGAGATCTGCGAAAGCGGTCGCGTGAAATAGGGCTCGCATACGGTGCGCACGGCCGCTTCCAGTTCGTCCACGCGGGTGTGCGCCGGCATCCAGCCCGACTCGATGTGCAGCTCGGCGATACGCCTCCAGTCGCGGTTGAACAGGGCGGTGAAATTCTCGGCCAGGTAGCGCTGGTCCTCCACCGGCAGCGAACCCATGATGCCGAAGTCGAGTGCGATGAAGCGCGGTTGCTTGCCCGAGCGCGGATCGACCCAGACGTTGCCCGGATGCGCGTCGGCATGGAAGAAGTTGTCGCGGAACACCTGCGTGTAGAACAGGCGTACGCCCTTGGCCGCGAGCCTGGCGCGGTCGATGCCGGCCGCGTCGAGCGCCTCGATGTCGTCCACCGGAATGCCGTACACGCGCTCCAGCGTGAGCACGCCGCCGCGGGTGAAGTCCCAGTGCACGGAGGGGACGTAGAGATCGGGCGAACCCTCGAAATTGCGCCGCAGCAGGCTGGCATTGGCCCCCTCGCGCTCGAGATCCAGCTCGTTCTGCAAGGTGCATTCAATCTCGCGATACACATCGAGCGGACGCAGATGGTCGGATTTGGGGTGATGGCGGTCGGCGAGGTCGGCCAGCGCCTTGAGCAGGCCAAGGTCCTCGGCGATGCGCCGCTCGATGCCCGGGCGCAGCACCTTGACCACCACCTCGCGCCCATCGTGCAGTGTGGCCGCGTGCACCTGGGCGATGGACGCCGAGGCAAGCGGCTGGACGTCGAATCGGGCGAACAGCTCGGTGACCGGCTTGCCCAGCGTCTTCTCGATGGCGGCGATGGCCTGCTCGCCGGGAAACGGCGCCACCTGGTCCTGCAGCAGTGACAGCTCATCGGCGACATCGTCGGGCAGCAGATCGCGGCGTGTCGACAGCACCTGGCCGGCCTTGACGTAGATCGGGCCCAGGGTCTGCAGGGCCAGACGCAGGCGTGCGCCGCGCGGCAAGGCGGCAATGTCGGCCCTGGGTCCGGGCAGCAGCGCACGCAACCACTTCAGCGGACGGAACAGGTGCGCCGCGTCGATCAGTTCATCGAGCCGGTAGCGCACCAGCACTGCGGCGATGCGCAGCAGGGACAGCCAGGGACGCCTCATGCCGGACCTTGCCCCTTCCGCGCCAGCGCCTCGGCCAGCCGTTGCACGCGCTGTTCGAGGCGGTCGGCGGCCTCGCGCAGCGTGTCCACCTCATCGTAGAACTGATCGGCTTCGGGCTTGGCCACGGCGTCGCCGCTCTCCTCGCGCAGGTAGTCCACGGCATCGCCGACGAAGCCGCTGGCGGCGCGCTGCAAGCGGCCGAAAGCGCTGCGCAGTCCTTGTGCGATCTGGTGTCCGGCGATATCGCCGAAGGCACGCGCCAGGGGTTCCTCCCAGTCCGGATCGAAAGCACGCATCAGCTTTTCCACGCGCCGCGCCAGGTCGGCATCGCCGGCGATCTCCACCTTGCCGAACGGCGCATCGGCGCCGCGCGCCAGCGCCATCGACAGCAGGCTGCCGAGCGAGGCCTTGAGGGACAGGTCGGCCTTCTCGCCGGCCGGCCCGACTTCCAGCCGCCCGTCGTGCACGGTCAGCAGCATGGCGACATCGAGGTGACGGAGGTCGACCCGCACCGATCGTCCTTCCAGGGTGCGAACCTGCTCCGTTGTCACGGTGTCCAGCGCCAACGCCCGGTTGAGCGAGCCTTGCAGCAGGCGGCCAAGGACATCGAGAACGGGATTGCGTGTGGGTGCGGATGAATCGGACATCCGCCGATTCTACCTGCTGGCAGCCAGGATCCTGCTTCACGATGTTGCGGTTCCACCCGAGTGCCGTAGCGCACCGGCAGGCGACAAAGCGTGGCAGCGCACCGACATCACGTCTGCCGGAACGTACAGTCGATGCCACTCGAACGTCCCGACACCTCGCATTCTCGCTGAGCACGGGCCGCAGTCCGTCAACGGCGGCCTGGAGTTGAATTCCGAGGTTCAAGATCATGAAACTTGCAAACCAGATTGGATCGATGGTCAGGAGCCCGCTGATGCTTGCCATCGCGGCGACCTTCGCCGTCGGTTGTGCCACCAGCAGAGCGGCTCCCGACCGCTCTATCGCTTACGACGACACACCCACCAGCTATCCCGCAGAAAGAAGCTACGTCGGTCCTGCCGGCGCCACCGGCGCCACCGGCGCTCCGGGTGCGCGTGGCGAAACCGGCGCCACCGGCGCCACCGGCGCAGCCTTGAGCGGACCCGCAGGTCCCCGTGGTCCTGAAGGTCCGGAGGGCCCACAGGGTCCGACCGGCGCCACCGGCCCGGGTGGCCAGATGGTGGTTGGACAGGCTGGTCCTGTCGGCGCCACCGGTGCGACAGGCGCCAGAGGCGCGACCGGTGCCACCGGCGTGCGTGGTGACGCCATTCCTGGACCCGCCGGCCCCGCTGGTCTGGCTGGAGCCCCCGGCAGCCCGGGCGCGACCGGCCCGACCACAGTCGGCCCGACCGGCCCCGCAGGGGCGACCGGAGCCACCGGTGTTCGCGGCGAGACCGGCCTGGCCGGTGAACGTGGCGCGACCGAAATGGCCGGCATCCCGGGTGCGGCCGGTGCAGCCGGCGCTGCCGGTCCGCGCGGTGCCATGGGTGAGACCGGTGCCGTGGGTCGCCCCGGCTCGCTGGGAACAGCCGACGCCCGGTATGCGGCGGCAAGCGATGGCAACTGGAGCACTTACAGGGAGTTCAACTTCGCTGCCAACGACGACCGCATCCTTCGCGCCGACTTGAACAAGGCTCGCGAGGTCGCCACCTACCTGAATCAGAATCCGTCCTATTCGGTCGGCATCGATGGCAGTAGCCTCCAACGCGTCGACGTGGTCCGCCGGGCTCTGCTCGATCAGGGTATCGCCGCCAACAGGATCCAGATCGGCGCGTTCGGTGAGGCGCGGATGCGCCATGACGATCGTGTGCTGGTGCTGGTCATTCCGACCGAGCAACTTTCGGCCAGGTAGAGCCACACTCTCCAACGCAGCATCGGGGCGGCGCGATCACGGGATCGCGCCGCCCTTTTCTTGGTGCGCTGCACACGCGATGCGTGTCCTTGCGTACAGAACGAGCAGGGCGCAGCCGATAAGCTGGACGCGTTCATTCAGAGAATCACCCTTATGTCATTCGGCATATACATCGTTGGCTACATCATCTTCATCATCGGCATGGGCATTGGTGCGCACCTGCTCAACGTACCTCTGCAGTGGATCGGTGTCGGGGTACTCTGCCTGGTTGGCCTTGCCATTGTTCATGGCGTCACCGCGACCCGTCAGAAAGACCTGCCAAGCTCGTGAAGGCACTACGACAGCGTCGCAGGCCTGCGGGCCGTTTGTAGAGCGGAGCCAGGTCCGCTCATGGGCGCCACGGTGTGCCGCGCGGGGGGGATGGTGCCGAGCAAGCACGTCCTGAGCCCCGTCGAAGGGCTCGGCACTACAAGGGCCTATCCCGGCAGCGGATGATTGACCAGCCACTTTGACAGCGCCTCCATGCCGGTCTTGATGTCGAGTTCAGGCTGATAGCCGAGATCCTGCTTCGCCG
>DAOMOD010000175.1:0-1568 GCA_035444205.1 Lysobacteraceae bacterium
TGTCGTGGATCATCGCCTTCTTCGTGGTCGCGCTGGCGCTGGGCGTGCTGATGACGCTGCCGATCGGCGGCGCCGACATGCCGGTGGTGATCTCGCTGTACAACGCCTTCACCGGCCTGGCGGTGGCGTTCGAGGGTTACGTGCTCGGCAACGAGGCGCTGATCATCGCCGGCATGATGGTCGGCGCGGCGGGCATGCTGCTCACGCGGCTGATGGCCAAGGCGATGAACCGGCCGATCAGCAACGTGCTGTTCTCCAACTTCGGTGGAGGGGGTGGCGAGGCGCAGGAGATCAGCGGCGCGCAGAAGCCGATCGAGGCCGGCGACGTGGCGGCGATGATGGCCTTCGCCGAGCGCGTGGTGATCGTGCCCGGCTACGGCATGGCGGTGGCGCAGGCGCAGCACAAGATCTGGGAGCTGTCGCAGCGGCTGATCGAGCGCGGGGTCAAGGTGAAGTTCGCGATCCACCCGGTGGCCGGGCGCATGCCCGGGCACATGAACGTGCTGCTGGCCGAGGCCGGCGTGCCCTACGACCTGATCGTCGACATGGACGACATCAACCCCGAGTTCCCGAACACCGACGTCTCGCTGGTGATCGGCGCCAACGACGTGGTCAACCCGGTGGCCAAGACCGACCCGGCCAGCCCGATCTACGGCATGCCGATCCTCGACGTGGTCAATTCGAAGAACACCATCGTCATCAAGCGCGGCAAGGGCACGGGTTTTGCCGGCATCGAGAACGCCCTGTTCTATGCCGACAACACGCGCATGCTCTACGGTGACGGCGCGGAGATGGCCAATGCGCTGGTGAGCGAGCTCAAGGCGCTCGATGGCGGGCACTGAGCGCGGCGTGGCACCGGCGCTCACCCGTTCGCGATCAAGAAGACAGACATAGGAGCGGGCCATGCCCGCGACTAGGCCGGCCGGGGCCTCGCCGCGCCCCGGTCGCGCCCATGGGGCGCTCCTGCGCCATCCGTACCTTTACCGTCAGCCTCTCAGGCAGCGCGCCGCATCGGTACATCGTCGACGCGCATGCGCGCCTGGCTGGCGGTCATGCCGTGGATCTTCTTGAACGCGCGGCAGAATGCGCTCTGGCTCTCGAAGCCCAGTGCCTCGGTGATCTCGCACACCCGCATGTCGGTGCCGCGCACCAGCGTCCAGGCGCGCTCGCCGCGCAGCCGCGCCGCGTATTCGGCGGGGGTTTCGTCGAACACGTCGCGATAGCTGCGGATCAGGTGCGACGGCGAATAGTTGGCGCTGGCCGCGAGGTAGCCGAGGTCCAGGCGCGTGTCCTCGTGCTTGCGGATCAGGTGCTCGACGCGCAGCAGCCGCATCAGGACCTGTTGCCGGTGCTGGCGGGTGCGCCCCCTGCAGCGCGGCAGCAGCGCCTGCAGGTGCGCCTGCGATTCGAGCAGTTCCGAGAGCACCGCCGCCGCCGTCGCGTCCATCGCGGCGGCATCGGCCTGGCGCCGCGCCATCCGCACCAGGCGCACCAGCAGTCGTCGCAGCGCACGCGGGCAGGCGCCGTCGTGGAGGAGGATCCCGGCCTCGCTGCGGTCGCGGCCATGG
>DAOMOD010000175.1:1628-6186 GCA_035444205.1 Lysobacteraceae bacterium
GCGACGCGCAGCGACTGCTCGCGCCACGTCAGCAGATCACCGCGCTGCAGCGTCCATGCGTACTGCGGCGTGTCGATCTCGATGTCGCCGACCAGTGGCAGCCAGAGCGAGATCCATTTCGTCGGCACGTCGATGCCGAGGTTGCGCCCGCACAGGTCGAGCACGTGCAGTGCGTCTCCATCGGCGGTCGTCAGGTCCAGCGAGGAATGCGAGCTGATCGCGTGGTGGATGATCTGCATGGGAGATGGGGAATGTGGGGGGCGGTGGGGTGGCGATGTCGACTCGAACGGGTGTCAGGCTCCGTACCGGGCCCTGTGCCAGGCTACGAGCGCATTGGCGTGGCCATGGCCGATCCCGTGTTCGCTCTTGAGGAAGGCGACCTGTTCCATGTGCGCCACGTCCGACACGGAGTCGAGGATCCCGAGCCAGTGCGCAACCGGCTTTCCGTAGCGCTTCTCGATGGACGGGAAGTACGAGGCAGGTCCCTTCACTTGGGCATCGGTCGTCATCAGGGTTCTCGTTGTCGGGCGGGATCAGGCGGCCGGTACGTCGATTCGATTCGCTGCCTTGTCTACTGGACGAACGAGGTCGAACCGGATCGACATGGTGCGGGCACTGCCCGCATGGGCCCATGTCTGAGCAAGTCGCACCGTGGAGCGGTGTCGACCTGATGAACAGTCAGGCAGCTCCGACAGGCCGCTGTAGACAAGGCCTGGAGCGACTATCGCGAATGCGAACAGTCATGAAGCCGCAGTCAGCGAGGGGTGCAGGAAACATCAGCATGTCCGGCGATTGAAGCGTCGCCGAAACGATGGCGGCAGAAGCCGGCAACAGTGGACTTGCTATGCGGGATTGTCTTCTTTCACGAGCGACTCCTGTAAGGGCTCATGCGCCTGGTTGGAAGCGTGATTGCATTGAATGTGGATATGGATCAGCAGGAAAGTGACAGAAGTACTGCAGCGGAAAGGGATAGTCATGCAGTGGAACGGGATAATCATGTTGCGCGAATCGTTGCGTGACATTCCCCGGTCTCATCTGCCGCAATCCGGGCGCAATTCCCGGGGAATTCGTTGATGCGCATCGCTCCTGGATCTGTCGATTCGTGTGGAGGCGCGAGGTTGGATGAAACGGATCGGCAAATGGTTCTCCATCACGAAGCGTGGCGGCGCACTGGATCAAGCAGGCAATGGGTTCGGGATCTCGCCAGATGCGGCACCGATGTTCAGGCTATCGCTGCAAGTGGCCAGCGTGCGGCGCCAATTCCATCGGGTAAGCCGGGGCCAATTCATGCAGCATGTCGCGGTCCCTCGATGGATGTGGCGACGACACTGCGGGGCTGGTCGCCGCCGTGCAACTACCTGGGGGAGAACGGCATGGATCCGGTGACGAACGATATGGTTGAGGGGACCAGTGGCATCGGGAACGATCGATGCCGCAGTACGTTGCACCGCAGCACTGTCGTCGTGTGTGCGATGGCGGACAGTGGCGCGAACACAGCGGTATCGATGCCTGGTGTCTGCGATGCCATGTGGTGTCCTGCAGGTGGGGTGGATGCTGGAGCATGCGGTCGCATGTTCGTTGGTGCTCGCCGGAATCGGACATTGCACCGTCGCGGCGACGGCGGCGTCTTCGGGCAGTCCCGGACAAGGGCCGGCCCGGCAAAGGCCGGGCCGACGCGAAGCGCGTCCCGTGCCGCCGGCTGGCGGCACGGGCAGGTGGCACGATCAGAACCGCTGCTGGTACTTCATGTAGACGAAGCGGCCGATGTCGAAGCCACCGTAGTAGTTGGTGTTCGAATTCGGCTGGGTGTACATCGGCGGGCCATGGCGGTCGAACACGTTGTTGGCGCCAAGCGAGATGGTGGCGTCCCATGGTGCGTTCCAGCGCACTTGCACGTCGTTGAACGTCACCGAGCCGGTGCGGTTGGTCGCGCCGGACTGCGCGGGATTGCCTGCGATGTAGTCCGGATCCGAGCACTCCCCCGGGAAGGCGGCCGCGCTCAGGCACTGCTCCTTCATCGCCGAGTGGTAGCGCATCGACCAGTTCACGCCGAAGTCCTCCAGCGTCCAGCCCAGGTTGAGGTTGGAGCGGAGCCGGAAGTTGCCGCCGAAGCTGTTGGTCTGGGAGACGAACTCGGCAGCGTCGTCGGTCTTGAACTCGTTGCGGACCGTGTACGTGTTCTGCCAGTCCACCGTGTAGCGGCCCATGGCGGTATCCATGCCGTAGGCCAGTCCAAAATCGAAGCCTTCGACCTGGATGTAACCGGCGTTGCGAGCACCGAAATCCATGTTGTTGACGATGCCGAGCACCGGGTCACGGGTGAATCCCGTGCAGCGCGAGGCTGTGTTCTCGACGTAGCAGTCATTGAGCATCTGCGTGGGCGTATCGGCAACGATCGTGTTGTCGATTTCGACCTCCCACCAGTCAAGGTTCATGCTCAGGCCCTCGAAAAAGCTCGGGCTCCAGACCAGGCCGATGTTCTTGCTGGTCGACTCCTCCGGCTCCAGGTTGGGGTTGCCGGCGTTGGTGAAGAAGGCCAGCGGTGTCTGCGCGCTGGCCTGGGTGGTCGGCACGAAGCCCTGCTGCAGCTGGCGGTAGGTGTCGGCATTGGCGATGTCCTGCGCACAGCGGGCACGAACCGTGGCGTTCGTGGCCGACGCGCCGTAGACGGTGTCGCAGGGATCGGTGAAGGCGATGAAGGTCTGCGAGCCGCCGCCGTAGAGATTGGCGATGTTTGGTGCGCGGAAGCCCTGGGCCCACGTGGCGCGGACCAGCAGGTCGTCGATCGGCTTCCACTTCAGGCCGACCTTGCTGTTGGTGGTGTCGCCGAAGGTGTCGAAGTCCGAATAGCGGCTGGAAACATTGAGGCTCAGCTCGCGCGCGCCGGCTACGTCCGTCAGGATCGGCACGAACAGTTCGCCGTAAAGCGATTGCTCGCTGTAGCTGCCGCGGGTGGCGCGGGCGGCGAGATTGGTCGATCCGCCGGTGACCGCCAGGCCATCCGGAATGAACTCCCCTTCCTCCTTGCGGTGCTCGACGCCGACGGCGAACGACATTTCGCCGGCTGGCAGTTCGAACAGGGCGCCGGTGAGGTTGGCGGTATAGATGGTGGTTTCGGTCTTGCCCAGCGAGTGCTCGCGCTGGAACAGGAAGTCCTGCAATTCCTTGTCGGCCAGGCTGCCCTGTCCGGCCTGTCCGTAATGGAGCAGTGGGTTCCACGGCACGCAGGCGGAGAAGGAGATCGGGTTGTCCGGCGTTCCGCACTGCACGCGCCCGGCGTCGTTCATGAACGACGGGCCCAGTGCACGCTGCACGTTGGCGAGGTTGAGGTTGCCGTAAGCCGCCTGCAGGACCTTGTTCTGGTTGTACATGGCGCCGACGTCCCAGTCGAAGTAGCGCGTCCCGACTTCGAAGCTGCCCTCCAGCGAGGCGGAGAACCGCCAGGTGGTCGCATCGCTGGTGCTGGATCGCGGCACTTCCCATGTGCGACGCCACCAGTTGCCGATGGTGCTGCCGACCGGGTTGAAATAGCTGTCCGCGTGCAGCGGTATGCCGGCGCCGGCGTCGAAGCTGCCGAAGGAGGCCGCCTGCAGCGGGTAGCCGGCGATCGACCTGTCGCTGATGCGGTTGCTGTACAGCACGTTGGCGCGGAAACGGGTCGTTTCGGTCAGGTCATAGCTGCCGTCCACGAACAGGGACTTGCGCTCGAGCGGCGTACGCAGGTGCATCTGCTCGTTCGAGTTGCTCTTGTGGTTCGGGTTGACCCCCAGGTCCTGGGCGATGTAGTCGGCCGGATTGCCCGGGTCTCCGCCCGGGCGCACGATCACGCGGACGCTTCGGGTGGGATTGGAGGGTGAGGCCGGCGGATAGGTGATGCCCGGCAGGGGGTTGGACGTGGGGCTGCTGATGAAGCCGCCGTACTGCGCGACCGGACTCCAGCCCAGGTCAGGGTGGCGGTCGCCGCGCGGGTAGGCGCTGAACGGCCTGTCCTTCATCCACACTTCGCCTTCCTTCGCATACTCCAGGCCGAAGGTGATCGAGCCGCGGTCGCTGCTGGCACCCATGATCAGGTCGTACTTCTCGATCTCGCCGTCGCCCTCGCTCTGCTGGCCGTAGTAGGCGCTGGCCTGGACGCCCTTGTAGTTGGAGCGGGTGATGATGTTGACCACGCCGGCCATCGCATCGGAGCCGTATACCGCCGATGCGCCGTCCTTGAGCACCTCGATGCGCTCCACCATGGCGGCCGGGATGGTCGAGATGTCCTGAATGCCACCGGTGGTGATGCCCAGGCGCTTGCCGTTGAGGAGGACCAGGGTGCGCTGCGCGCCGAGGTTGCGCAGGTCGATCGCCTGGCCACCGGCGGCCTCGCCGGAACCGAGCGGCGAGGCGCGGCTGAGCGGCGGCGTGCCGGCGGCGGTGATGTTCTGCAGGATGTCGGCAACGGACTGGAAGCCCTGCTTCTCGATGTCTTCGCGGCTGATGGTCAGGACCGGCTGCGCGGTTTCGAGATCAACCTGGGGGATGCGACTGCCTGTGACCTCGATCCGGTCGAGCGTGG
>DAOMOD010000175.1:6226-8644 GCA_035444205.1 Lysobacteraceae bacterium
GGAGAACGCGAGCGCAATGCAGATCGCGTTGCGCAATGGGCTGTGCTTGATGCTTCGAATCATCTTCGGTTCCTGGTTGCGGGTGATGCCTGCGGTCCTGGCAAAGGCAATCTCCAGGGCAGGCAAGGCAACCGGAATTTACGAATCCTTGACGTTGTCCAATTGGCAGGATCGCGTCCGCCGATGTGCACGCATCGCGCTGTCGTGATGAATGCCAGATCCGCACAGCGGTTGCGCGATCAGGGCACAACGCGTCGACCGGATGCCGTGGTCGCATGCGATGTTGTGGCGCCGAATGCGCCGGGACAGGGTCATCCGGGATGCCGTCAGGATCGCGTCGCCAGCGCCAATCGCGCGAACAACACGCAGGGAATGCCGACCAGCAGCATGTGCGCGGACAGGTGCATCAGATCGATCCACTGCAGGCGCGGCAATGCGCCCGTGCCGGCGGCCGACAGCGGGACCACGATGAAGGTCATCACCAGGTAGAGCACGACGCCGTAGAGGGCGCCGTTGCGCAACGGATGGCGCAACAGGATCGGAAAACGGCGCGCGACGGTGGCCAATGCCGCGACCATCGCGATCGCGATCAGGTAGTGCGAGGCCAGGCCCAGCAGCGCGGTGGCTGTGCCGCCGGAGAACGCGGCCTCGCGTCCCACCCAGCCGGCGGCGACGCTCTGGAAGATGCGCAGCGGGCCGACGTCGCGCAGCGCAAAGAACGTGCAGATGTAGACCAGGTCGAGGGTGCCGGCCACGAGGCCGCCGGTGACCACCCATGTCGACGCCGGGGTGGCACGGGGAAACGTCATCGTCATCGCACGCTCCGCGGGAGGATCCGGCCATTGCGCCGCGGGCGGGAACGCAGCGACAGCGCCAACTCGCGCGCGACGGCTGGAGCCGATCGCCTTGGTGCGGCTGTGGCTGCGAGCGCGACGGACGCGCCGTTCAGGCTTCGAGGCCGGCGTCAGCGCGGTGCGGCGAAGCACGCAACGCACCGCTGGCCAATGCACGACCGTGTGGATTGGCCCCCTCGTGAACGGGCGGATTGGTACTATCCGGTACTGGTTCCGCCTGTTCGGATGGAGCCAATTCTCACGCGCAGCGAGGTGCCGGCATGATGCTCGACGGCAACGGACCGCTTCACGCGCAGCTCATCCGTACGCTGAAGGCGAACATCCTGCAGGGACGTTTCGCGGCCGGAAGCCGTCTGCCGCCGACCCGCTGGCTGGCCTCCGAACTCGGGGTCTCGCGCAATACCGTGCTCACTGCCTACGAGCAGCTGCAGGCGGAGGGATTCGTCGACGGCCGGGTCGGCTCCGGCAGCTACGTGACGCCGCCGCTGCTCGCGTCCGGTGTCGATCCGCAGCCGCCGGACCGGGTTGGCGCGCAATCGCGCTACGCGGCGCGCATGCGCGAGGTGTTCGACTACCGCCGCATTCCGGGACGGACGGTGCCGGACATGCGCTTCTCGTTCCAGTATGGCGTGCCGCTGACCAATCCGATGCTGACCACGGCCTGGGCGCGCGCGCTGTCGCAGGCTGCGAACTACACGCGGCCGCATTACCCGCCGGTGCAGGGCCTGCCGGAACTGCGCGAGGCGATCTGCGACTACCTCGCGCGCCGCCGCGGCATCCAGGCGATGCCCGAGGACGTGGTGATCGTGTCCGGCACCCAGCAGGCGCTGGCGCTCGCCATGCGCGTGCTGCTCGATCCGGGCGAAGCGGCCGTGATCGAGGAGCCGCACTACTTCGCGATCCGCAGGGCGCTGCTGATCCACGGCGCGCGGGTGCTGCCGGTGCCGGTCGATGGCGAGGGACTGCGCTGCGACGCACTGTCGAAGCCGGCGCCGAAGCTGGTCTGCGTGACACCGTCGCACCAGTTCCCCAGCGGCGCGGTGATGTCGCTGCCGCGGCGCATGGCGCTGCTCGACTACGCCAACCGCCATGGCAGCTGGATCTTCGAGGACGACTACGACGGCGAGTTTCGCTACGACAGCCGGCCGCTGGCGGCGCTGCGTTCGCTCGATACCCAGGGCCGCGTGATCTACGTCGGCACCTTTTCCAAAGCGCTGTTCCCGGCGCTGCGCATGGGTTACCTGGTGGTGCCGCCGGCGCTGCGTCGGGATTTCGTGTCGGCGAAGTGGGTGGAGGATTTCGGTTCGCCGACGATCGAACAGGCGGCGTTGGCGAATTTCATGCGCGACGGCGGCTTCGAACGCCACCTGCGACGCACGGCGAAGGCGCTGAAGGAACGCCGCGCCGCGCTGATCGAAGGACTGCGCGAATGCAGCCGCGGGCGCCTCGAGATCGCCGATTCGCGCGCCGGCATGCACCTGGTCGTGTGGCTGCGCGGGCGCACGCAGGCCGAGGGCGAGGCGCTGATCGCGTTGGCGCGTTCGCGCGGACTGGGGCTGTATCC
>DAOMOD010000176.1:0-4551 GCA_035444205.1 Lysobacteraceae bacterium
ACGCCGATGCGCGCCACGTTCATGCCCTGCTCGCCCTCCGGCATGGCGCAGCCGACGATGCAGTCCTCGATGCGCGAGCGGTCGACGCCCGGCGCCTGCGCCATCACGGCGCGGATGACGTGGGCAAGCATCTCGTCGGGACGAGTGTTGCGGAACACGCCGCGCGGGGCCTTGCCGACCGGGGTGCGGGTGGCGGCGACGATGTAAGCGTCCTGGATCTGTTTCATGGGTTGTCTCCGGGATTCTCGACCAATGATCAAAAGCATTCTGAACCGCAGAGTTCGCTGAGCACGCAGAGAAGGGCTGATTGAGATCTGCGTTGCGGGCAATCCATCAACGATAGATCCGGCCCTTGTGCGCCAATGGTTTCTCCTCTGCGTTCTCTGCGTTCTCTGCGCTCTCTGCGGTGAAATGCTTCCGCTCTGAACTCAATTGCGCAGCGGCTTGCCGGTTTTCAGGGTGTGGATGATGCGTTCCTGGGTCTTGGGCATCTGTGCCAGCGCGACGAAGTGCTCGCGTTCCAGGCGCAGCAGCCAGTCCTCGTCGACCTCGCTGCCGCGGTCGATGCCGCCGCCGCACATCACCGTGGCGATACGCGTGGACACCTCCATGTCATGTTCGCTTATGAAACGGCCTTCCAGCATGTTGACCAGCATCATCCTGAAGGTGGCGATACCGACATCGCCCGCGACCGGAATGCGGCGAGCGGGCAGGGGAGGGCGGAAGCCGCTTTCGGCCAGAGAAGCAGTGACCTGCCTCGCTACGTGAAGAAGCTCATGGCTGTTGAAGACGACCACGTCCGATTCGCGCAGCAGGCCCATCTGCTTCGCTTCCAGTGCCGATCCTGAAACCTTGCCCATGGCCACGGTCTCGAACCATGGCTTGAGTTCATTGAAGAGGTCTCGTCCATTCTGTGCGTTGCCGGCACAGCGCACGGCGATCTCCTTCAGGCCGCCGCCGGCCGGCAGCAGGCCGACGCCGGCCTCGACCAGGCCGATGTAGCTTTCCAGCGCCGCCACCGTACGCGCCGAATGCATCTGGAATTCGCAGCCGCCGCCAAGCGCCAAACCGCGCACTGCGGACACCACCGGTACCAGCGAATACTTGATGCGCTGGCTGGTGGCCTGGAAGTTGGCCACCATGGCGTCGAACTCGGCGAGCTTGCCGCCCTTGAGCGATTCCATGGCGCCGGAAAGATCGGCGCCGGCCGAGAAGGGCTCACGCTCCTGCCAGATCACCAGGCCCTTGAAACCGTCCTCGGCGACGTCGATGGCCTGCTGGATGCCGGCCAGCACGCCGTCGGACACGGTGTGCATCTTGGTCTTGAAGCTGAGTACGGCGATGTCGTCGCCGCCATGCCAGCAGCGCACGGCGTCGGTCTCGAACACGGTGGTGCCGCGGTCGAAGCGCTCGCCGAGGAGAGGGTCGGGGAAGGCCTGGCGACGGTACACCGGGTTGGCCGAGCGCGGGCGCGCGGC
Organism: Lysobacteraceae bacterium; assembly: GCA_035444205.1. Classification (GTDB taxonomy): domain Bacteria; phylum Pseudomonadota; class Gammaproteobacteria; order Xanthomonadales; family BPKI01; genus DAOMOD01. The sequence goes on from DAOMOD010000176.1 coordinate 1,479, forward strand.
GTTGTCGGAGGGCGCGAAGGAACCATCCGCGCCGTGCACGCCGTCGCGGCCGTCCAGCACCCAGGCCGGCAGGGGGGCGTTGCTCATGGCCTTGCCGGCCTTGATGTCCTCCTCAATCCAGGTGGCCACCTGCTTCCAGCCGGCGGCCTGCCAGGTCTCGAACGGACCCTGCTTCCAGCCGTAGCCCCAACGGATGGCGAAGTCGACGTCGCGCGCGTTGTCGGCGATATCGGCCAAGTGGTACGCGGTGTAGTGGAACAGGTCGCGGAAGCAGGCCCACAGAAACTGCGCCTGCGGTTCATTGCTTGCGCGCAGCTTGCCGAACTTCTCGGCCGGATCCTTGAGCTTGAGGATGGCGGCCACGTCCTCGCTGGCCGCCTGCGCCGCGACGCGGTAGTCCTTGGCGGCAAGGTCGAGCACCTCGATTTCCTTGCCGATCTTGCGATAGAAGCCGGCGCCGGCCTTCTGGCCCAGCGCGCCCTTCTCGATCAGCGCGGCGAGCCACTGCGGGGCCTTGAAGAAGCCGTGCCAGGGATCTTCCGGCAGGGTGTCGGCCATGGTCCTGATGACATGCGCCATGGTATCCAGACCGACCACGTCGGAAGTACGGTAGGTGGCCGATTTGGGGCGGCCGATGGTCGGGCCGGTAAGGGCATCGACCACGTCGAATCCCAGCCCGAACTGCACCGTGTGGTGCATGGTGGACAGCATCGAGAACACGCCGATGCGGTTGCCGATGAAGTTGGGCGTGTCCTTGGCGTAGACCACGCCCTTGCCGAGCGCGGTGGTGAGGAAGGCCTCAAGCTGCTCAAGCACTTCCGGCGAAGTCTTCTCACATGGGATCAGCTCGGCCAGATGCATGTAGCGGGGCGGATTGAAGAAGTGCACGCCGCAGAACCGCGGGTGAAGTTGTTTGGGAAGAACTTCCGCCAAGCTATTGATCGACAAGCCGGAAGTATTGCTGGCCAGCACCGCAGTGGCGGACACGTGTGGCGCCACCTTGGCATAGAGGTCGCGCTTCCAGTCCATCCGTTCGGCAATGGCCTCGATGATCAGGTCGGCCTCCGCCAGGCGTGGCAGATGCTCGTCGTAGTTGCAGGCGATCAGCCGGTCGGCCACGTCCTTGGTCGCCAGTGGCGATGGCGAGAGTTTCCTCAGCCCGGCAATGGCACGGTCGACGATGCCGTTCCTGGGGCCCTCCTTGGCGGGCAGGTCGAACAGGCAGGTCTCGACACCGGCGGCGGTCAGGTGGGCGGCGATCTGTGCGCCCATGACGCCGGCGCCCAGCACGGCAGCCTTGCGGATCTTCAGTCGGGGAGTGCTCATGCGTTCCTCGTGAACGTGTATGAAAAGGGGGTGTCAGCCGGCACGCAGACCGGCGGCGGCGAAGGCGATGAACTGCTGGGCGGCACGGGCGCGGTGGGCCTTCTCACTGACGCCGGGGCGACGTCGGATCAGGCCGAATTCGGCCATGGCGTAGACCAGGGCGCCGGCCACGAAATCGAGGCGCCAGTACAGCGTTTCCCGTGAAATTCCGGGCAGGACCGCGGCGAAGGCCTCGGCGAAGGTCTTGAGCACGTGACCGTAGCGCTCGGACAGAAACGAGCGGAGCTGTTCATTCTGTTCGGCATAGGCGTGCGCAAGCACGCGCATGAAGGCGCTGCCGCCGGACTCACCGATGGTCATCGCCAACGCGGGCTCGACGAAGGCGCGCAACAGCGCCTCCAGCGATGGCTGCGGATCGACCCTGACCTCGGCAAGCGCGGCCAGACGGTCTTCGCCCAACTGATCGAGTCGGCGGCTGAATACCTCGGCAATGAGGTTGTCCTTGGAACCGAAGTGGTAGTTGACGGCGGCCAGGTTGACCTTGGCTTCGGCAGTGAGCTGGCGCAGCGAGGCGCCTTCCAGTCCGCGCTCGGCGAACAGGCGCTCGGCGGCGCCCAGAATACGGTCGCGGGTTGAGAATGTGGCGGCTTTCAAGGGGGGCTGAAGATTTCAAACGGGCGTTTAAATCCTAGCAGAGCAGAGGCGTTTGCGGGGGTACCGCGCCAGGCCGATTTCGGACCCCTTGGGCAAACTTGCGCCACTTCGCTAGAATGGCGCTGCGGATGTCTTGCTAAGCCCGCGTTTCACTGGGGGTTTGTGCTAGTCTCTTCACGTTTCGTCGACGTCTTGTCGACCCCTTTCCATTTTTCTGGAGAATGAACCGGTCATGGCGCTGGAGCGCACGCTATCCATCATCAAGCCCGATGCCGTCGCCAAGAACGTCATCGGCGAAATCTACACACGTTTCGAAAAAGCCGGCCTGCGCATCGTGGCGGCGCGCATGAAGCGACTCAGTCGCGCCGAAGCCGAGGGCTTCTATGCCGTGCATCGCGAGCGACCGTTCTTTCAGCCGCTGGTCGAGTTCATGATCTCGGGTCCCGTCATCATCCAGGTGCTCGAGGGCGAAGGCGCCATTGCCCGGCACCGCGAGGTGATGGGCGCCACCAATCCGAAGGAGGCGGCGCCCGGCACCATTCGCGCCGACTTTGCCGAAAGCATCGACGCCAACGCGGTGCATGGCTCCGACGGTCCCGACACGGCACGCCAGGAGATCGGCTACTTCTTCGCCGCCACCGATCTTTGCGATCGCTGAGGGCATGCGGGCCGGTCCGGACATGAGCAATCCTCAGACCACCACCGGCCGTGTCAACCTGCTCGAACTCGATCGTGCAGGCATGGAAGCGCTTTTCGCCGAACTCGGCGAGAAGCGTTTTCGCGCCCAGCAGGTGATGAAGTGGATCCATCATCGACACGTCACCGACTTCGCCGAAATGACCGACCTCGGCAAGTCGCTGCGAACGCGCCTGGAGCAGATCGCCGAGGTGCGTCCGCCGCAGGTGATCTTTGACAAGCCCTCCGATGACGGCACCCACAAGTGGCTGCTCGGCATGGATGGCGGCAACGCGGTCGAGACCGTGTTCATTCCCGACAAGGGGCGCGGCACCCTGTGCGTGTCCTCGCAGGTCGGGTGCGGACTCAACTGCACCTTCTGTTCCACCGCCACCCAGGGCTTCAACCGCAACCTCTC
>DAOMOD010000176.1:4582-8625 GCA_035444205.1 Lysobacteraceae bacterium
GTGTGGGTGGCGGCGAAGTTCCTCGGCAATCTGCCGCACCGCCAGCGCAAGCTCACCAACGTGGTGATGATGGGCATGGGCGAACCCCTGCTCAACTTCGACAACGTGGTGCGCGCCATGAGCGTCATGCGCGACGACCTTGGCTATGGCCTCGCCAACAAGCGCGTCACCCTGTCCACCGCCGGCCTGGTGCCGATGATCGACCGCCTTGCGGTCGAAAGCGACGTGTCGCTGGCGGTGTCGCTGCACGCGCCGACCGACGAGCTGCGCACCGAACTGGTACCGCTCAACCGGAAGTATCCGATAGACGAACTGCTGGCTGCCTGCGCGCGTTACGCACAGGCCAAGCCGCGCAGCTCGATCACTTTCGAGTACACCATGATGAAGGGCGTCAACGACCAGCCCGAGCACGCACGCAAGCTGATCAAGCTGATGCGTCGCCTGCCCAGCAAGGTCAACCTGATTCCCTTCAACCCGTTTCCCGGCACCCGCTTCGAGCGCTCGGACGAGTCCACCATCCGTGCTTTCCAGAAGATCCTGCTCGACGCCAACGTGTTGACCATGGTCAGGCGCACCCGCGGTGACGATATCGACGCTGCCTGCGGCCAGCTCAAGGGCCAGGTGCTCGACCGCACGCGGCGCCAGCGTGAGTTCCGCCGGCAACTGGAGGAGATGCAGAACCATGCAGCCTGAACCTGCTCCCCTGCGCCTCGTCGTTGTGATGGCCCTGGCGCTGGTGCTTACCGGCTGCGTAGCCGGTCAGGCGCGACAGACTGCCGAAGCCGAGGAGCAGGAATCGGCCGCCGACATCAATCTGCGCCTGGCCCAGGGCTACCTGGAGCAGGGACGTCTGGAGATCGCCCAGGACCGCATCAACCGGGCTCTGGTCATGGAGCCGCGCAATCCCAAGGCGTTCACGCTGATGGGCGTGCTGCAGGAGAAGATCGGCGACGTTCCCAGGGCCGGCGAATTCTTCCGCCGCGCCGCCGAGGCGGCGCCGCGGTCCGGCGTGTACCTTCAGAACTACGCCCGCTGGCTGTGCCGTGCGCAGCGCTACGAAGAAGCCGAGGCGCACTTCGAGCGTGCCCTGGCCGACCCCTTCTACGACACGCCGAATCTGGCACTTCTGAACTCCGCCATTTGCGCCCGCTCCAGCGGCAACCGCGATCTGGCCGAGGCGCGCTTCCGCACCGTGCTGCAACGCCAACCCGAACATGCCGAGGCGCTGTTCCAACTGGCCTCCATCCAGTTCGAGAAGGGGCAGTTCCTGCGCGCACGCGCCTTCCTACAGCGGCTGGAGGCGAATGCCACGCTGGATCCGGAGGCGCTTCGTCTGGGACACAAGATCGAGCAAGAGATGGGCAACAACGACGCTGCCCAGAATTACCTGCGTCGCCTGCGGGAAAGCTTTCCGGACTCCGAGCAGGCACGTTCCCTCGACCCGTCAGAGAAGTCATGAATCAGAAGAACGGAAACGAGGCCGCTGTACCGGCGCTGGGGGCCCGGTTGCGTCATGGTCGCGAGGCCATGGGGCTGTCGCTGGAAGAGGCCGGCCGCAAGCTGCGCATTCCCCACCAGGTGGTCCGCCGCATCGAGAACGGCGACTTCGCCGCTCTTGGCGCACCGGTATTCGTCCGCGGCTACCTGCGAAGTTACGCGCATCTGATCGGCATGCCCGAGTCCGACGTGGACGGCGCATACGAGCCCGTCGAAGAAGTCCCGGCGCTGGTGGCCACCGGTACCGTGCCGGCCTCGCGGCGATTGTTCGAGCGCTATGCGCGCGGTTCGCGCTACTTCGTGCTGACCGCGATCACCGTGGTGCCCATTCTGGTGCTGGCGCTCGGCGGCCACCTGGGACGCGAAGCGCGCCTGGAGCCCCTCGATACGCCGCTGTCGATGAACGGATCGTCGAATGCAGCGCCGGAAGAGCTGAGCGATGCAGTGGTCCCGATCGTGTACGAGGGGCCGCAACCACGACTGGTCGGCGTCGACGCCGACCGGGTAACCGTCGTCGCCTCGCTGCTGCCCGCGGCACGAACGATCGCACGCGCGCCTGAACCAAACCAGGGCCCGCCGGCACTGCTCTCGCTGCGTCTTACCGAACGCAGTTGGGTCGAGGTCAGCGTCGACGGCGGCGAACGACTCGAATACGGCATGATTCCAGCCGGCAGCGAGCGCAGTTACCCGTCCGGCGCCGACCTTGTGGTCAGCATCGGCAATGCCGAGGGAGCGCGTGTCTACGTGAACGGCGAAGCTGTCGATCTTGGCGCGGTCAGACGCGCAAACGTGGCCCGCTTCAGGGTATCCTCTGACGGAGCCGTCCTGCCGCTCTCCGGCGGCTGAGCGACCGGCGGTCGTCTGCGACGGGCCGGGGCGGCGGCATGCGCCCCGGCCCGTCCGCGTCATACTCTCTCCCCCCACAGCTTGAACCCGAGGTATTGATGGCCATCGAATTAATGGACGAACACGAACAGGGTGAAGCCGTTCGCAAGTGGATCCGCCAGTACGGCGGCGCCCTGATCGGCGGTGCCGTGCTCGGCATCGGCATGATCGTGGGCGTGCACCAGTGGCGCGAATACGGCGTCGAGCAGCGGGCCGAAGCCGCCCTGCGCTTCAAGGCGCTGGGGGAAGCCTACGAGGCCCGCGAACTCGACCTCGCCGAACGACTGGGCGCCGAACTTCGCGCGAGCAGCGCCAACACGCCGTACGCCGCGCTTGCGGCGCTGCGTGAGGCGGATCATGCGGTAGAAGCCGGTGAGCCGCAGCGTGCCCTGGATGCCCTGCAATGGGCCGTCGACCACGCCAGGGACGCTACCATCAAGAGTGTGGCCCGCCTGCGCCTCGCCCGCGTTCTGCTGGACCAGGGCGAAGCCCAACGCGCCCTCGATGCCGCCATCCTGGTGGGTGACGACAACGCCTACGCTGCACTGGCGGCAGAGGTCCGTGGCGACGCGCTGATGGCGCTTGGCCGGCCGGGCGAAGCGGCCGCAGCCTACCGTGCCAGCCTGGAGGGTCCCGGCGCGGCCTTTGCGCGCACTGAAGTGGTGCGCATGAAACTCGACGACCTCGCCGAGGCGGGTGCGGAATCGTGATGGCGCCCATGCGTGTTCTGCTGATCCTGCTGCTGGCGCTTGGACTGTCCGCGTGCAAGGCGCTCAGGCCGGGCGCCAAGGACAACGTCGATCCGCCGCGCGAACTCGTCGCGTTCACGCCCAGCCTCACGGTGACGCGCGCCTGGTCGCAGTCGGTGGGCAAGGGCGAACGCCTGCTGCGTGCCGACATGGGCCCGAGTTTCGGCGACGGCCGCATCTATGCCGCCAGCCCCGACGGCCGCCTGCATGCCTTCGACGCCGACAGCGGCCGCGTGGTCTGGTCGGTGCGCGGCGACGACCGCTATTCCAGCACGCCAGGTTTCGGTGACGGCCTGGTCGTGGTCGGCACGCTCGATGGTGCCGTGGTGGCCTACGATGCGTCCTCGGGCAGCGAACGCTGGCGGGCCGCTGCGCCTTCCGAGGTGATCGCGCGTCCGGCCATCGAGGATGGCGTGGTCGTGGCTCGCATTCACGACGGCCGCATGTTCGGCTTGAGCGCGCGCGATGGCAGCCGCCTATGGGTGTACGACCGCGGCGTGCCCACGCTGACCCTGCGCGGCAACGCACCGCCGCTGGTGCGCGGCGGTGCGGTGTTTGCCGGCTATGACGATGGTCGCGTGGTGTCCCTGCGTCTCAACGACGGCGCGCAGCGTTGGGAACAGACGCTTTCCCTGCGCGAGGGCCGCACCGATCTGGAACGCATGGCCGATGTCGACGGCGATCTGCAAATGGTGGGCAGCGACGTCTACGCGGCAGCTTTCGGCGGTCAGGCCTCGGCGCTGACCTCGGACGCCGGGCGTCAGCTCTGGGTACGCGATCTGTCCACCCCGGTTGGCATCGGACTGGCCGGGCGTCAGGTGTTTGCGGTGGATCAGAGCAGCGTCGTATTCGCCCTGGATCGCGCCAGCGGCTCCGCCCTGTGGCGGCAGGATGCGCTGGAGTTCTGCCAGT
>DAOMOD010000177.1:0-8590 GCA_035444205.1 Lysobacteraceae bacterium
TCTCGCACGCGGGAAGGGCCATGGAAGGCCCTGCTCTGGGAGCGAGGAAGGGCGCCAGACTCGACAGCTCCTCACCACGGACGGAGTGTGGGTTGCGGTTGCGCTGGACTCGACAGGTCCTCACCATGAACGGAGCCACTTGTGGGCGACTGTGGTGTTGCTGCGAAGTAAGGGGACGGTCGCCCACGAGGTGGGCTCCTACCATGTCGCTTGCCGGCTTCCCCTGCTCCCTGCTCCCTGCTCCCTGCTCCCTGCTCCCTGCTCCCTGCTCCCCGCCCCCTACTCCCCTTGCGGTGCCCGCCTTTTCCGCGACGCGCCCAGCTTGCGGGTCAGGGTGTTGCGGCCGACGCCCAGTTTCTCGGCGGCCTGCTGGCGATGGCCGCCGGTGGCGGCCAGTGCGGTCTGGAGGAGGGTGTGGTCGAGGGTGGCGCGGGCGCGGGCGTGGATGGCGGGGGCTTCGCTCGCGAGTTCGGTCTCGGCCCAGTTCGCCAATGCCTGCGACCAGGCTTCGACGGGCGCCGCCGGCAGCGCGGCGAAGGGCAGGTCGGCAAGCGCGATTTCGCGGCCCGGCGCCATCACCGCCACGCGCTGACACAGGTTCTCGAGCTGGCGTACGTTGCCCGGCCAGTCCTGCGCCGCCAGCGCCTTGAGTGCGTCCGCGCTGAAGCGCTTGGGTTCGAGCTTGAGCTCGGCGATGGCCTGGGCCAGGAAGCGCTCGGCCAGTCGAGGTACGTCGGCGCGGCGCTCGCGCAGCGGTGGCAGGTGGATGCGCACCACGTCCAGGCGATGCAAAAGGTCGGCGCGGAAGCGCCCGGCTTCGACTGCGGTCTCGAGGTCCTGATGGGTGGCGGCCACCACGCGCACGTCGACCTCGATCAGTTCGCGGCCGCCCAGGCGGAAGAACTCGCCTTCGGCGAGCACGCGCAGCAGGCGCGTCTGCAACCGCTCGGGCATGTCGCCGATTTCGTCCAGGAACAGGGTGCCGCCCTGGGCCTGCTCGAAGCGGCCGACCTGGCGCCTTTGCGCACCGGTGAAGGCGCCGGCCTCGTGGCCGAACAGTTCCGATTCCAGCAGCTCGGCTGGAATGGCCGCGGTGTTCAGGGCGATGAAGGGCTTGCCCGCCCGCGGGCTGTGCCGGTGCAGGGCACGCGCCACCAGTTCCTTGCCGGTGCCGGTCTCGCCGGTGATCAGAACGGAAAGATCGGTGCGGGCGAGGCGGCCGATGGCGCGGAACACTTCGCGCATGGCCGGGGTCTCGCCGATCAGATCGGGGTCGCCCATGTCGGCCTCGGCGTGACCATCGTCGTGGCGCAGCTTGGCCAGTGAACGGTCCACCAGCGCCACCGCCTGGTCGAGATCGAAGGGCTTGGCCAGGACGTCGAATGCGCCGCTGCCGAAGGCGGCGACCGTCTCCGGCAAGCCGGCGTAGGCGCTCATCACCACCACCGGCAACTCGGGCCAGCGGCTGCCCACCGTCTCCAGCAGACTGAGGCCGCTCTCGCCCGGCATGCGCACGTCGGTGAACAGCACGTCAGGCTGCCGCTTCAGCAGGGCCGGCAGGGCTTCTTCGACGCTGTCGAAACTCTTCACTTCGTGCCCGCTGTCGCGCAAGGCCTGCTCCAGCACCCAGCGCAGCGCGGGCTCGTCGTCGACCACCCAGACCTCAGCCATGCAGGCTCTCCCGCGGCAGGCGCATGATGAATACGGTGGCGCCGGGGCGCGATTCGAACTCGACCACACCGCCATGTTCGCGCGCGATCTCCTGCGCCACCGCAAGCCCCAGCCCGCTGCCGCCCGGTCGCCCGGACACCAGCGGCAGGAACAGGCTGCCGGCCAGTGCATCGGGCACGCCGCGGCCATCGTCATGCACCTCGATGCGGATGGCCAGGCGGTGCTTGTGGCCGTGGATCAGCGCGCCCTGCTCGGCTCGGGTACGCAGGCGCAGGCGGCTGGCGCCGGCCTGCAGGGCGTTGCGCACCAGGTTGAGGACGGCCTGGGTGAGGCGTCCGGGGTGGCCCGGGAACTCCGGCAGGCTGGGGTCGTAATCGCGCTCGATGACCAGCGCCGGGCCGCCCTCGCCTTCGGCCAGCACCCGCACATGTTCCAGCACGGCGTGCACGTTGACCGGCGCGAGCACTTCGCCGGGCTTGCCGAGGCGGCGGTCTAGCAGGGCGGCGAGGCGGTCGGCCTCGTCCATGATGACGCGCGTGTACTCCTTGAGCTGGGCCTCGCCGAGCTTGCGATCAAGCAGTTGGGCGGCACCGCGCAGCCCGGACAGCGGATTGCGCAGCTCGTGCGCCAGCGTGTGCAGGGCCGGATCGGGCTCCAGTGCCGCCTGCGGCAACAGGGCATGCATCTCCAGCACCACCGGGCGCGCGTCGATGCCGCTGAGCGGGCTGACGAAGACGTCCACCGGCGCTTCGCCGTGGCCAAGCTTGAGGCCGCGCAGGCAGGCGGCCTGGGCTTCGTCACGTGCGCGCGCGGCGCTCACTGCAAGGCGCGGGTCGCCGCACAATGCCGAGACCGGCTGGCCGGACGGGCGATACAGGCCGGCGCCCAGCAGCGCGCGCGCCGCCGGGTTGGCCTCGCACAGGCAAAGGTCCGCGTCGAGCAACACCAGGCCGGTGGCGACCTGGCCCCACAGCCCGGACAGGGCCAGTGGGTCCAGGGTTGTAAGGGTTGGCGAGCTAGCGACCATTACTCACAGCCCTTCCCGGATTAATCCCCGACAGGCTGCGGTCGGGTCGGATGCCCCTTCTGCAGTGGCTGCCTGGATTGGGTAGTGCTGGGCCGTCGGACATCATTGCACCATCTTAGTGCAAGGTGGGCGCGCGTGCGCCCACCTGATTTGTGAAGACCCAAGCTTGCTCAGGTTGGGGCTTGACCAGCTCCACGCCAAGGACAGACCGGGCAGCCTTCCGCCCTGACCTGGTTCTCCTTTCACCTATCTGATGGGCGGCCGCAGGCCGGCCCTCAGATCGCGTAGTACATCTGGTATTCGATCGGGTGCGTGGCCGCCCGGTAGGCGGTGACCTCCTTGGACTTGAGCGCGATATAGCCGTCGATGAAGTCGTCGGAGAACACGCCGCCGGCCTTCAGGAACTCGCGGTCGTTGTCGAGCGCTTCCAGCGCCACGTCGAGGCTGTGCGCCACCTGCGGGATCTGCTTTTCCTCTTCCGGCGGCAGGTCGTAGAGATCCTTGTCCATGGCCGGGCCCGGGTCGATCTTGTTGCGGATGCCGTCGAGGCCGGCCATCAGCAGCGCGGTGAAGGTGAGGTAGCCGGTGTTGACCGGATCCGGGAAGCGGATCTCGATGCGCCGTGCCTTGGGGCTCGACACCCACGGAATACGGCAGGACGCCGAGCGGTTGCGCGCCGAGTAGGCCAGCATCACCGGCGCCTCGAAGCCCGGCACCAGGCGCTTGTAGCTGTTGGTGGTGGAGTTGGTGAAGGCGTTGATGGCGCGCGCGTGCTTGAAGATGCCGCCGATGTACCACAGCGCGAGCTGCGACAGGCCGCCGTACAGTTCACCGGCGAACAGGTTCTCGCCGCCCTTGGACAGCGACTGGTGCACGTGCATGCCGGAACCGTTGTCACCCACCACCGGCTTGGGCAGGAAGGTGGCGGTATAGCCGTTGCGGTGCGCCACGTTCTTGACCACGTACTTCATGGTCAGCAGTTCATCGGCCTTCTTCACCAGCGAGTTGAAGCGGGTGCCGATCTCGCACTGGCCGGCGCCGGCCACCTCGTGGTGGTGCACCTCGACCGGGATGCCGAGCGATTCCAGCACCTTGCACATCTCGCCGCGGATATCGTTCAGCGTGTCCACCGGCGCCACCGGGAAGTAGCCGCCCTTCACCCCGCCGCGGTGGCCGTGGTTGCCGCCCTCGAACTTCTTGCCGGAACTCCAGGGGGCCTCTTCGGAATCGATCTCGAAGAACACCTTGCCCATCGACACCTCCCAGCGCACGCCGTCGAAGATGAAGAACTCGGGCTCGGGGCCGAAGAAGGCCGCGTCGGCGATGCCGGAGGACTTGAGGAAAGCCTCGGCGCGCTTGGCCACGCCGCGCGGGCAACGCCCATAGGCCTGCATGGTGGAAGGCTCCAGCACGTCGCAGCTAAGCACCAGGGTGGCGTGCTCGGTGAAGGGATCGACATAGGCGGTGTCGGTATCCGGCATCAGCACCATGTCGGACTCGTTGATGCCCTTCCAGCCGGAGATCGACGAGCCGTCGAACATCTTGCCGTCCTCGAACAACTCGGCGTTGACCTGACTGACCGGAATGGTGACGTGGTGCTCCTTGCCGAGCACGTCGGCGAAGCGCAGGTCGACGAACTCGATGGACTGGTCCTTGATGGTCTTGAGGACAGCTTCGCTACTCATGGGGATCGGGCCTCGGGATAGGTGTGGGGATAGACGCCCCAATGGAGTGCAACTGCCATGCCAGGACGGGGGATCAAGGATTTGCGGCGATGCAGCATGCCGAAACGCGCGCTATTGCACCTTGGCGGTGCTCATTTGATAAGACATGCCCCATCATAGTGCTTTCGGTGCCAATGCTCGATAGAGGCCGCCAGAGCGCCGCCACACTGACCGGGTCAGGCCATGCACCGCGCGGAGGCATTTGGGGGAACCCGCATGCGCGATCGTCACAGCTATACAGCCATCTACCGCCTGCCGGTCTTCAGTGTCGATCTGTACGCTCCCGTGTTTGCTCCCAGCCCTTGAGTCCAATGCGCGTCATTTTCTTTGCCAGCCTTCTTGCCATGCTCTCGCCCAGCCACGCCGTCCTGCCCGAGAGCGGCGTCTATTGGAATCCGCTGGAACCGGGACGCGGCTACGTCATCGAGCACCAGAACGGCATGGTGTTTGTGCTGATCTTCGCCTACGACCACGACAGTGGCGCCCCCAGGTGGTACACGGCCCAGGGCCCGCTCGTCGAAGGCGACGGCTGGGATGAACCGCCGCCGGGTCTGTTCGGCGAGGGCTTCTACCCCGCCCACGAGATGCGCGGGCGGCTGGCCGAGGTTACGGGCGGCGCCTGCCTGTACTGCCTGCATCGCGATCCCGAGACCGTCCGCGAGATTGCCGACCTCGCGCTCTATTTCGACTACATGAAGAATCCGAGGTTGGAGATCGTGCCGGACGAACCGCTTGGCAGCAGTCTGGCCCTTGACCCTCCGGTGAGGGTGCTGGAACGGTTCGACTTCGCAAGGCAGCCGTTTGGTCACGAGGATTCGGCATTCCACCACTTGCGAACCCCGGACCTCTCCGGGGATTGGCTGTTCAGCGACCGTGCGGACCCCGCTGCAGCACCGTGGAGACTGGTGCTGTCGTTTGATGGATTCGAAAGTCTCTTCGAGGGCGCTCGGGCATACGCCGTGCGTTTCGTCGACGAGGCAAGAAATGCCGAAGTGACATGCAAGGTCGGCAACAATCTGCTGCATCCACCGGCAGTCCCGGGACTGGGTTTCATTCCTGGGGATGGTTGCGAGTTCGCCTTCGACGGTCACGTTGAATTCTCTGCACAACAGTTCGACATCGGCCCAAGCCGAATCGAAGCATTTCGCGGCACGCTACCGCACAGCAGTGGGGGACCGATGCGAAGGGAACAGCGCATCACCGGCGTGCGGGTCGAATAGCTCCATTTCCGGTTGACCTCAGGTGTCGTCGCTCATGGTCTGGTACCGTGGCTGGGGGGTGTCGTTGGGCTTCGCTGCGCTCAGCGCCAACCTACGGCTTTGGCGTGTCGAGGATCTCGACCCAGACTCAGGCTTGAAAGGGAGGCCTCGACAGCACGCAGCGTCACAGGCCACACGGCGCAGTTGTGGTTGCGCACGACAGCGACGCCAGGATGCCACCGAGTGATTGCCATGAGGTCGAACCTACGCCATGCTTCCGGGCGTGATCGTGCGCCTTCCTGCATTGCGTCGCTGGCTGAACCGTCCACCGGGCCGGGCGCTGGCGCTGTTGGCCGCGCTGGCCGTGGCGTTGATGCCCATGAAGCGGCTGGATGTCCACGCGCACCCCGTCGGCGAGCATGTGCACAGCCACGACCACCCCCACGCCCATGCCCATGCGACCGATCTCGGGACGGGTCATCACGATCACGACCACCCGCCGATCACGGCCGACACCCCGCCGTTGGATGCGCCTGCTGCCATGGTGCATGTCCATGATGCCGGGACGCCTGGCACCTTGACGGCGGTCGATCCCGAATTGCCCGCCCGGACGATACCGTTCACGGTTATCCGCGGCCCCCCGGTCCCGGCACTCAGGTCGGCTCGCCCGGCACCACCCGTACGCCCTCCGATCGCCTGAATGCGATCCGCCCGGCCGCGTTCGCGCGGCCGCCCCCTGGCTCCTTTCGCCATCGGAGGTTTCGTGCCGTCATCCTGTCGCATGCCCTGCGCATCCGCTCTTGCGCACCCTGTTCGTCGCCCGCTCGCCGGCGCTCGTCACCGCGTGACAACGCGATGGGGAGCTGTCGCGCTCGGTTGCCTGCTTGCCGGCAGCGCCAGCGCGCTGTCGCCCGAAGAGGCGGTTCGGCTCGCACTGTCGCGGCCGGAAAATACCGTGTCGATGGAGGCTGCGGTCGACCTCGCGCACGCCGACCTGCTGGAAGCGCGCGCCTGGCCGAATCCCGAACTGCGGGTCGGCCGTGAAGACCCCAGGGGCGCCGACCGTGAACCCGGCGAAACCAGCGTGATGCTGGCCCAGACCCTGGAGCTGGGCGGCCGCCGGGGCCTGACGCGGGCGACGCGCGAGCTGGAGGTCGCCGCCGCCCGGGCCCGCGCAGAGGTGGCGCGCAACGAGCTGCGCGCCGACGTGCTTCAGGGCTACTACGCCGTGCTCGCCGAGGAACGCCGCGTCGGTGCACTGATGGCACACGGCGCCGACCTCGCACGGCTTTCGCGGATCGCCGAGAAACGTCGCGCGGCCGGCGACCTGTCCGGCTATGCGCAGCGACGCATTGCGCAACTCGAACGTTCGGCGACATCGCGGCTGGAGATCGCGCGCGGCGAGGCCGCCACCCAGCGCGCCGCGCTGCAAGCGCTGATCGGCCAGCCCGTGCCGCCGCTGGGCGATGTCCATCCGCTGGCACCGCCCGATCCGCCTCCGCACCAGCAGCTCGGCGAGAGCCTGGAGCGATCCGCCCTGCTGAGGGCACTGTCGGGACAGCGCGACGCGGCCGTGGCAGGCGAGCGGGCGGCAAGACGGCCGGCGCTGCCGGTCACCTTCGGCGTCGGCCGCAAGCGCTTCGGCGGCGGCCCCGGCGGCAGGACCGACGATGCGCTGCTGCTGGAACTCAGCGTGCCGCTACCCGTCTTCGAACGCAATCGTGCCGGCATTGCACGCAACACGGTCCTGGCCGCGGATGCCGAGGCGCGCTACCTGCGCACACGAACCGAAGTCGCCGCACGCATCGAAGCGGCATGGCAACAGGCCAGCGGTTTGACCCGCGCCGCGCGGACCCTGCGTGAGCAGGATCTGCCGGAGTCGGCCGAACTGGTGCGCATTGCGCTGCTCAGTTTCGACGCCGGCGAGCTCGATCTTCCCGGCCTCATCGACGCACTTGACGCCCGCCTGGCGGCACACGAACAGCTTCTTGACACCGAATGGCGCGCCCGCCGCGCCAGCATCGAACTTGAACAACTCACTTCGGGAGATATGCCATGAACCCTCGTTCCATCCTCATGACCGCCCTTGTCGCGCTGGCGCTGGTCGCCTGCGAACGCGAACACCCGACAGCCAACGACCATGGCCATGCGCACGGCCCGGATGAGGCCGCCCACGATCACGACGACGGCACGCCGACCCCGGCAACCGAGGCGATCTATGGCGATGAGCCGCCGATCGAGATCGCTGCACCGGCGCGCACCGGCCACGATCACGACGATCACAGCCACGATGACGGCCACGCGCATGAGGACGACCACGGTCACAGCCACGGTGACGACCACGCGCACGATGGCGAGCACGGGCACAGCCACGAGAACGACCACTCGCACGATCACGACGACGACGACGAACCCCATGACCACTGACAGCGGGCCGCGGTTGCGGTCCTGGGCGCATCTGCTGCCGGCACTCGCGCTGCTGGCTGCGGCCGGATGCGGTTCCGATGGCGGCGACAGGCGCACCTCGCCGGGACTTCAGCCCGTGGTGCTCACGCACTATTCGGAAAGCGCCGAACTGTTCGTTGAATTCCCACCACTGATCGCCGGTGAGCCGTCGACGTTTGCCGCCCACTTCACGCGGCTGGATGACTTCACGGCGGTCGCCGAGGGCATGGTCGAGGTGCGGTTATCCGGCGGGCAGGCGCCCGACGAGCGCTTCCTGGTGCGCGCGCCGCGGCGAGCCGGGCTGTTCGTGCCCACCGTGGTGCCACGCGCCAGCGGCGAGCGTCAACTCAGCGTGAGCGTCGAGGCGCCAGGGTTGTCCTCTATCCACGAGCTCGGCCTCGTCCGGGTCTGGTCGGACCCGGCGGCGGCAGCAAGCGCGAGGGTTGCGCACGCACCGGAGGGCGCCATCGGTTTCCTCAAGGAGCAGCAGTGGCAGACGCCCTTTGCAACCGAAGCGATGCATT
>DAOMOD010000178.1:0-7579 GCA_035444205.1 Lysobacteraceae bacterium
GGGCGCGGTCAGCGCCGCGCCGCGCGGCAGCCGGTCCGGATCGAAAACCTCAAGCGCCCGCGCCAGCGCCCGTGCCGGAGTGGATGCGCGCACCGTCGCCGCGGGAAGCCCGAGCAGGCCAAGCGCTGCGATGAGCGCCGGCATCGGATCGGCGCCGTCGACCGGCATGGCGGCCATGGACTTGCTGAGCTTGCGGCCTTCGGCGTCGAGCAGCAGCGGCAGGTGGGCGTAGCCAGGTTCGGGCAGGGCCAGCAGTCTCTGCAGGTGGATCTGTCGTGGCGTCGAATCGAGCAGGTCGGCGCCGCGTACCACCTGGGTGATGCCCTGGAAGGCATCGTCGACCACGACCGCGAGCTGGTAGGCGTACAGGCCCTCGACGCGGCGCACCACGAAATCGCCGAGCTCGGCCATGTCGAAGCGTTGTCGTCCCTGCACGGCGTCGTCGAACTCGACCACGCCCCGTCCGGCCTGCACGCGCCAGGCATGGGCCTGACCGGCGTCAGGCGCCGCACAGCGACCCTGGTGCGGCCTTCCCTCGAGCTGGCGGCGACTGCATGCACAGGGAAACACCGCCCCCGATTCACGCAGACGCTCCAGCACCTCGGCATAGGCGTCGGAACGCATGCCCTGCCACAGCACCGGCTCGTCGGATGTCATGCCGAAGGCGGCCAGTGTTTCGATCTGCTGGCGCGCGGCGCCGGGAACCTCGCGCGGCGGATCGATGTCTTCGATTCGCAGCAGCCAGTCGCCGCCATGGAATCGTGCCACCAGCCAGCTCGCCGCCGCCGCCAGCAGCGAGCCAAGATGCAGCGGTCCGGTGGGCGAGGGAGCGAAGCGGCCGCGGTAGCGCGTCGGGTTCACAGGCTCCGATTCGAGGCGCGCATGGGGTGGCCGCTCACACGTCGTTCAGGTACTTGATTCAAGGCTGGGCGTCCCCATTTTCGGTGGATAATCGGCGAAGCTGCCGGCGTTTCCAGTGAGGTTCTCTCGATCATGACGCGCATTGCCCTGTTTCTCGGTACCAATATCGCCGTGCTGTTCGTGCTGACGGTAGTGATGAAGCTGCTGGGCGTGGACGTGTACCTGGCCAGTACCGGGCAGGACATGACCGCCTTGCTGATTTTCGCCGCGGTGCTCGGGTTCGCTGGTTCGTTGATCTCTCTGGCCTTGTCCAAAACCATGGCCAAGGCGGCCACCCGCGCCCAGGTGATCAAGGACCCGCGCGGCGACACCGAGCGCTGGCTATACGATACCGTGGCGCGCCAGGCCAAGGCAGCGGGCATCGGCATGCCCGAGGTCGCCATCTACGACGCGCCCGAGCCCAATGCCTTCGCCACCGGCATGAACCGCAACAATGCCCTGGTGGCGGTCAGCACCGGTCTGCTGCGCGGCATGAACCGCGATGAAGTAGAGGCGGTGCTCGGTCACGAGGTCGCGCACGTGGCCAATGGCGACATGGTGACCATGACCCTGCTGCAGGGCGTGCTCAACACCTTCGTCATCTTCCTGTCGCGCATCCTCGGCCGCATCGTCGACCAGGTGGTGTTCCGCAACGAGCGTGGCACCGGCCCGGGCTACTGGATCACTGTGGTCGTCCTGCAGATCCTGCTCGGCATCCTCGCCTCGATGATCGTGATGGCATTCAGCCGCTGGCGCGAGTTCCGCGCCGATGCCGGCGGTGCGCGTCTGGCCGGACGTCAGAAAATGATCGCAGCGCTGAAGCGCCTGGCAGCCAGCAGCGGGCAGTCGACCCTGCCCGAGCAGGTTGAGGCGTTCGGCATCTCCGGACGCTTCGGCGGCGGCTTGAAGAAGCTGTTCATGAGCCACCCGCCGCTCAGCACGCGCATCGCCGCCCTGGAGCAAGCCCAGGGTTAGTGGCCGGTCGCGGCTGTCGCCGCTGCTCAGGCATCCGGCGAGTCTGTAGGAGCGGCGACAGCCGCGATCGGAGGCTCCGACCGAAGCGCTGATCGCGGCTGTCGCCGCTCCTACAGAGAACGCCAGCCTTTCGCTTCTCAACCATAGCGGCCGCGTCAGCCGCTGCCCGTCAGTGCCCGAAGTCGTAGTTCATCGCCTTGTCGGGCTTCTGCAGGAAGTGACCCTGCACGAAGTCGACGCCGATCTGGAACAGCACCGCCATGGTGTTGGCGTCCTCGACGTACTCGGCGATGCACTGCTTGCCCAGACCGTGCGCCTGCTCGCAGATCTCACGTACCCGTTGCTGGCTGTCGGCATTCTTGGCGAGATCGCTCATGAAGCTGCGGTCGACCTTGAGGTAGTTGGCGTCGACGTGCTTCAGCAACTGGAATGAGGTCAGGCCGGAGCCGAACTGCTCCAGGCAGAACCCGCAGTGCAGCTTTTCCAGCCCCTTCTGGAAGTCGCGCACCGGCTTGATGCTGACCTGGGTGCGCGCCTCGGGAAGCTGGAATACCAGGGAATCGCCGCGCAGTCGCGCCTCCCTCAGTTTTTCCGCGACCCACGGCAGCAGGGTGGGGTCCTCGATGGTGGGCAGGGTCAACTTGACGAACAATGTGGTCTTCTTGCCCGCCTTCTCGCGCTCGCTGGCCACGCGGATGGCGTGGCGGATGACCCAGCGGTCGACCTTGGGCAGCAGGCCGTGGCGCTCCGCAACCGGCAGGAAGTCGCCCGGAAGGATCTCGCCGGTGGGGCCCTGCAGGCGCAGCAGCACTTCGTAGAAATGGCCTTCCAGTCCCTGCAGGTTGACCAGGGGCTGGTAGTAGAGAATGAAGCCATCGTGCGCCAGCGACTTTTCGAGATTGGCCACCCACTGGCGTTCACGCGCCACCAGTTCCTTGTCCTCGGCCGACGGGTCGAAGATCTCGATGCGATTGCCGCCGTCGGCGAACGCCTTGTGCGCGGTCTCGGTGGCCCTCGACAGTACACCCTGCACGTTGGCGATCTTCTCGCCGATGATCACGCCGCCGATGCTGACGTTGATGCTGAGCGATTGCCCACCCGCTTCGAAGACGTGATCGGAAACCGCCTTGCGGATGCGTTCGGCAATGGCACCGACGTTGCGCGCCGAGGCGTGCCCGCACAGCACTGTGAAGCTCTGGTCGGTGAACCGCGCGGCGTGTTCTTCGGCGGTGATCTGGCGCTTGATGGTTTCGGCGAGATCGCGCAGCAGGATGTCGGCGCTGCCCAGGCCCACCGTCTGCAGCACCTGACGCACATTGTCGATCTCGATCAGCAGCAGGGCACGTTCTCCCTCGCCGCGCGCGGCGGTGGCCACCGCCTCCTCCAGCTCGACCAGCATGGCCTGGCGATTGAGCAGGCCGGTGACCAGATCGCGCGTCTTCAGGGCGTCGAGTTCGCGCGCCATGTCGGGGTCGAGCGACTGCGGCCGGAAGATGATCTGCAGGCAGGGCTCGCCTTCGTAGCTGGCCTGGGAGAACTCCATGGTGGCATCGAAGGTGGCGCCGTCGGCACGGCGAGCCACCAGGTCGAGGTTCTTGGGTGGTTTCTCGCCCTTGGACAGCTCCTTGAGCAGGGTCTTGAAGTTGGCGGCGTGCTCGCTGTCGACCATGTCGAGGATAGGCATGCCCTCGATCTCGTCGAAGTCCTCGTAGCCGAACATCTCCAGGTAGGCCTTGTTTGCGCGCACGTGCATGCCTTCGTGGACGTAGGCAATGGGGTCACGCGAGGACTCGATCAGGCTCTCGCAGCGGCGCTCGGTTTCGCGCAGCGAGGCTTCCAGCCGGCGCAGGGCGCGCCGGTTGAGGAGAATCCTGAACTCGCGAATCACCACGTCGCGCAGGTGATCTTCCTGACCGCGCAGGGCCATCACCTCCACGCCGAGCTGGTACATGGCGAGGATTTCGCTTTCGTGCGCCTTCTCCAGCAGACCTACGATGGAGATGTCCTTGGCGCTCTGGCGCACCAGGTTGATCACCTCGTCGGCAGGAACCACGCTGGAATTCGGGTCGAGCAGCAGCAGATCGGGCGACTGCCGCTCGAGCATGCCCTGCAGTTGCTCCGAGTTTTCCGGTCGCGAAGGGCGCACCGCAACGCCCCCGTTCTTGAGGATGCTGACCAGACGCTCGGCTTCCTCCATCGAATCTTCGATGAGGATCAGGCGCAGGACGTCTTCCTTGGGGGCCATCGGTTCTCCGGATCGGGGCGAGTTGCGGTTTGTATAGGATTGGACTTGGGCTGTCTACGGGACTGACGGCCTAGAGCGGTGTCTTGGCAAGTTCTCCGGGCACCTCCCTGACCAGGCGCGGTACCAGGTAACCTGGCAGCAGGGCGCGCAGTTCACGATGCAGTTCGCGCGCTTGCGCGTCGTCCACCTGAAAATGCGCGGCGCCCCGTACCGCGTCCAACTGATGCAGATAGTAGGGGAGAACGCCGGCATCGAACAGCGTTTCGCTGAGGTCGGCCAGCGCGCGGGCATCGTCGTTGACGCCTTTCAGCAGCACCGACTGGTTGAGCAGGGTGGCGCCAGAAGCGGTCAGGGCGGACATCGCTGCCGCCACGCCGGCGTCGATTTCACGTGCATGATTGGCGTGGATCACCACCACTTTCCGCAACGGCACAGACCCCAGCCACTGCGACAGTTCGGCGTCGACGCGTTCGGGAAGGACCACCGGCAGGCGTGTGTGGATGCGCAGTCGGCGCACATGGGCGATACCGGCAAGGCCGGTGGTGAACTCGGCCAGGCGCCGGGTCGACAGGGACAGGGGGTCGCCGCCGCTGAGGATCACCTCGTTGATCGCGTGGTCGGCGTCAATTGCCTGCAAGGCCGACCACCAGCGCGCGGAGCTTGCGCTTTCCTCGGCATAGGGAAAATGCCTGCGGAAGCAGTAACGGCAATGCACGGCACAGGCGCCGGTGGCGATGAGCAGGGCACGCCCGCGGTACTTCTGCAGCACGCCGTGGGCGGAGCGCGCGGCAAGATCGCCGACGGCATCGGTGCCGTAGCCGGCGACTTCCTCCAGTTCCGCGTCCAGCGGCAGCACCTGGCGTAGCAGCGGGTCGGCGGCATCGCCACGACGCATGCGTGCAACGAAACCGAGCGGCACGCGCAGGGCGAAGCCGTGCGGAGGCGCGGCGGGGACCCTATCGGCCAGGTGGCCAAGGTCAAGCAGGGCCAGCAACTGCCGCGGATCGGTGACGGCCTCGCGCCATTGGCGACGCCAGTCGGCGCCCAAGGGCTGCGCTGCGGGGAGTTTAGCCAGTATCATGCAGGGCTGAACCCGGCCGGCGGCCGGACCCATTTCACCATTCGGCAATGCGACCGCGCATTCTACCCGCCTCCACGGCGGGATCGCGGCGTGTGTCCAGCGCGGAGAGTTGATTCATGGCGACCTATGGCCTCAACGACGTAAAGAACGGGCTGAAAATCCTGGTCGATGGCGACCCCTACACCATCGTCGACTGCGATTTCATCAAGCCCGGCAAGGGCCAGGCCTTCACCCGGGTCAAGATCCGCAACCTGAAGAACGGGCGGGTCACCGAGAAGACCCTGAAGGCCACCGACACCGTCGACGGCGCCGATGTCGTCGATACCGACATGCAGTATCTGTACAGCGACGGCGAGTTCTACCACTTCATGCAGCCCGACACCTTCGAGCAGCACCAGGCCGACAAGACCGCCATGGGCGAGACGGCCAACTGGCTTAAGGGCGAGGAGATGTGCGTGGTGACGCTGTGGAACGGCACGCCGCTGTCGATCACCCCGCCCAATTTCGTCGAGCTGACCATCACCGAAACCGATCCCGGCGTGCGCGGCGACACGTCCGGCGGCGGCGGCAAGCCGGCCACCCTGGAGACCGGCGCGGTGGTGCGCGTGCCCCTGTTCGTCAACCAGGGCGAGACCATCAAGGTCGACACCCGCACCGGCGAGTATGTGTCGCGGGTGAAGTGAGGCGGCAAGGCAGGAGCATTTGAACCGCAGAGTACGCAGAGAGCACAGAGAAGAGCCTGATTCTGGAATGGATCCGCTTGCCGCCAGCGGTCCGTGATGGCTTGACAGGCAGGCTCGCCGGCTCTGGTTGCTGACACGCCATCCCATGCGTTTCCTCTGCGTCCTCTGTGTGCTCTGCGGTGAAATGTTTTTTCGGGCTTTTCGCCGATCGCCTTCGATACTCTAGAATCCCGGCCTCTACCTGACAAAAGGCCAGATTCTTGACCGCACAGCCGGAAGCCGTCGACCTGCTGATCCATGCGCGCTGGGTGATCCCGGTGGAACCGCACGGGCAGGTGCTGGAAGATCATGCCGTGGCGGTGCGCGAGGGCCGCATCGTGGCTGTGCTGCCGGCTGTCGAGGCGACCGCACGCTTCCATGCGCAGGACACGGCGCATCTGGCCGAGCACGCCCTGATCCCGGGCCTGGTCAACGCGCACGTGCACAATCCGATGACCCTGATGCGCGGGCTGGCCGACGACCTGCCGCTGATGGAGTGGCTGCAGGAGCACATCTGGCCCGCCGAGGCGCGCGTCATGGGGCCGGAATACGTCGCCGACGGCGCGGAACTTGCCATCGCCGAGATGCTGCGCGGCGGCACCACCTGCTGCAACGAGAACTATTTCTTCCCCGACGTGCTGGCCGCCACCTACCGGCGCTTCGGCTTCCGTGCCATGGTGGCCCTGCCGGTGATCGAGTTCCCCAGCGCCTGGGCCTCGTCCATCGACCAGTACTTCGAGAAGGGGCTGGCGGTCCACGACGACTACAAGGGCGACCCGTTGATCGGCACCTGCTTCGGTCCGCACGCGCCCTACACGGTGGGCGATGCCAGTTTCCGTCGCATCAAGCTGCTGTCGGACCAGCTCGACATCAAGGTGCATCTGCACCTGCTGGAGACCGCCCACGACATCGTCCATTCGCAGGACCACCACAACACCCACCCGCTGGCGCGGCTGGACGGTTTCGGCTTGCTCGATGCGCGCCTGATCGCGGTGCACATGACCCAGCTCGGCGAGGCCGAGATCGCCCAGTGCGCGCGCGCCGGCGTGGCGGTGGTGCATTGCCCCGAATCGAACCTGAAGCTGGCCAGCGGCTTCTGTCCGGCCGATGCGCTGATCAAGGCCGGCGTCAACGTGGCGCTCGGCACCGACGGTTGCGCCAGCAACAACGATCTCGACATGTTCGGTGAGATGCGCACGGCGGCGTTGCTCGGCAAGGGCGTGGCCAGGGATGCAAGCGCACTGGACGCCGCCACCACCCTGCGCATGGCTACCCTGAACGGCGCCCGCGCGCTGGGCTGGGAGGAACGCATCGGATCCATCGAGCCCGGCAAGGAGGCCGATCTCGCCGCGGTGCGGCTGGATGCCCTGGAAACCCAGCCGATGTTCAACCCGCTGTCGCACCTGGTGTACGCCGCCAGCCGTCGCCAGGTCAGCGATGTCTGGATCCGCGGCGTGCACAAGTTGCGCGATGGTGCCCTGATCGGCATGGACCTCGAAGGCATGGTGGTTCGGGCCGGACGCTGGCGTGCGCGCATGATCGAGGTGGCGGCGTAGATGCGAGCCAACGCCGATCCACGCGAACTGGCCAAGTTCGCCGAGCTGTCGCACAGCTGGTGGGACCCGGATGGCCCGTCGCGGGCGCTGCACGAACTCA
>DAOMOD010000178.1:7589-8494 GCA_035444205.1 Lysobacteraceae bacterium
GAACGGCAGCCGCTGAGCGCGGCGCGAGTGTGCGACATCGGCTGCGGCGGCGGATTGCTGAGCGAGGCCATGGCCGCGCGCGGCGCCGAGGTGGTGGCTATCGATCTGGGCGAGGACGTGCTCGGCGTGGCGCAGTTGCACCTGCTGGAGTCGGGACTTGAGGTCGACTATCGCCTGAGCAGCGTGGAAGATCTGGCCGTGGCGGAACCCGAGAGTTTCGACGCGGTGACCTGCATGGAGATGCTGGAGCATGTGCCCGATCCCGCGGCGGTGATCGAAGCCTGCGCGCGCCTGCTGAAGCCGGGTGGGCGCCTGTTCCTGTCCACCCTGAATCGTACGCCGAAGGCGTTCGCCCTGGCCGTGGTCGGCGCCGAGTACGTGCTTGGCCTGCTGCCACGTGGCACCCATCAGTACGCGCGCTTCATCCGTCCGGCGGAGCTCGGTCGCTGGCTGCGCATGGCCGGGCTGGAGCTGGAGGATGTCAGCGGCATGCACTACAACCCGTTGCTGCGGCGGGCCACGCTGAAGCGCGATGTGGCGGTGAACTACCTGGCCTGCGCGCTGAAGCCGGCGTGAGCATGCGTCCCGCGTCGGCCCTGCTGTTCGACCTGGACGGCACCCTGGTCGATACCGCACCCGACATGCACGCCGCCGCCAACGCGCTGCGTGGCGAGCACGGCCTCGCGCCCATGCCGTTTGCGGAGTTCCGGCCGTTCGTCTCGCGTGGCGGGCGGGCGATGCTGGCGGTGACGTTCCCCGATCTTGACGAAAGCGCCCGCGAGGCGCTGATTCCCGCATTCCTGGAGCGCTATCACGCCACCATCTTCGTGCACTCGGCGCTGTTTCCGGGCATGGGCGAAGTCCTCGCGCATGTCGAGGATGCCGGCATTCCATGGGGCATCGTG
>DAOMOD010000179.1:0-8484 GCA_035444205.1 Lysobacteraceae bacterium
GCCACCTTCTCGATCTCGACGCCGCCCTCGGCCGAGGCGATGAAGCTGATGCTGCGCGTGGCGCGATCCACCAGCACCGAGAGGTAAAGCTCCCTGGCGATGTCGGTGGCCTCGGTGATCAGCACCGTGTTGACGGGCAACGCACGGCCGCCCGACTGGTAGGTCTCCATGCCCTTGCCGAGCATGCCGGCGGCGGCAGCCTTGACCTCGTCCAGCGTCTTCACCAGCTTGACGCCACCGGCCTTGCCGCGGCCACCGGCGTGGATCTGCGCCTTGACCACCCAATGGTCTCCGCCCAGCGCCTTGGCGGCCTCCAGCGCCTCGTCGGGCGTGGATGCCACCTTGCCGGCGGGCACATGAATGCCGAACTCGGCGAACAGTTCCTTGGCCTGGTATTCGTGGAAGTTCATGGACACACCTTGGCTGGTTCGATGGACACGCGGCTCCGCAATCTGTGCATGCGGAGACAAGCGCGATCGGCTGGACGCCGGACGGGCGCGTATTGTGGAGGCTGGGCGCTCCGATGAAAAGTCTTGCGGCGCGATCACGTCCGATACCGACGCGCGATGGGCTGCGCAACCGCACGCCGCGCGCCCCTGCAGGAGCGGCGACCGCCGCGATCATACGGTCCTTCCGAGACGCCATTCGCGGCTTCAGCCCGCACAGCGGTCGCGCACAGGGTGCGCTCCTGCAGGGGAAATACGTAGGGCGGCATCACCATGCCGCCGTTCCGGGGCGTGCCACGGCGCCGGCTCGACGCGCTCGCTACGGAACGTGGCGAGTCATGCCGGCCTGGATGGTGCAATCCTGCGCCGACACCTGCGACGACGCCGACGATCGCCAGAACGCGCGGATGCCTGCCACGCCCTGCGCTCCATGGCGGCGCGCTTCGTCGAGATCCTGCGGCTGCATGCCGCCCAGCGCGTATACCGGCAGCGGCACGCCTTCCCGCAGTGCCGCGAACCGCTCCCAGCCGAGTGGTTCGACCTGGGGATGGCTTGCGGTTCGTCGCAACGGCGACAGCGTGGCGTAGTCGAGACCGAGCGCGGCGGCGTGCTCGAGCGCGGCACGATCATGGCAGGAGGCCCCCACCCAGAGTTCGGCCGGAAGTGGTCGACGCGACAACGCGGCAAGACGACGAGCGTCGAGATGGACGCCGTCAAGACCAAGATCGAGCGCAAGCTCGGGTGGCCCGTTGATCACGATCCGGGCGTGGTGGCGTCGGCCAAGCGCAAGCAGGCGTGGCGCAAGCTCTGCAAGCGTGGTTGCCGACATCGATCTGGCGCGAAACTGCACCCAGCGTGCACCGCCCGCCAGCGTGCGCTCGAAATCGGCCAGGAAGATGTCGATCGTGTCGGGCTCGGGCGTGATGACCAGCGCTGGCGGCAGCCGCAATGCCGCGACCACGGGGCGGTCGGCATCGGGCATGGGAATGCGGTGCATGTCGTCCGGACGCACCCATCGCAGCGGCTGCCCCTCACGGCCGACCGGAACACCTTCGACTTCCAGCACCTCGTGCACATCGAGGCGGATACGCCGCGAGGGATAGCTGTGTTCGACGGCGATCAGCGGCCGCGAATGGCGCACGATGACGCCGAGTTCTTCGTCCAGTTCGCGCACCAGCGCAGCATCCGGTGTCTCTCCCGCATCCACCTTGCCGCCGGGAAATTCCCACATCCCGGCCAGGTGCCGCCCCTCGCCGCGCTGGCCGAGCAACACCCGCCCATGCGCATCCCGGATGACGCCGGCGACGACGTGGATCGGATTGGAGCGTGAGGTCACCATCCAGCGAAAGGTTGCATGGGGCTAGCGCGCCTTGCGCGGCGCAGGGGAAGGCCGTTGCCAGTCGCCAGTTCCAGTAGCCAGAACATCGGGCCAGCGCGGCGCCTGTTCGTCCTGTTCGTGTGGCTACGGCATGCCGTGGCCGCCGATCAAGCGAAACGCCCGGCCGTCCAGGCTCTTCTGGCTACTGGAACTGGCTGCTGGAACTGGCTCTTGGCTACTGGAACCTGCTCTCGGCCACTGTCGACTTGCCTCAGGCGAGCCGCCCATGGCAATGCTTGTACTTCTTCCCCGATCCGCAGGGACAGGGTTCGTTGCGGCCGACCTTGGGTTGGTCGCGGACCACGGTCTGCGGGCGCTCGGGCCTGGCCTCGGCCTCGCCTTCGCCGAATCCGCCGGCCTCGGCGTGCTGGAACTGCATCGCGGCACGCTCGGCCATGCGGCGCTGCTGCGCCTCCATTTCGGCCACCTCCTGCTCGCTGCGCACGCGCACCCGCGCCAGCAGCGTCACCACTTCCCGCTTGATGCGCTCCAGCAGCTCGGTGAAGAGGAGGAAGGCTTCGCGCTTGAACTCCTGTTTGGGCTGCTTCTGCGCGTAACCGCGCAGGTGGATGCCCTGACGCAGATAGTCCATCTGCGCCAGGTGATCCTTCCACTGGCTGTCCAGCACGCTCAGCATCAGGTGCTTCTCGATGGCGCGCATCACTTCACTGCCGAACTGCGCCTCCTTTTCGCGAAAGTGGCGGTCGGCGACCTCGATCACCTTGTCGCGGATGCCCTCGGCAGTAAGCTGGTCGTCCTCTCCGGCCCAGCGCTGCATCGGACAGTCGATACCAAAATCGCTCAGCAGGCTGCGTTCGGCTCCGGCCAGATCCCATTGTTCATCGACCGAACCGGGTGGCACGAACTGCGCCACCGCGTCGGCGAGCACGTCATACCGGATCGACTGAATGGTCTCGGCCACGGTCTCGGCGTCGAGCAGTTCGTTGCGCTGCTCGTAGATCACCTTGCGCTGGTCGTTGGCGACGTCGTCGAAGTCGAGCAGATGCTTGCGTATGTCGAAGTTGTGCGACTCCACCTTGCGCTGGGCGCGCTCGATCTGGCGTGTGACCATGCGGTCCTCCAGCGCCTCGTCTTCCTTCATCCCGAATACCTGCATCCAGCGCGCCACCCAGTCGGGCGCGAAGATGCGCATCAGGGTGTCCTCCAGCGACAGGTAGAATCGGCTGGATCCGGGGTCGCCCTGGCGCCCCGAACGACCGCGCAACTGGTTGTCGATACGGCGCGACTCGTGGCGCTCGGTACCGATGATGTGCAGGCCGCCCTCGGCAAGTACCTTGGCGTGGCGCTCCTGCCATTCGGCCCTGATCTTGGCCACCTGCGCCGGATCCGGATTCTCCCCGAGCGTGGCGATCTCGGCTTCGAGATTGCCGCCAAGCACGATGTCGGTACCGCGACCGGCCATGTTGGTGGCGATGGTGACCGCGCCGGGACGGCCGGCCTGCGCCACGATGTGCGCCTCGCGCTCGTGCTGCTTGGCGTTCAGCACCTCGTGCGGAATCTTTTCCTTGCGCAGCAGTCCGGACAGCAGCTCCGAGGTTTCGATCGAGGTGGTGCCGACCAGCACCGGCTGGCCGCGCTCATGGCAGTCGCGCACGTCCTCGATGATGGCCTTCCACTTGAACTCCTTCTTCAGGAATATCAGGTCGGAATGATCCTTGCGGATCATCGGCTGGTGGGTCGGAATCACCACCACTTCCAGACCGTAGATCGACTGGAACTCGAAGGCTTCCGTGTCCGCGGTACCGGTCATGCCGGCCAGCTTGCGATACATGCGGAAGTAGTTCTGGAAGGTGATCGAGGCAAGCGTCTGGTTCTCGCGCTGGATCGGCACGCCTTCCTTGGCCTCCACCGCCTGGTGCAGGCCTTCCGACCAGCGACGGCCGGCCAGTGCGCGACCGGTGAATTCGTCGATGATCACCACTTCGCCGTCGCGCACCCAGTAGTGGTCGTCGCGGCGGTACAGGTGGTGGGCGCGCAGGGCGGCGTTGAGATGGTGCACCAGGGCCAGGTGCTTGGGGTCGTACAGGCTTTCGCCCTCGGCGATCAGTCCGTCGGCGATGAACAGCTCCTCGGCATGCTCCATGCCACGCTCGGAAAGATGTACCTGTTTCTGCTTCTCGTCGGCCCAGAAATCGCCCTCGCCCTCTTCGCTGTCCTGGCGAATCAGCTTGGGCACGATGCGGTTGACGCGCACATAGAGCTGCGGCGAGTCCTCGGCCGGGCCGGAGATGATCAGTGGAGTGCGCGCCTCGTCGATGAGGATGGAATCCACCTCGTCGACAATGGCGTAGTGAAGCTTGCGCTGCACACGGTCGGCGGAGGCCAGCGCCATGTTGTCGCGCAGGTAGTCGAAACCGTACTCGTTGTTGGTGCCGTAGGTGATGTCGGCGGCATAGGCCACGCGCTTTTCGGCCGGGTTCATGCCCGGCACCACGACGCCGACGCTCATGTCGAGCGCGGCGTAGACCGGTCCCATCCAGGTCGCGTCGCGACGTGCCAGGTAGTCGTTGACGGTGATCACGTGCACGCCCTTGCCTTCCAGCGCATTGAGGTACACGGCCAGCGTGGCGACCAGGGTCTTGCCCTCGCCGGTACGCATCTCGGCGATCTTGCCCTGGTGCAGCACCATGCCGCCGATCAGCTGTACATCGTAGTGGCGCAGGCCCAGCGTGCGTCGTGCCGATTCGCGGACCGCAGCGAAGGCTTCCGGCAGCAGATCATCGAGCTTGGCGCCATCGTCCAGGCGCTTCCTGAATTCGGCGGTCTTGCCCTTCAGCGCCTCGCTGCTGAGCGCCTCGAACTCGGGCTCCAGGGCGTTGATGCGCAGGACGTTCTTCTGCAGCTGGCGGATGATGCGCTCGTTGCGGCTGCCGAAAATCCGGGTGAGGATGGCGTTGAACATGGCGTGGGACTGCTGATCGAGCGGCGGGGACGCGCGGCAAGCGCGCAACGGGTAAGAAAAACCGCCCTGAGGGCGGCCTGATAGCTTAACCGCTTATTGGGGACGGTGGGGAGGAAAGCAAGGCTTGTTGTTGTTGAGGGCCTAGGGCCTAGGGCCTAGGGCTTAGGGCCTAGGGAAAAGCCGAGTACTTGCGACACCCTCTCCTGACCATGCGAATCGGTCTGGCATGCCGAACTGGCAAGAGCGATCGCGCTCCGAACTTGCCACCCTGGGCCCCAAGCCCTGGGCCCTGGATCTGAATCCCTTGGCGCTGTGCCGCCTGCGCCCCGCCTCACGTCCCCGCCCGCGGCGCGTTGCCGCTCACGTACTGGCTGGGATTCACCGGTTTGCCGTTGTGCCATACCTCGAAATGCAGATGCACGCCGGTGGCGCGGCCGGTGGCGCCCATGGTGGCGATGGTGTCGCCGGCGCGCACGCGGTCGCCGACCTTGGCCATGTTCCTTTCGTTGTGGGCGTAGCGTGTGCGGTAGCCGTTGCCGTGGTCGATCTCCACGGTGTTGCCGTAGCCCGGCCTGCGTCCGGCGAAGGCGATCACGCCGTCCGCCACGGCCACGATCTCGGTGCCACGCGGGCCGTGGACATCGATGCCGGCATGGAATTCGCGCTGGCCGGTAAAGGGGTCGGCGCGATGGCCGAAAGCGGAGGACCGGTAGCCCGCCTTCGACGGCATGCCTGCCGGCATCAGGCTGGCGTCGAGTTCGCGGTCGAGCAGCAGGTGGGAAAGCAGGTCGAGCTGGCGTGCCTGGTCGCTGAGCTGGGCGTCGATCTGGTCGAGTCCCGCCACCAGGCTGTTGCCGGAGGCGTTGCCGATGGAGTTTTCCGGGCCACCGATGGCCGGGGCATCGCGGAAATTGAACTCGCCGTCGTCGAGCTTGCCGACCTTGGTCAGGCGTTCACCGAGGGCATTCAGGCGTATCGCCTGCGCCTGCAGTTCGCCGATTCGGGCGGCCAGGGCGTTGATGTCGTACTGTGCTTCTTCGCGTGCCGCGGCGACCGTGGCCCGGTACGCCTCCACCTGGCCGCGCAGGGCGTGCAACTCGCCCAGTGTGGTATTGCGCGACATGCCGACCCAGGTGCCGATACCGTAAGCGGTGCCGCCGATCAGTGTCACCAGCGCCAGCGCGATCAGCGCAAGGCAGGTCGACGTTCGCCAGTCCTGCAGCCGAAAGTTCTTGGGCGCGGAGAGTGGTTTGCCTACGATGATGATGTTCATGCTTGCCCGATTCTCGTTTTATTGGAACCCCCACCCAGCCATGCCGAAGCCGCCACGCCAGCCCCGCCCCGCCCTCGATTCTCTGGACAGGGACGGTTCATCCGCGCTGCTGCAGCATGCTCGCTGGCTGGCCGCGCTGGATTTGCGTCTGCGTCGTCAGCTGCCCCCCGCGCTCAGCGACCACGTGATGCTGGCCAATGTGCGCGAAGGAAGGCTGGCCTTCCTGGCGGACAACCCGGCCTGGGCCACGCGCCTGCGTACGCTCGGCCCGGAGGTCGTGGCGCACGCCAAGGCGCTCGGCGTCAAGGCCGACCGTCTCGCAGTGAAAGTGGCCCCGCTTCCCGCCCTTCCCCGGGACAGCAACAGCAGGGTTCCCCTTTCCAAAGCCGCACGCGAACATTTGCGCGCAGCAGCCGATTCCGTGGCGGACCCCGAACTCAAGGCCCTGTTCCTTGATCTGGCCTCGCTGGCCTGATGGTTTTCTTCCCTGTCGCGGCGCCCTGAATGGCGCCCTGGCCCCAGCCCAACGGCCCGGCCCGAAAACCGAATCTGTGCGTCAGAACGCCTGCGCCGGATGCGCGTAGGAGATGGGCGCCGCGGCATTGTCCTCGAAGGTCACTTCCTCCCAGGCTTCGCGGTCGGCGAGCAGTGTGCGCAACAGCGTATTGTTCAATGCGTGACCCGACTTGAAGCCGTAGAAGGCGCCGACCAGGCTGTGGCCCAGCAGGTACAGGTCGCCGATGGCGTCCAGGATCTTGTGCTTGACGAATTCGTCCTCGTAACGCAGTCCGTCCTCGTTGAGGACGCGGTAGTCGTCGAGCACGATGGCGTTGTCCATGCTGCCGCCCATCACCAGATTGCGTTCGCGCAGCATCTCGATGTCGCGCATGAAGCCGAAGGTACGGGCGCGGGCCACCTCCTTGACGAAGGAAGTGGTGGAGAAGTCGATCTCCGCGCTGGAGGTCTGCCTGGTGAAGATGGGGTGGTCGAAGTCGATGGAGAAACCGACCTTGAAGCCGTCGAAGGGCTCGAAACGGGCCCACTTGTCCTCGTGCTCGACCTTGACCGACTTCTTGATGCGGATGAACCGCTTGGGTGCATTCTGCTGCTCGATGCCGGCGCTCTGGATGAGGAAAACGAAGGGTCCGGCGGAACCGTCCATGATCGGTACTTCGGGCGCGGACAGGTCGACGTAGGCATTGTCGATGCCGAGTCCGGCCATGGCCGAAAGCAGGTGCTCGACGGTGGCGACGCGCACGCCATCCCGGACCAGGGTGCTGGAAAGGCTGGTGTCGCCGACGTTGAAGGCGTCGGCCTTGATCTCGACAGGCTCAGGCAGGTCGACACGACGGAAAACGATGCCCGTATTCACCGCTGCCGGGCGAAGGGTCATGTAGACCTTCTCTCCGGTGTGGATACCAACGCCGGTGGCGCGGATCACGTTCTTCAACGTGCGCTGTCTGATCATCAATGTCGCGCTCTCCGGAGCTGTGGTACCAAAGACAAAAGCGCGCCGGAGAATAACACAGCGTTCACAGCCATGAAAGAAAAAGGCGACGCGGACGCCACATGTGTCGCAAAAATGCGACAGTCGGCATGCCGCGTCGCCCAAGGGTGCGACGCATCGCGTGTCCGCGCCAGGGCGGATCCGCGATCAATCGGCCTGGCGGCGGAGGAAGGCCGGAATATCGAGGTAATCCATACCGCTTTGCTCGGCAACGCGCGCTTCGCTGCGCGCCGGACGCGCCGGGGTAGCGGGCTCGTCCGCCACTGCGAACTCTGCACCGCCACCCGTCCCGGTGCGCGCCAGGCGTACCTGTTTCATCACCGGCTGCGTTTCGACCCGTGGCGGCGCCTGGCGCGATGCCTGACGATTGAGGCCGGTGGCGACCACGGTGACGCGGATATCGTCCTGCATGTCTGCGTCGAGCACGGTGCCGATGACCACGGTGGCGTCCTCGCTGGCGAACTCCTCCACGGTGCGGCCGACCTCGTCGAACTCGCGCATGGAGAAATTGGGGCCGGCGGTGACATTGACCAGGATGCCGCAGGCGCCGGACAGGTTGATGTCGTCCAGCAGCGGATTGCTGATCGCCGCTTCGGCCGCAGCCTGGGCGCGGTCGTCGCCGCGGGCGCTGCCCGTGCCCATCATGGCCATGCCCATCTCGCTCATCACCGTGCGCACGTCGGCGAAGTCGACGTTGATCAGGCCCGGACGGGTGATCAGGTCGGCAATGCCCTGCACCGCGCCGAGCAGTACGTCATTGGCGGCACGGAAGGCCTGCAGCAGGCTGACATCGCGGCCGAGCACGGTGAGCAGCTTCTCGTTGGGGATGGTGATCAGCGAGTCGCAGTAGTTGCCCAGCTCGTCGATACCCTTGAGCGCCACCTGCATGCGCCGGCGGCCCTCGAAGGGAAACGGCTTGGTCACCACCGCCACCGTGAGGATGCCCATCTCCTTGGC
>DAOMOD010000180.1:0-8483 GCA_035444205.1 Lysobacteraceae bacterium
AAATCCGGTATACGGTTTACCGTATCGAGGGTTCGAATCCCTCCTTCTCCGCCACAGACAAGGAAACCGCGCTACACGCCCTGTAGCGCGGTTTTTTCTTGGTCATGTCATGTAGCCATCATTTGACTGCTTGATTGGGGCTGTTGCATCAGTCCCCGATGGTCCCCGCATCTGCTGACCCCGTTTGAACGGTTCCCGGCCCGCCCCACGCCTGCGCCGCAGCCATCGACGCAGCGTCGGTCCTGACCCTTGTCTTCGCCCATGTCTTTTGACAGTAGGCGCATGCGCACATGTGAAGCGCCATCGCCCCTACACCGGCGTCTGCATGCGCTATCTACAGTCGATTGCCCAAGGACGGCCATTGCCGTTCACCCTTGAAAGGATCGAGCATGAAACTGTCGCCTTCCCTCGCCACCATGCTGCTCGCTGGCCTGTTCGCCAGCAGCGGTTTCGCGATGACCAATGACGAGTACAAAGCCGAGAAGGACCGGATCGAGACCAGGTACAAGAGCGCCAAGAAGCAGTGCGACACGCTCAAGGGCAATGCCGAGGACGTGTGCGAGAAGCAGGCCAAGGGCGAACGGAAAGTCGCCGAGGCCGAGCTGGAAAACCGCTACAAGCCAAGTGAATCCAATGCTTACAAGGCGCGCGTGGCCCGTGCCGACGCCGACTACGAAGTCGCCGAGGAAAAGTGCGACGACCGCAGCGGCAATGACAAGGATGTGTGCAAGAAGGACGCCAAGGCGGCCCATGCGGCAGCGCTCGAGAACGCCAAGGTCAGCAAGGCTGTAGCCACGCCTGCAGCCACCCGCAGCGAAGTGGTATCCGCACCGTCCGCATCGGCGTCGTCGGCCCATTCGACTGCCGTCAATCCGACGCCGGCCGCGCAAGCGAAGCCAAACCAGTTGAATACAGCGGTTTCGGGCGGACCCGACAAGGTGCCGGCGCCGCCCGCATCGACGCCGTCGCGCTGAACCGGAGACGCCGCGTGCTGCGCCGGGGCCGCATGGCGCGCGATCGCACGGTTTCCCGCGCACAGGGGCGTTACCGCAACTGAGCGCTGCGTGCCCGCCTCGGCACATGGCGAAGCGAGTCTTGATCGCGGAAAAGCGGATCTGCTGTGGCAGGGTTCGCTCCAGCATGGCATGACCCGACCGGCGACCGGCAGGGCGTCAGCGGGCTTGCCGGAGCGACCGGTCTTGAACTCGCGGTGCCCGCCTTGCGGGCAGTCACGCGTTCAGGCGCGCCGCGTCGCGTTCTCGACGAGATCGGATGGCGTTGCGGCAGGTGGTCCGCGGCAAGCGCGTCGTCCGCAGTCTCAGGCTGCGGGAACTTCCCTGCCTTGAACGTCTTCCGCCGGCGGCGAACCCAGGCGACTGGCCAGCAGCATGCGCAGTCGCAGTGCGCGCACCGGCTTGCGCAGCACCGGAAAGGCGCACTCCGCCGCGTGCAGTTGCTGGATGTCCTCACCGGTGATCAGTACGGCGAGCTTCAATCCGGGCAGACGCGCGGTGGCGGCTTCCAGGACAGCCAGGCCATCGGGCACGCCCGGCAGGCGCCAGTCACTCAGCACCGCGTCGAAAGCTTCGACGGCCATCGCTTCCAGCGCCCGCTCTGCATTGTTGACGGCGCTGACGCTCAGACCCCAGCCGCGCAGCAGCTTGACGAGCGCATCGCGTACCAGCACGGCATCCTCGACCAGCAGGACACGTCCCCGCATCGGCGCATCCTCGGCCACGCTGGAGGTTGCCGCCACCAGCGTGTCACGCGTCGGTGTCGCGCGCGGCAGCGCAATCGTGAAGCTGGAGCCACGGCCGGCGTTCGAACGCAACGACACCTGATGACGCAGTTGATCGGCGATGCGACGCACCGTGGCCAGGCCCAGCCCACTGCCCTTGTCGGGGTCGCGCTGCGGATTGCCCAGCTGAACGAATTCCTCGAACACGAGTCGGTGGTGCTGCGGTGCGATGCCGATGCCGGTGTCGATCACCGCCAGGTGCAGTTGCTCGCCGCGGGGGCGCGCAGCAAGCAGCACGCCCCCGCGTTCGGTGTAGCGGATCGCATTGACCAGCAGGTTGGACAAGGCGCGTTCCAGCAGCACCGGATCGCTGCAGGCCCAGGCGTTGGTGGCGCGCAGGCGCAAGACCAGGCCCTTTCGGCGCGCTGCGCCCTGGTAGGTGTCCGAAAGGCTTTGCAGCAGGGGCTGAACCGCGAACACGCGCGGGCGCGGCACCATGTCGCCGCTGTCGAGCCGCGACAGGTCCAGCACTGCCGCAAGCACGCGATCGAGCGCTGCCATGCATTCGCCCAGGCCAGCCAGCGCGGCCGCGTCGCTGCGATCGTGCTCCAGCAGCTCCAGGTGCAGGTGCATGGCCTGCAGCGGTTGGCGCAGATCATGGCTGGCAGCAGCGAAGAAGCGCGACTTGGCGGCATTGGCCGCTTCCGCCTGCTGGCGCCGGTCGTCCAGCGCACGCGCCAGCACCTCGTTGCGCAGGCGCGTGGACATGTCGCTGTGCAGGGCGCGCGCGAACCGCACGCCGGCCGCGTTCAATGCCAGCGCCAGCAGCAGGAAGAAGGCCGCGCCCACCACGTGCGGCATGCCGCCCAGCCACACCAGCTGCAGCGCGATGCCCGGTGGCACGATGGCCAGATGAGCCCACATGGCCGGTGGCCAGATGCAGAACTGCGTCATGGCGCCGGCCGACAGGATGGTGGCCAGCGACAGCACGTAGAAGATCACCGTTTCATCACCCGAGCGGATGACGAAATGCGTCCACATCACCACCAGCAGGCCCGACAGCCCGACGCGCCACACCACACCGCGCGCCCAGCGCTGCGGCGCGTGGTCCGAGCTGGCGCGCGCGCTGTCCATGCGCCGCAGATAGTGCACACGCTCGATGTTGGCGAGCAGCAGCAACAACGCCGGACCGACCGCGGCCGCGGCGCCGATGTAAGGCCACAGCAGCCAGACCACCAGCGCCAACTGCACCGTGGTGACCGCCAGTGAGGTGCGCATGCCGGCCACCAGCAGATCGAGCGCCTGTCGCTGCAAGCGCAGGCGCTGCGCGCTGTCGGTGACGTCGGCAAACATGTCCGCCGACGAGGCGATCAGCGTACGCCCCCAGGCGCTCGGTGGTGGTGCGGTCATTGCGCGCTGACGGGCCGGGGTCGACGCGTCGCGGCAGCGACCGGGCATATCGACGCTGGCCAGGCGAGCACCTGCCTCGGCAGGCGTGCGACAACGTCAGCGCGCATCGTCCTCAGGGAACGCCGTGCGGGCCAGCATCACGGCCTGCACGCGGTTGGCGGTGCCCGTCCTGTCGAAGATCGCTTCCAGGTGGCTCTTCACCGTGCTGGGCGTGATGCCCAGTGCACGCGCGATCTCCTTGTTGGTGCCGTCGGTGGCCAACTGGCGCAGCACGTCGACCTGGCGGTCCGACAGGCCGAGGCAGTTGCTGGGCGGAAGTTCGGTTGCCGCCTCCTGGTCGTCGAACACCACCTGTCCGTCGGCCACCAGGCGCAAGCGGCCCAACAGCGCGGGAATCTCCAGGCTCTTGGGCAGATAGGTCACCAGCCCGGCACGCCTGGCACGGCCGGCCAGCGTCGGGTCGTCCACCCCCGAAAGCAAACCGATGCCCAGCTCCGGATGCAACTCGCGCAGGCGGCTGGCACAGCGCAGCCCATCGGCTCCGGGCAGCCGGTAATCCAGCAGCACCAGATCGAAACCATCACGGTCGTGCGCCAGCTCGCGCAGCGCGTCTGCAAGCGACGCCACGGCCCGCACTCTCAGACCGGGCACCTGAACGCGCAACACGTTCGCCAAGGCATCGCGAAACAGCGGGTGATCGTCGACCAGCAATACGGCGAAACCATCAAGTGCGTCGTTCAAGCGGGATGTTCCTCCAGGCACCTCTTTCTTCCAGCGTGCCGCTGTGTCCAAAGACAGTTTAGCGAAACCCCGCGACCGGCACTATCCGCCGATCGGCGGATGGCTGGCTCGTGTCGCGGCACACATACTGCAAGTCAATGGATGGATGTGCCGCAACTGTCGCCCACACCGGGTCTAGCGCGAACCGACCACGCGTTCCGGCCCTCCGCTCGTCCGAGCCGATCGGGTTCGCAGATTTCGCCGGTCTTGATCCGAGGTTCGCGGAAGCCGGTGTCGCATCGCATCGAACGCGCCTTGTTCCCGCGTCAGCGCACTGTGACCGCGACGAAACCCCGAACCAATCCCGACGGCGGCAGTGCCATCACCGGCTATACGGCAAGCTGCACGCCGCAGGACGGAGGCTCGGCCGAAACCGCGTCGGGCTCCGGCAGCCCGATCATCGTCGGCGACCTGACCAACGGCACCACGTACAGCTGCACGGTGTCTGCCACCAATGCGCTGGGATCGGGTCCGGCGTCAGCGCCGGTGGAGGCCACGCCGAGCGCTCGGGTGCCGCCACCGGTGCCGAGCGTGACCTCGGTTCCGACCTTGAGCCAGTGGAGCCTGATGCTGCTTGGCTTGCTGGCGGCTGGCGCTGGATCGCTCCGCTTGCGGCGTCGCTGACAGGCGCAAGGCGGTGGTCGGGCGCCGGGTGCGGGTCCGATCACGGCGCCTGCGCTCTCTGGGAAGACCTGCCCGCGGCGATCCAGCACGGCCCGCCATTCGATACCCCACTCATGGAAAGGAATCACGATCATGACAAGCATTTCTGCCCCGCATAACCGCTGGCTTCGGCTCGCAGCGACCTGTGGCATGAGCCTGGGTCTGCTGGCCTGCGGCGGCTCGGATGATGAGGCGGCGAGGACGTTCACCGTGGGCGGCAGCGTCAGCGGCCTGAGCGGCTCGGGCCTGGTGCTGCAGAACAACGGGGGCGATGACCTGGCGGTGCCGGCCGGCGCCGCCGCGTTCGTGTTCTCCACCGCGCTGCTTGCCGACCAGCCGTTCGACGTGAACGTGAAGACGCAGCCTGCGGGCCAGAGCTGCGCCGTGGCCCAGGGTCAGGGCAAAGTGGAGGCGGATGTACGCGATGTGCAGGTGACTTGCGCGTCGGTCGCGGCAGGCGGTGGTTCCGGCTCCGGGTCGGACGCTGGTGATGGCGGCGCCAGCGGTGACGGCGGGGCCGACGGCGATGGTGGCGGTGATGGCGAAGTGCGCACAGGCGCCGCGCGCGACTGCTTCAATCCCGCCCTGATGACGCCAGGTACGCGCTACCGGTGGCACATGCAGACGCAAGTGGAGGGCCAGCTGGTGTCGATGGTCCAGGATCGGCAGATCGAGGGCGGCGGCGGCTTTGCGGGCGCCTCGGATCTGTTGGTCGACCGCGGTTCCATGACCGTGACCATGGGCACGGCCGGCACCATGAACCAGACCAGCGCCTGGCACTACCAGGTGCGCCATACCGACGCAGGACCGGTGATCGTCGACTACGGCGGCACGGCGAATTCGACCACGGCGGTGGCCGGCATGAGCTTCGAGTCGCAGCATGAGTTCGTCAACACGCCGCCGGCGGAGAAACGCGAGTTCACGCTGCAGCCGGGGCAGGGCTACCCGTTCAGCGCCACCACCCGCAACACCACCACCATGACCATGCCCGGCATACCGGCAAGCACCGTGGTCGATACCAGCACCGATGCGTTCCAGGTGACCTACATGGGGCAGAAGCCGGTCACCGTGGCGGCCGGCACCTACCTGGCCTGCCACTTTGCCAACGCCACGGCCGAGGGCTCGATGGACGTCTACACCGCCGTCGGCAGCGGCCTGCCGCTGGTCATGGCCGCCGTGGTCGACGGCCAGGCCACGCGCATGGAAATGCAGGCCGACTCGCACGTCAACGGCGTGCCGGTCAGCCAATACCACGCCGCCCGCCAATGAAGCGCCCGGCCGATTCCCTGATGCCAGCCGCGAAGGTCTGCGGCGTGGCTGCGCCGCTGGTTGTGCTGGCCGTGGCGTTCACCGGACCCGTGCAGGCACAGAACCTCCAGCCCGGCCTGTGGGAGTTCAAGCACGATATCCGGGCACCCGGCCGGCCGGACATGGCGGCGCAGATGGCGCAGTTGCGCGAACGCATGAAGTCGATGCCACCGCAGGCGCGCCAGATGATGGAGCAGCAACTGGCCAGCATGGGCGTGGGCATCGGCAGCGGTGGATCGTTGCGCGTGTGCATGACGCCCGAGGATGTGCGACAGGAGCCGGTGTACGAGGGCTACCGCGACGACGACTGCACCTACACCCAGGTCAAGCGCAGCGGCAACACCTGGACGGGGCGCGTGACCTGCACCGACCCGGCGCGCCAGGGTGATTTTCGGACCACTTGGCACGGCCCCACGCATTTCAGCACCGCCTCGGTGCTCAGCGGTGCGCAAGGGCGTACCGAGATGAACATCGATGCGCGCCGTATCAGCGGTGATTGCGGCGCCGTGGCAAAGCGGCCGCGTCGCTGATCCGGACTGCGGGTGGGTCCGTTCGGCTCACCGGGACCTCGAACGCCGATGGGTTCGGCGTTGCGGTTCCGCGCTGGCCAGATCGCTGAACGTGAGTTGCCCCGAGCTATGGCCGGCGCGGGTGCATGAAGCGAGGCGTGAATTCGAGCGCCTGGTGCGCGAGCGACCATGAATCCGCAACGCCTGCTCGAAGGGCATCGTGTGCAACGGAGCGCAGGCAGCAGCGGAAGGCCAGGGCGGTGACCGGGCGGCCGTGCACGCTGCGCTCGACAGCCTGTCTGTGACGCGCGGGGCACCGTGACAAGCGCGCTGAGGCGGCATGTTTCGGCTGCCTTGGCCGAGCCGGGCTTCGGTCGGCAGTCGGCGCCGCGCGCGGCATGCGCGCTGGGCGCGACCTGAATCCGCGGTGCCGTGATGGCCGTGCGGATTTGCCGGTCAAGGCCAGACCTGTTAAAATCTCCAGCTTTTTCATCGCCGCGTGTCTGCATTGCAGCACCGCGTTGCAAGTGAGGGCAGGGCTTGGAACAGCCTGTTTGCGCTCTCCGGCTCATCTCCAGTCGCGTTGGTGCCAGCCTGGTTCAAGGGGCTGACGGCAGCGACTTGTCTCGTCCGGGCGGGGGCTGATCCCCGCCGGTGCGCCCCGTCAGCACGCACGCCAGCAGCGGCGGCAGCGCCAGCGGGCTCGCGAGACGCCACCACGGTCTTCTTGCTCCTGTGCTCCGTGTTCGCCTGGCGATCACACGAAAGGAGTGATCGCACGCATGTGTGGCATCGCAGGAGAGATCAGCTTCAACGGTCGGGACGTCGACTTGGCGGCGCTCGGCCGCATGGCGGTGGCCCAGGCGCCGCGCGGCCCCGACGGGCAGGGCCTGTTCATCAGGAATTCGGTCGGCCTGGCGCATCGGCGGCTCAAGGTCATGGACCTGTCCGACGCATCGGCACAACCCATGTTCGATCCGCAACTGGGGCTGGGCCTGGTATTCAATGGCGCCATCTACAACCTTGCCGAGTTGCGCGCCGAGCTGGAAGGCTTGGGCTACCGCTTCTTCTCGCACGGGGACACCGAGGTGCTGCTGAAGGCCTACCACTGCTGGGACGAGGATTTCGTCACCCGGCTGAATGGCATGTTCGCCTTTGCGTTGTGGGAGCAGGCCAGCGGCCAGTTGCTGCTTGGCCGCGATCGCCTCGGCATCAAGCCGCTGTACCTGGCCGAGGTCGCGGGCGGGCTGCGCTTCGCCTCTACCCTGCCGGCGCTGCTGGCCGGTGGCGAGGTGGACACGGCGATCGATCCGGTCGGACTGCACCACTACCTGTCGTTTCACGCCGTGGTGCCACCGCCGCACACGATCCTGAAGGGCGTGCGCAAGCTCGCGCCCGCCACGCTGTTGCGCGTGCAGCCGGACGGCAGGCGCCACGAGCGCCGCTACTGGACGCTCGACTATGCGCGCAGCGAGGCCGACGAACAGCGTCCGTCCGTCGACTGGCAGGAGCTGCTGCTCGACGCACTTCGGCGCGCGGTGCGGCAGCGCCTGGTGGCCGACGTGCCGGTCGGCGCGCTGCTGTCGGGCGGGGTCGATTCGAGCCTGATCGTCGGGCTGATGGCCGAGGCCGGCGTGGCCGACCTGCATAGCTACAGCGTCGGCTTCGAGGATGTGGGCGGCGAGAAGGGCAACGAGTTCGAGTACGCCGAAATCGTGGCGCAGCGCTTCGGCACCGTGCACGAGCGCATCTTCGTGCCCGAGCAGGAACTGCTGCGCCGCCTGCCGGACGCCATCCGTGCCATGAGCGAGCCGATGGTCAGCCACGACTGCATCGGCTTCTACCTGCTGTCGGAGGCCGTGTCGCGGCGCAGCAAGGTGGTGCAGAGCGGGCAGGGCGCGGACGAGGTGTTCGGCGGCTACCACTGGTATCCGCAGCTCGATGGCAGCGCCACTCCGGTGGACGACTATCTGGCGGCGTTCCGCGACCGCGATTTCGACGACTACCGCGCCCTGGTGCAGGACCGCTACCTGAGCCACGATGCCTCGCGTGAACTGGTGCGCCGGCACTTCGCC
>DAOMOD010000181.1:0-8428 GCA_035444205.1 Lysobacteraceae bacterium
AGGTGGTCGCCCGGCACCCGCGCCAGTCGCGCGCCTGGGATGGCCTCGGCGAGCCGGCGTGGGCGATGTGCCAGGCGCTCGAGACGTCCGGCGACGACCAGGGTCGGCACATCGATGCGCTCAAGGGCGATCGCCTCACGGTGCAGGGCGCGAAGCTGCGCGGCCAGCGCGCCCGATCCCAGCCGGCGCAGGGTCGCCGCGCTCACGGCGCACCCCGCACTGGAACCAGCCGCGCACCGTCGGCGCGGACGCCACCATAGTTCCGATATACGAAATTAGGTTTCGTATTCATGGACCATCCTAGCGACGTGTGCGAGCGAACACAAGCGCCCTTCGGAACCCATAGATGGCAGTACACTTGGCGAATCAGCTTGCAGCCATCGCCATCGCTCAGGTAGCATCGGTTCCGTTTTACATGTCCAATGTTCCGTTTTACGGAATTCTTGGCCATCCCCTTCATGAGGTCGCGCCCATGGATGTCACCCCGTCCCCCAGGGCCGAAGCGCTACGCAGCGAACTCCTGCGTTTCTTCGACCAGCACATTCACCCCAACGAACAGCGATTCCACGAAGAGGTGGAGGAGAACCGTCGCGCCGGCAATCCGTGGCGGACCAGTGCGCTGATCGAGACCCTGAAGCCGCTGGCGCGCGCGCGCGGGCTGTGGAACCTGTTCCTGCCCGCCTCCGAGCGGGTGCCCGAGGGACTCGGCAACTTTGACTACGCGCCGCTGGCGGAGATCATGGGGCGGGTGTTCTGGGCAGCGGAGGTGTTCAACTGTTCGGCACCGGACACCGGCAACATGGAGATCCTCGAGCGCTACGGCAGCGACGCGCAGAAGACGCGCTGGCTCGACCCGCTGCTGGCCGGCGAGATCCGCTCGGCCTTCCTGATGACCGAGCCCGCGGTCGCCTCCTCGGACGCCACCAACATCCGCTGCAGCATCCGCCGCGAGAGCGGCGACTACGTCATCGACGGTCGCAAGTGGTTCGCCACCGGCGCCGGCGACCCGCGCTGCGCGCTGTACGTGGTGTTGGGCCGGACCGACCCCGAAGCGCCGCGTCACCGCCAGCAGTCGATGCTGCTGGTCCCGGCCGATGCGCCTGGCGTGCGGGTGCTGCGCCCGGTGCCGGTGTTCGGTTACGACCACGCCCCGCATGGGCACATGGAGATCGAGCTGGTCGACGTCCGTGTGCCCCTGGACAGCGTGCTGCTCGGCGAGGGCCGCGGCTTCGAGATTGCGCAGGGCCGGCTCGGCCCCGGTCGCATCCATCACTGCATGCGCCAGATCGGCATGGCCGAGCGCGCGATGGCGCTGATGTGCCGGCGACTGTCCACCCGGGTGGCCTTCGGTCGCGCCATCGCCGACCTTGGCGGCTGGCGCGAGCGCATCGGCGAGGCGCGCTGCCTGATCGAGCAGGCACGCCTGCTGACCCTCAAGGCCGCGCACATGATGGATACGGTCGGCAACAAGGCGGCGCGTACCGAAATCGCCATGATCAAGGCGGTCGTGCCGACCATGACGGCGAAGGTGGTCGACTGGGCGATCCAGGCCCACGGCGGCGGCGGAATCAGCGACGACTTCGTGCTGGCCGCCGCCTATGCCGATGCCCGCGCCCTGCGCCTGGCCGACGGGCCGGACGAGGTGCATCTGGATACCATTGCCCGCTGGGAGCTGGCGAAGCACGCCGCGCCGGCCGCCGCCTGATCCCCTGGAGCACGCAGAGCATGGGCAGCCCGAAACGCGATCCCGCCACCTTCCACCGCATTCCCGACGAAAGCCATCCGCAGTTCGTCACCGCGGTGGGGCGCGCCTTCGCCATCCTGCGCTGTTTCGAGCAGGGCGAATCACACCTCGGCAACCAGGACATCGCCCGCCGCACCGGCCTGCCCAAGCCCACGGTCTCGCGCCTGACCTTCACCCTGTCGGCGCTCGGCTACCTCAACTACTCGGCCAAGCTGGAGAAATACACGCTCGGCACCGCGGCGCTCTCGCTGGGCCACGCCTACGTCAAGGCCAACGACGTCATCGACATCGCCCGACCGCTGATGCGCGAGCTGGCCGACTACACCCAGGCCGCGGTCATGCTGGCTGCGCCGCACGGGCTGCGCATGGTGCTGCTGGAGATCTGCCAGGGCGACCCGACCTTCCAGATGCGCCTGGAGCCGGGATCGCGGGTGCCGCACGGCACCACCGCGCTCGGCCGTGCCGATCTCGCCGCCCGGCCGAAGGAGATCCTCGAGCAGCGCATGCGCGAGATCGAGGAGCTCACCGATCCCGCCGAATGGCCGAAGCTGCGCGCCGGCATCCTGCGCGCACGCCAGGACTACGAGCACTACGGCTTCTGCTTCTCGCTCGGCGACTGGCACCCCGACGTGTTCGCCGTCGGCGTGCCGATGGTGTCCGCCGACGGCAGCAGGGTGCTGGCCTTCAACTGCAGCGGGCGGGTGTCGCAGATGACCCGGGAGAAGCTGGTGCAGGACTACGGCCCGCGCCTGGTGGCCCTGCGCAATACCGTCTACCAGACCACCAACGGACGCTTCTGATGAACAGCATGCGCGCCATCCTCTGCGAGACCCTCGGTCCACCCTCGGCGCTGAAGCTCGCCGAGCTGCCGCTGCCCGTCCCCGGACCGAAGCAACTGCGCGTGCGCGTGCACGCAGCCGGCGTGAACTTCCCCGATGCGCTGATCGTGCAGGGCCTCTACCAGATGCGCCCACCGCTGCCCTTTGTGCCCGGTGCCGAGCTGGCCGGCGAGGTGATCGAGGTGGGCGATGCCGTGCGCGGCTTCGCGGTAGGCGACCGGGTCGCGGCGGTTCCGCTGCTCGGCGCCTTCGCCGAGCAGGCGCTGGTGGATGCGGCACAGGCGATACCCTTGCCGCGCGACATCGATGAGACCCTCCTGCAGGCCGCCGCCGCAGTGGCGCTTGCGCATGGCACCAGCCTGCACGCGCTGGAAGAGCGCGGAAAGGCGCAGCCCGGCGAGACCCTGCTGGTGCTCGGTGCGGCGGGCGGCGTCGGCCTCGCCGCGGTCGAACTGGGCAAGCGGCTCGGGCTCACCGTGATCGCGGCGGCATCCAGCGCGGACAAGCTCGCCGCCGCGCAGGCGGCCGGCGCCGACCACGGCATCGACTACAGCCATGAGGACCTGCGCGAGCGGGTCAAGGCGCTGACCGATGGCCGCGGCGTCGACCTGGTCTACGACCCGGTCGGCGGCGAGCTGGCCGAGTCCGCGCTGCGCTGCCTTGGCTGGCGCGGCCGCTACCTGGTGGTCGGCTTCGCCGGCGGCGGCATTCCGAAGTTCGCCGCCAACCTGCTGTTGCTGAAGGAGGCGTCGCTGCTCGGCGTGTTCTGGGGCGAGGCTGCACGGCGCGACCCGGCCGCGCACGCCGGGCGCATGCAGCGCCTGTTCGGCTGGCTGGCCGAGGGATCGCTGTCGCCGCGCATTCACGCGCGCCTGCCGCTGGCGGAAACCGGCAAGGCGCTGGACATGCTGCTGGCCCGCGCGGCCGTCGGCAAGCTGCTG
Source organism: Lysobacteraceae bacterium (assembly GCA_035444205.1). Taxonomy (GTDB): domain Bacteria; phylum Pseudomonadota; class Gammaproteobacteria; order Xanthomonadales; family BPKI01; genus DAOMOD01. The sequence continues at coordinate 3,525 of DAOMOD010000181.1, forward strand.
ATCCTGCCGCACGCGCAGGGCTGAACCCACCGTTCGATACCGACGCCCACGGGGAGGGGGCGGCGCCATGAACATCCCATTCGATTCCGGCGGTACCCGCCGATGAGCGCATCGCACAAGGGCTGGCGCTGGGGGCCCTTCACCTTCCGCCTGCCCTTCCTGCACACCCGCCTGCACTGGCCGGAGTTCCTTCAGGGCCTGCTGGTCGCCACCGCTACCGGGCTCGCCCTGGTGCCGATCCTGGTCGGCTACTTCGGACTGAGCTTCGAGGAGGGCATCGCCGCCAGCCTGCTGTTCAGCGTGTTCCTGGTGGCCTCGATCTACATCTTCGGCGAGCCCTACGCGCCCGGCTGGAACACCGCCGCGTTGCCGCTGGTGATGCTGTTCGTGTTCAGCAGCTACGAGACGCCGGTGGAGCGCTTCCAGGCAATGACCGCGCTCTCGATCGGCTTCGCGGTGCTGGTGTTCGCACTCGGCATCACCGGCATGGGGCGCCGGCTGATGCACTGGCTGCCGTCCACGCTCAAGGCCGGCATCCTGCTCGGCGCCTCGCTGGCCGCCTTCCGCCAGGTGTTCGTGGTCGACGCCGAGCGCTTCCTGCTGCAGACGCCGGTGTCCATCGTGCTGGCATGCGCGGTCTGCCTGATCTTCCTGTTCTCGGTGCCCTTCGAGCGCCTCAAGTGGCGCCATCGCGGACTCGGCATGCTGGCTGCCATGGGCCTGCTGCCGGGCTTCCTGGTGGCCGCCATCGTCGGCCCCATGGTCGGCGAGGTGCGCTACGAGATCGAGTGGGGCTGGCTGTTGCCGCCGGTGGCCGATGCGGTGGCCAAGATGTCGCCCTTCAGCATCGGCTGGCCCGGGCTGGACATGTACATCGCCGCCATCCCGCTGATCCTGATCACCTATGTCATCCAGTTTGGCGACTGGGTGACCGGCGATGCCCTGCTGCGCGACGCCCAGACCAGACGCCCGGATGACCCGGTCGACATCGATCCCAACCGCGCCCATCTGGCGCTGGCCATCCGCAACTTCGGCTGCGGACTGGTGGCGCCGTTCTTTCCCACCCAGGGCACGCTGTGGACCGGGGTGCACGTGGTCATCGTCACCCGCTGGAAGCAGGGGCCGGGCGCGATTCGCGACCTGCACAGCGGGCTGATCTCCTACTATCTGATGGCCCTGCCCTTCATCTATGTCCTGCTGCCGCTGCTGACCGGGCTCAAGCCCCTGCTCGGCATCGCACTGTCGCTGACCCTGATGCTGACCGGCTTCGCCTGCGCCTACATCGGCATGAGCATCCCGCGCGACGCGGTGTCGCGCGGCAGCGCCCTGCTGACCGGCGCCACCCTGGCCCTGTTCACGCCCTGGATCGGCCTCGTGGTCGGCATCGCCGCCTGCGTGCTGCTGGTCGGTCTCGACCACGACCGCCCCGCCGACAATGCCGGCATCGATGCACCGCCCACCGGCTTCGACACCTGAGCACGTCCACCATGAGCAGCCGCGACGACTACCGCCATTTTCTGCCCATCCCCACCCGCTGGAAGGACAACGACGTCTACGGGCACGTCAACAATGTCGAGTACTACAGTTACTTCGACACCGTCATCAACACCTACCTGATCCGCGAGGGTGGACTGGATATCCATCGCGGCGCCATCGTCGGGCTGTGCGCGGAATCGCACTGCCGCTTCCTCGGCGAAATGGCCTTCCCCGAGACCATCGACGCGGGACTGCGGGTGGAGAAGCTCGGCAACTCGAGCGTGCGCTACGGCATCGGCCTGTTCCGCGAGGGCCGCATGGAGCCGGCGGCGGAGGGCTGGTTCGTGCACGTGTTCATCGACCGCGCCGCGCGCAGATCGGCGCCGATTCCCGACGGCATCCGCGCTGCGCTGGCGCGCCTGCTGGTGGGGGTGGCGCCGTGAACGTGCGCGCCGCCGTGCTGCGCGAGATGGGTCGTCCGGCGCCCTACGCCAGGTCCCTGCCGCTTGGCATCGAAACGCTGCATCTCGATCCGCCCGCAGCGGGTGAACTGCGGGTGCGGGTGCTGGCGGCCGGGCTCTGCCACTCCGACCTTTCGGTGATCGACGGGTCGCGGCCGCGACCGCTGCCGATGGTGCTCGGCCACGAGGCCTGCGGCGAGGTGGTGGAACTCGGCGCAGGCGTGACCGACTTCGCGGTGGGCGATCGCGTGGTGTTCTCGTTCGTGCCGCTGTGCGGCCACTGCGCACCCTGCGCCAGCGGCCGGCCGGCGCTGTGCGAACCGGGCGCCCAAGCCAATGGCGCCGGCCACCTGCTTGGCGGCGGGCGGCGCTGGCACGGCGATGGTGAAGCGCCGCTGCAGCACCATCTCGGCATCTCCGCCTTCGCCGAGTACAGCGTGGTCTCGGCACGTTCGGCGGTGCGCATCGACGCCGACCTCGCGCCGGAGATCGCCGCCCTGTTCGGCTGCGCGGTGATGACCGGGGTCGGCGCGGTGGTCAACACGGCGCAGGTGCGTCCCGGAGAAAGCGTGGCGGTGTTCGGCCTCGGCGGCGTGGGCCTGGCCGCGCTGCTCGGCGCGCGCGCCGCCTCGGCCGATCCGCTGGTCGCGGTCGATGTGGTGCCGGAGAAGCTGGCGCTGGCGCGCGAGTTGGGCGCCACCCACGCCATCGACGCGCGCGATGGCGATGCGGTAGCCGCCGTGCGCGAGGCCACGGCCGGCGGCGCGCAGCACGTGATCGAATCGGTGGGCCAGGAGCAGGTGCTGGCCGAGGCCTACGCGGCCACTCGTCGCGGCGGCACCACGGTCACCGTCGGACTGCCTGCACCGGAGCGGGAGTTTCGCGTGCCGGCGGTGAGCCTGGTGGCCGAGGAACGGACGGTGCGCGGTTCCTACATGGGCTCGGCGGTGCCCGGCCGCGACATCCCGCGCTATATCGCGCTATACCGCCGCGGCCTGCTGCCGGTCGACCGACTGCTCAGCCATACCCTGCGGCTTCAGGACATCAACGCGGGATTCGACCGCCTCGCTTGTGGCGAGGCGATTCGGCAGGTGGTGCTGTTCGCCGCTTGAGGGTCGGGACCGGCTAGAACGGCAGGTCGTCGTCGTCCGGGAAGTCCTGCGACGCGCCGGCGGGGCCACGCGACTCCTGCGCCTGCGGGCGCTGCGCCGACCGCTCGCGACTGCCGCCGCCGCCTCCCTCGCCACCGCCCATGGCGCCCAGCATCTGCATCTCGTTGGCGATGATGTCGGTGCTCCAGCGCTCGATGCCTTCCTTGTCGGTGTACTTGTCGGTACGCAGGCTTCCCTCGACATAGACCTGGCGGCCCTTCTTCAGGTACTCGCCGGCGATCTCGGCCAGTCGGCCGAAGAACTTGACCCGGTGCCACTCGGTGCGCTCCTGGGTCTCGCCGGTCTGCTTGTCCTTCCACTGCTCGCTGGTGGCGAGACGGATGGTGGTGATGGCAGAGCCGCTGGTGGTATAGCGGGTCTCGGGGTCCGCACCCAGGTTGCCGACCAGGATGACCTTGTTGATGCCTCGCGCCATGCGACGATTCCTTCCTTCAGAACGTGACGGGAAAGGTGCGGGAGAATACCACAGCGCGGCTGCGGCGAGCCCGGCCCGTATAATGACCCGGATGAACGCCGAAGCCGCCCGAGTCCGCCCCGTCGACGCCGCAACCACAGGGATCGAAGACATGCGTGCGGTGCAAGCTCTGATCGCAAACGAGATGACGGCCGTCGACGCGCTCATCCGCGAACGCCTTTCGTCCGACGTGCCATTGGTCAACAGCGTGGCCGAGCACATCATCGGCTCGGGCGGCAAACGACTGCGTCCGGCTTTGGTGCTGCTGGCTGCCGGCGCAGCCGGCTATCGCGGGCGCGACCATCACCTGCTGGCCGCGATCGTCGAGTTCATCCACACCGCCACCCTGCTCCACGACGATGTGGTCGACGAATCCGACCTGCGCCGCGGCCGGCGCACCGCCAATGCCATCTGGGGCAATGCCGCCAGCGTGCTTGTGGGCGATTTCCTCTATTCGCGCGCATTCCAGCTGATGGTCGAAGCCAACCGCATGGAGATCATGCGCATCCTCGCCGACACCACCAATGCCATTGCCGAAGGCGAAGTGCTGCAGCTCATGTACGTGCGCAACCCCGACACCGACGAGGCTGCATACCTTGAGGTGATCGAACGCAAGACCGCCGTCCTGTTCGCCGCCGCCACGCGCCTCGGCGGCGTGCTTGCCGGCGTACCCGACGACTTCGAGCAGGCACTACACGCCTACGGCCTGAACCTCGGCCTCGCCTTCCAGATCGCCGACGACGTGCTTGACTACACCGCCGACAGCGAGACCCTCGGCAAGAACCTCGGCGACGACCTGGCCGAAGGCAAACCGACCTTGCCGGTGATCCGTGCGCTTTCGCGCATGACCGGAGACGCCGCCGGACGGCTGCGCCATGCCATCAAGGAGGGCGATACCGGGCATCTGCCTGAAATCGTCGCCCTGATCGGCGAAAGCGGCGCACTCGACTACTGTCGGGAACGGGCCATTCGCTATGCCGAGACCGCGCTCGCCGCACTCGCCGCGATTCCCGCCTCGCCGCATCGCGAGGCGATGAAGGTGCTGGCGCGGTATGCGGTGGGGCGCGACCACTGAATTGGAGCGCCTGCGGCGCGGGTTGGTTGTGTCGTCCCTGACGGGGATTCCGTCCGCCTCCCGGCGGCCGGCTCACTTCAGAGCGCTCTTCTTGTAGGAGCTGCGAAAGCTGCGACCGCTACGTTTCGGAGCTCCCCCGTTTCAGTTCGGAGCGCCTGCGGCGCGGGTAGCTTGTGTCGTCCCTGACGGGGTTCCGTCCGCCCTCCGGCGACCGGGTCACTTTCTCTTGCTCGTCCAAGAGACCGCCAACCAAAGAGAAGGACGCC
>DAOMOD010000182.1:0-8419 GCA_035444205.1 Lysobacteraceae bacterium
TTCCAGGAGAACCAGATCAGGATCGCGAAGAAGATCACCTGACCCAGAAAGGTTGCGTTGATACTCATGCCATCACTCCGCTGGTCGGATACGTCGGACGCCCCACGCGGGACGCAGGGCGTCGCCCGGATGCGACAGGTGCGATCAAACGCCCAACGCAGCCAGCAACGGGTTGGCGAAGGCGAAGAACAGCGCGATGGCCAGGCCGATGATGAACGGCGCGTCGATCAGGCCGGCCAGCAGGAACATGCGGCCGGACAGCATCGGCACCAGCTCCGGCTGACGCGCGGCGCTCTCCAGGAACTTGGAGCCCATGATGCCGATGCCGAAGCAGGCACCCAGCGCGCCGAGGCCGATGATGACGCCGATGGCGATGGCGGTGGAGCCCTGGACGGCGGCGATGAGAGACAGGTCCATGGTGGAATCCTCTTCAGGTACTAGGGTTGAAAGATTGGGTCAGAACGGGCGACGTCTAGTGGTGCTCGGTGGCCATCGACAGATAGACCACGGTCAGGATCATGAAGATGAAGGCCTGCAGGGTGACCACCAGGATGTGGAAGATCGACCAGGCGGTACCGGCCAGCACGGCGCCGACGAAGGCCAGCGTGCCGCCGGCCTTGGGGCCGAGACCCTCCATGGCGAAATAGTTGCCGCCAGCCATGGCCAGCAGAGCGATCAGGATGAACACCAGTTCGCCGGCGTACATGTTGCCGAACAGTCGCATCGCCAGGCTGACCGGCTTGGACAGGTATTCGATGATGTTGAGGCCCAGGTTGGCGGGTACCAGCGCCAGCTTGCCGAGCGGCGTCTTGGCGTGGAACGGCGCGGTGAACAGCTCGGCCAGGAAACCGCCGCCGCCCTTGGTCTTGATGGCGAAGGCGAACATCAGCAGCAGGACAGTGGTCGACATCGCCAGGGTGATGTTGACGTCGGTGGTGGGCACGGCGCGGAAGTACTCGGCGCCGGCGCCATGCGCAATCATCGGGATCAGATCGAGCGGCAGCAGCTTGAACGAGTTCATCAGGAACACCCAGACGAAGATCGTCAGCGCCAGCGGGGCGACGAAGCGGCGGTCGCCGTGGAACACGTCCTTGACCTGGGTATCGATGAACTCCACGCAGATCTCGATGAAGGCCTGGAACTTCGATGGCACGCCGGCGGTGGCGCGGCGCCCCATGAAGAAGAAGATGCCAAGGCCGGCGAGACCGATCAGCGCGCTCATCAGCAGGCTGTCGAGGTGCACCACCCAGAAACTGCCCTCGCCGATGCGCAGGGTCAGATGGGTGAGGTGGTGACCGACGTATTCGGCGGGGGATTCGCCAGCGGCCATCAGGGATCGCATCATCGAAGCAACCAGGGCAAGCAGAACAGGTAAGCCAGGAAGGTGCTCAAGGCACCTGCCAGCACGAATTGGGGATCGAAAAGACCGGACGACATGGCCAGCGCGAGCCCGGCGCCGATGGTCAGCCACTTGAGCGCCGTACCCACCAGCAGCCGCGCGAACGCGAGCTGGGGCGTCGCCACGCCCGGCCTTCCCTGTGTACGCCACCCGAAGATTGCGAAACCCGCAGCCACTACGGCGGCGCCCACAGCCACGGCCGGTGCCGTCTGCCAGCCGGCCAGCGCACCGGTCGTCACGGCTGCCATCAGGCCCGTCAGCAGTTGGGCCAGCGGCAGCAACCACGCCGATGAGGGAGCCAAGCGCGTTGCGGGAGTCAAATCGTCAGGAAGCAATCACAAAGCCCAAGGAGTATATCAGCCGGCCAAATTTGCCCGCAACCGGACTCCACTTCAGCCGCACCGCGCACGTCACCGACACGGCAGATTCGCCGCCACCGCCACGGCCTGGAGGGCTGCCAGGTTGCTGTGCAGCGGGCGCCTGCCCATAATCGACCGCTGTGCGCCTGCCATCACGGGCCATGAGGGCAGCATGAGCCAGTCCGAAAAGACATTGATCGAAGTCGCCGCCGGCACGACGCTGGTGCGCGCCGGCAACCCGGGTCAGGTGCTTTACCTGGTGGAATCCGGCAAGTTCGTCCTGCACGCCGGCGACAGCCCTGCCCCGGCCCTGCGTCGCCTGGGTCCAGGTGCGCTTTTCGGTGAGACCGCCGCGCTCGGCTCAGGAACCTATCTGCACTCGGCCACCGCCGAGGTCGACAGTCGCGTCCTGCCGCTCGACCGCGAAGCCATCGCGCAGTTGGTGCGGGCCAATCCGGAAGCGGGTGTGGCCCTGCTTGCGCGGCTGGCCGAATCCGTCGAGTCGATGGTGCGCCTGGCGTCGGCAGCGGGCACGCTCGAGACCCCCGGAACGCCTTCGCTGGATGCCGACGAAATTCCCACCATGCCCCCTGGTGCGGACATCACCTCGCCCGGCTCCGGGGAACCGCGCACCGAGCGCCCGTTCGTACCGCAGCGTGCCGAAGCGCCGGCCCCGATCGCGGCCGGTGTGGTGATTGCGCTCACGGTGTCGAGCGGCGAGGCGATCATCCTCGACCCTTCGCTGAGCGCCTACCTGGTGGGACGTCCGGATCCGAACGCCGGCACTACACCCGAAGTCAACCTTGGTCCGTTCGACGTGCACCGCAGCCTGTCGCGCCGTCACGCGCACATCCTGCGCCAGGGCGACACCCTGATGCTGCGCGAGGAAACCGGTGTGGCCAACGGCACCTTCTGCAACGAACGTCGCCTGGACAGCGGCGAATCGGTACCCATCCAGCCCGGCGACAAGCTGCGATTCGGCGCAGTCGAGGTGGATGTGGTCGCCATCCAGACAACGGGGTGAGCACGTGAGCGAAGCACTGGAAAAAGTCGATCTCAAGGGCGTCGAGGCGCTGAAGAAGCTGAAGGATGAGCAAGACGTGCTGCGCAAGCGGCTGGCCTCGCTCAACGAGATGAAGGAGAAGGTCGACGCCAAGGTCCACGAGCGCGTCAGCGGCGACTACGCGACCCGCCTCACCGAACTGGAGGCCGAAGCCAGCCCGCTGCGCGACCAGGTGCGCGCCGAGTACGCCAAGCTGAGAAGCATCCTGGACGAGCTGGAGGCGCACCACGAAACCGTGCGCCTGGACCGCGAGGAGGTCGAACTGCGTCACACCCTGGGCGAGTTCGACGACAAGGAATATCAGCGCCGCCTGGGCGAACTGGATGAAAGCATCAAGTCAGGCGCAACCAGCAAGAAGCGCGCCGAGGAACTGAAGAAGCGCTGTCTCGCCGCGGTGGACAGCGAAGCCGATCTTCACACACCGGGGGCGACAGAACCGGGCACCCAGCAGATTCGAGCGGTACCCGCCGGCGCGGTAGCGGCGACTCAGGAGATGCCTGTCCTCGACCCCGAACAGGCGGAAAAACCGGAGCAGAAGCAAGCGGAGAAGGCCACGCGCGGGCCCACGCCGGCACCCAAGCCGGCCGCCTTCAATCCGGATGCCACCATCACCATCCGCAGTGCACGCCTGGTGCCGCAGAATGCGGAGGCGGGACGCAATCCGGTCAGCCTCGGCCTCAAGCCCTCGTCCATCGGCAGCGAGGAGGGCAACGACATCCGCATTGGCGGTCAGAACGTCGATCCCAAGCATGCCAAGATCACCATCAGCATGTCCGGCTATACGCTGGTCGACCTCGGCAGCAAGAGCGGCACCCTGGTCAACGGCGAAAAGGTGCGCGACCGCGTGCTGCGCGACGGCGATGCGGTGCAGGTCGGCGCGGCGCGATTCGTGTTCCGGGAGGGCTGAGCCTTGGCGCTCGATGTCAAACGCGAGCGCATCGGCGAAGTCGAGATCCTGGTGCCGGTGGGTCGCCTGGACACCGAGAGCGCCGGCGATCTCGAGCTCGCCATCCATGAGTGCCTGAACGCGGGGGTCACCCGCTTCCTGCTCGATTTCTCGGGCGTGGGCTATATCAGCAGCGCCGGACTCTCTGCCGTGCTCATGCTGGCCAAGGCCATCGACGGCAAGGGCGAGCTCAAGTTGTGCTCGCTGAACGCCAACGTGCGCCAGGTGTTCGACATGGCCGGCTTTTCCAAGATGCTGGACATCCGCGCCAGCCGCAACGAGGCGCTGGCCACGGAGATCGCCGACCAGGGTCGTGCACTGCGCCAGGCCGCTCTGGCCATTCTTGCGCCCACGCCGCTGGCCAAGCCTTCGAGGATCGACCCTCGCATCGCCGAGGCGGCACGCCTGCTCGGTGCGCTGAAACCGCGCGGCCCCTCCCGTGCGCCGACGCCCGCGCCGGTCGCAGGCGGCGGTGGCCAGGCCACCCTGGTGTCGCGCGCGGTCAAGGTATCGAAGGGCAGCGGCGGATCGGGAGAAGGCGGCTGGCTGGCGCGCTTCCTCGCCCGCTTCACCCGCGGCGCCAATCGCTGACCTCGCCGGCGCGCTCAGACGCTGCTTGACCGGCTGTTACAAGACACTAGTGTTCACGCTCGATGCACACCAGGGTCAGATCGTCGGCGCGCGGTGACTGTCCGGCGAACTCACCCACCGCCTGATTGAGCGCTTCCACCGCTCGGTCGGCGCCGGTGCATTCGGCCAGAATCTCGCGGACGCGCGGCATGCCCAGCCGCTCGCCTTCGGCATTGATCGCCTCGTCCAGTCCGTCGCTGTACAGCAGCAGCAGGTCCCCCGGCTGCAACTGACTGTCCACCGCCACGTAGCGCGCGGTGGGATCGGCTCCCAGCGGTGGACGCGACGGCGCGTCGATGGCGTCCACGCTGCCTTCGTGCACGTGGCGGATCAGCGCCGGCGGGTGGCCGGCGCTGACGAAATCGAACCTGCCGCGTGTCGTATCCAGCGCAATCGCCGCCATGGTGACGAACATGCCGCCCTCCACTTCCTTGCACAACAGGCGGTTGAGCGTCACCAGCAGGTCCTGGGGGCTGCGGCAGGCCGGGGCTTCACGACGCACCATGAGGCCCAGTCGAGCCATGTACAGGGCTCCGGGCAGGCCCTTGCCGGACACGTCGGCCACCACCACGAGCAGGCGGCCGTCGGCCAGCGTGGCGAAATCGTAGTAGTCGCCGCCGATGGCGCCTGCCGCGGTGTAGCTGTCGACGATACGCCAGCCCTGCGGTTGCGGCGGCCCCTGCGGCAGGAAGCGCTGCTGGATGCGCCGCGCCAGGCGCAATTCCTGGGCGCCGACCGCCGGTTCGCGTCCGGCCATGGCCAGACCGAGCAGACCGGCGATGCCGGCCAGGAAATCGCGATCCGAACCGCGCAGGCCGTATTCGTCGTCGTCGCTCTCCACGTAGAGCACGCCGAGCAATTCGCCGGCCACGCGAACGGAAAGCGCCATCACCCGGATCGCCTCCAGGCGGTGCCCGGACCGCGCGTGGAAGTCCTCGCGCTCGGCGTCGTTGAGCGCCATCCATCCGGCGTGCTGACGCGCCGCCTCGGAAGCCAGGGCGGCCAGCACCGCATCGTCCGGCAGGCGCGCCTCGGGTGGCCGCTGTTCGGCCACGGCAAAGCCCTGGCCCACGCGCGCAGGTTCCAGAAGGGCCACCGCACGCAGCCCGGGCATGGCCTCGCGCAGACGATCGATCAACGCCGTGCGCAGGGCGGCGGCGTCGGTGCTGGTCGCCGCCTGGCGGGCGAAGTCGCAGAACAGGCGGGTGCGCCCGAGCATGGTCTGGAACAGGCGCGCCGCGGCTTTCGATCCGGCCCCCAGCGTGGGGCCCGAGACGACCGTGGCCGATACCGGATCCTGCAGTCGGAACTCCGCCTCGACCTTGCCGAAGCACAGCTTGTCGCCATCGTCCAGACGTACGGCAGCCTCGCCGACCGCGTGACCGTTGCGCAGGGTGCCGTTGCTGCTGCCAAGGTCGCGCAGCTCCCAGGCGGCGCCATCGGCACGAATCTCGGCGTGCCGGCGCGACACCGTGGGGTCGTCGATGCGCACATCGGAGAACTGGCCGCGACCGACCACCTGGGCTCCGTCGATGCTGTAGACCAGTCCCTTGCCGGGACCGCGGGTGATGAGCAGGCTGGGCATGAAGTCTCGTCCCGTTGAGACGCGCAGCGTAGCCGCGCGGCGGGTGTTGCCGCAAACTGGGCATTCCGACCAAGGAGCATCCTGCCATGACCATCGCCTTCTGGTGCGTGTTGATCGCCGCGCTGATGCCCTTCCTGTTCACGGCCATCGCCAAGATCGGTGCACGCGGCTTCAACAACCGCCGGGTACGCGACTTCCAGCAGGATCTCACCGGCTGGCGCCAGCGTGCGCACTGGGCACACCAGAACAGCTTCGAGGCATTTCCCTTCTTCGCCGCCGCCGTGATCATCGCCCAGCAGAGTGGCGGCGCGCAGACCCAGATCGATGCGCTGGCCATCGCCTTCATCCTGCTCAGGCTGGCCTATGGCGGGCTGTACATCGCCGACCAGGCCACCCTGCGCAGCCTGGTCTGGTTCGGCGCGCTGATCTGCGTGGTGGCGCTGTTCTTCACCGGCCTGTGAGGCTGCGTTGCACGCTCGAAGCGCGTCGGCAGACAACACACGGGTGTCGGAGCGGAGCGAACGAACGGTCGCCTGCCAGTGGACTCCTGCCGTGGCGTCGCTATGACAGGTCCGGGGAAAACCCGGCGCGGATGCGAAGCGGCTGAACCCACTGGTGGGCTACCTGGGCTTCGCTACGAATCCAGGGAACGCACCCAGGGCAGCGCTCCTACCAGGGCAATGGCTCGCGCCTGGCGTGCCAGAAGCTGCCGGTCTGCTCGATGCCCAGTTCATCCATGCGCGCCACCAGGGTGGCCGCCGCTGCGGCGGCGCTGATGTCGCCGTGGCCACCGACCATGTCGGTCTGCACGAAACCCGGATGCAGCAGGAATACGGCGATGCCGCGCGGCTTGAGGTCGATCGCCAGGGAACGCCCGGCCGCGTTCACCGCCGCCTTCGACATGCGGTAGCCGTAGTAGCCACCGGAACTGTTGTCGGCCACCGAGCCCATGCGACTGGTGACGATGCCGATCCTGGCACCCTCGTTCAGGCGATCGAGCAGCGCGTCGACCACACGCAGCGGCGCCAGTGCGTTGACCTCGAACTGGCGGCGAATGGCGGCCGCGGCTTCCTCGTCGATGGCGCCCAGCGATTCCCTTTCCAGCACGCCGGCGTTGAGCATGACGCGATCGATGGCGATGCCCTCGAGCTTGTCGGCAAGGCGCGCAAGATCCTCGGCCCGTGTCACGTCGACTCCCGCTTCCACCTGCACACCAAGTCCATCCAGTGTGTGCGAAGTGTGCCGGCACACCGCGATGACGCTATCGCCGCGCGCCGCGTGGTGGGCGGCGAGTGCAAGGCCGATGCCGCGATTGGCGCCGGTGATCAGGACGGTGCTCATGCTGCATCTCCAATCTCCAGGGTGCGGACGCCCAATGTAACGAACCGGGCCACGCAAGCAAGCGCTGGCATCGTCGTCTCCCATGACATAGCCTGACACTGATCGATCCGAGGATCTGCGCCATGCCCACCGTTCTCAAGTCGTTTGTCGCCGGCTTTGCTTCCACCCTGGTCTTCCATCAGGGTGTTTTTCTGGTCCTGAACCTGCTGGGTGTCATCGCCCGCAAGCCGTGGGTGATGGATGGGGTGCCACCGCTGGGCGTTCCGGCCATCCTCTCTTTGGCCTTCTGGGGCGGCCTCTGGGGCATCGCGCTGTGGTGGATGATCCGCGGCCACAAGGGCACTGCGCAGTGGGGACTGGCGCTGTTGCTGGGCGCGGTGCTGCCGACCCTGGTCGCGCTGCTGGTGGTGCTGCCGCTGAAGGGCGGCGCCTTCGCCGCGGGCGGCTCGATCACCGTATGGACCATCGCACTGCTGGTGAACGGCGCCTGGGGCATCGGCGTGGTCGTGTTCATGAAGCTGATCGAGCGCGTGTTCAAATAGCGTCGCGGGCCCGCTCTGCGCTATTGTCAGCGGCCGCAACGCTGGGCCGAACCATGAGCGAATCGCGCTTCTGCCTGTACGACGCCCGTGAACTTGATGCCGTGCTCGACCGCATGGCGCGGCAAGCGACATTGATCATCGGCGATCGTCCGGCGACCCTGGTCGGTGTGCTGCGCCGCGGCGCGCCGCTGGCCGACATGCTGGCCGAGCGCATCCAGCGCCTCGCACCGCGCGCCCAGGTGGCGCGCACCGACCTCAAGGTCAAACGTTACGGTGACGACCTCACCCTGCTGCACGCGGAGACCAGCCTCAACCCCAGCCCGGAACAGGTCGAGGCCGACTTCACCGGGCGCGCGGTGATCGTGGTCGACGACGTCCTCTACCTGGGCCACTCGGTATTGCGCGTGGTCGAGTTCCTGCGCTCGCGCCACCCGGAGTCCATCCATGTGGCGGTACTGGTGGACCGCTGTTGCACGCGGTTGCCGGTGGTCGCCGAGATCGCCGGCCTGCGCATGCAGATCGCGCCTGACGATGTCATCGAATGCAACGTGCCG
>DAOMOD010000183.1:0-8361 GCA_035444205.1 Lysobacteraceae bacterium
CTGGCCTCGGCCGATCCAGCCCTGTTCCTGCCCGCGCTGCCCGACGAATCGGTGCGCCTGACCCTGCGCGGGCGAGCCGGCTACAGCGCCGCCGAACCGGTGGGCGAACGATTGATGCTGCGCGTGGTGCGCGGATTTCCCGTGGTCGGCGGCGGCCAGCGCTACGCGCAGGTGCTGGCGCCGCTGCCGGCGCGCACCGAACCGATGTTGAGGCGCCTGGAGGGCGCCGTGCACGACCATGGTCGGCTGGCCTTCCTGCGCGAATCGCTGAAGCTCACCTTCACCCTGATCCTGTCCTTCGTGCTGCTGCTTTCGTTGCTTCTGGCGGTGCTGGCCGCGTTCGGTGTGGCGCGCCGACTGGTGAACCCGATCGGACGCCTGGCCGAAGCCACCGAGCAGGTCGCCGCGGGCGAATACGGCCAACCGCTGCCGGTCAGCGGCACCGACGAACTGGCCTTTCTGGCGCGCTCCTTCAACCGCATGACCGACGAGCTGCAGGCGGCCTCGGTGCGCGTGCGCGAGAGCCAGGCGCAGACCGAAGCCCAACGCCAGTATCTCACCACCCTGTTGCAGAGCCTGTCCTCGGGTGTGCTCGGCGTGGATCCCGAAGGCCGCCTGCGCACCATCAACCGTGCCGCCAGCGAGATGTTGGGCATCGACCTTGCGCCCTGGCTGGACCAGCCGGTGGCGGCACTTGGGCAGGCGCTGCCGGCCCTGGAGCCGCTGGCGCGCATGCTTGATCGCCGACGTCTGGAAGGCGCCCGCGAGTGGCGCCAGGAGGTGCTGCTCGACCGCGGCAGCGAGCGTCAGGTACTGATGGTCCGCGGTGCCCTCCTTCCCGGGGAGGACGAGGGCGTGGTCGCGGTGTTCGACGATCTCACCATACTCAACCGCGCCCAGCGCGAGGCGGCCTGGGCCGAAGTGGCACGGCGCCTGGCGCATGAGGTGAAGAATCCGCTGACGCCGATCCAGCTCGCCGCGGAACGCCTGCGCCGGCGCTTTCTGGAGCGGCTGGACCCCGAGGATTCCGATCTGCTCGATCGCTCCACGCGCACCATCGTGGCCCAGGTGGACGCGCTCAAGGCCATGGTCAACGCGTTCTCCGACTACGCACGGCCACCGCCACTCAAGCTGGAGCCGGTCGATTTCAACGCCTTGGTGGAGGAGGTGCTCGACCTCTACGAGAACGATGGCCAGGTTCACATCCTGCGCCGTCTGCAGCACGATCTGCCCATGCTGCGCGGCGATCCGGTGCGCTTGCGTCAGGTGCTGCACAACCTGTTGAAGAACGCGATCGAGGCATGCCAGGAGCAGAGTGTGGTGCAGATCGAGGCCAGTACCGCGGAAGTCGAGCTGCGTGGGCGCGGCTGGGTCGAACTCGGCATCGCCGACAACGGCCCGGGACTCCCCGAGGCGTTCAGCGAAGAATGGTTCGAGCCCTACCGTTCGAGCAAGGCGCGCGGCACCGGCCTGGGTCTGGCGGTAGTGAGGAAGATCGCCGAGGAGCACGGCGGGCAGATGGATTGCGGCAACCGCCCAGAGGGCGGCGCGCGCTTCGTGCTGCGGCTGCCGCTGGCCTGAGCCGAAGGCGGGCGTATAGTTGGGTACTGCCTCCCGGACCGACTCTGGTGTAACGTGACGCTTTCGCCGCGGCCGCAATTGCCGTCCGGCAGGGCACCGGCATCGTCGGGTCAGGCCCCTTCCGGACGCGGCGGCTTCCGGCGCTTGTCGTAACAGGGGTCGACGGGCCGGAGCACAAGACGTTGGAAGGAGTGGAACTCAGAATCCTGGTGCAGGGCTTGCGCAAGGGGATGTTCGTCTCCAGGCTCGATCGGCCGTGGATCGAGACTCCGTTTCCGCTGGAAGGCATCGCCATCCGCAGCCAGGGCGATATCGACCGCCTGGTGCGCTATTGCACACACGTCTACGTCGACATCGAGCGTGGCGCGCGCCCGGACATGAAGTACGTGGACCCGCTGGCGCCCGAGGCCACCAGCCAGCCTGCCTGGCTGGCAGAACTGCGCACGACCTTCTACGACGACGAGGTCAGTCTGGAAGCGGAGATGCCGCAGGCGCGCGAAGTGTACGAGGAGTTCGCCAACGCCCTGCAGGATCTCTACGGCGAACTCCAGGGTGGCGGCAACCTGGATCTTGGCGTGGTGAAGAACGGCATGCGCTCGATGATCGACAGCGTCCTGCGCAATCCCAACGCCTGCGGCTGGCTGGCACGCTTCAAGGACAGCGACGATTCGCTGTACCGTCATGCACTGGGCTGCGCGGTCTGGTCGGCAGCGCTCGGGCGCCACCTCGGCCTTGGACGCAATGAACTCGACGACCTGGTGCTGGGCTGCATCCTGATGGATGCAGGCAAGTCGCGCCTGCCGCGCGAGTTGCTGGCCAGGACGGAGCGGTTCGGCGACGAGGAATGCCGCCAGGTGCAGGCCCACGTCTCCCTCGGCCTCGCCCTGATCGACGCCGACGCGGTATCCGAACGCGTCGTGGAGATCGTGCGCAATCATCACGAGCGCCACGACGGCCAGGGGTATATGCAAGGCCTCGCCGGCAACGCGATTCCCCTGTTCGCGCGTATCGCCGCGCTGGTCGACTGCTACGACGCGCTGATCAACGTGCGTCCGCATCGGCCGCCGCACGCACCGCACGAGGCGATTTCCATGCTGTACCGCAGCCGCGGCCGGCGCTACCAGCCGGAACTGGTCGAGCAGTTCATCCAGGCCATCGGCATCTACCCGAGCGGCACCCTGGTCGAACTCAGCTCCGGCGAAGTGGCGGTGGTGGTATCGCTGAACGGCGCGCGCCGCCTGAAACCCAAGATCATGCTGCTGCTCGACCAGGACAAGCAGCCCTATCCGGAATTCGCCACGCTCGATCTGCTCGAGGATCCGCTGTCCGACGATGGTCGCATCATCAGCATCCGCCGCGGCCTGCCCCCGGGCGCCTTCGGCATCCGTGCCGAGGAGCTCTATCTTTGAGTGGGGAAACGCCCTATGGACGCGTGCCCGGCCTGACCGTTCTGGACGAACAGCTGCGCGCCGCGATCGAGCACAGCCAGCGCACCGACACCAGGCTCGGACTGGTTCTGATCAGCCTGCGCGATGCGCGGCGGCTGCTCGGTACCCTGGGCGGAGCAGCAGTGGAGCGCCTCATGGAGCGCGTACAGGTGTCGCTGCATTCGATGCTGCGTCCCGGCGACCGGCTGATCCGCTGTGCCGAACACGATCTCGCGCTGCTGCTTCCGTCCCTGCTCAATCCCGGCCATGCCGTGCTCGCCGCGCGCAAGGTGCTGAGTCTGAGCCAGGCCCCGCTCGACATCGGAACCGCGTCGGTGCGCCCGCAGATGGCCATCGGACTGGCGCTTTGTCCCGAGCACGCGCTCGACGCCGCCACCCTGCTGCGCCAGGCGCAGCTGGCGCTGAATACCAGCGAATTGAGCAACGACCCCTGGACCGTGTGCGACTCCCCGGAGGCCGAAGCGCTGTCAAGCGCCTGGCAGATCGAGGCAGAACTGGACGAGGCCATGGAGGCCGGTGACCTGCGCCTGTACTACCAGCCGCAGATCGACCTGACCAGCGGCCTCCCTTGCGGCGTCGAGGCGCTGGCGCGCTGGCACCACCCGCGGCGCGGGATACTGCCGCCGGCCGCCTTCATTCCGGTGGCCGAACGCAGCCGGCGCATGGGCGCATTGACCCAGTGGGCGGTGAATACCGCCCTGCGTCAGTCCTCGCAGTGGCGGCGCATGCCGGATGTGCTGTCGGTGGCGGTCAACGTGCCGCCCGGGGTGGCGGAAAGCGCCGAACTTCCCGAACTGGTGGCCACTGCCCGCGGCCTGTGGGCCGAACACGACCAGCCGCTGGTGATCGAGATCACCGAGACCTCCCTCCTGCGCACGCCCGAGGCGGCACGGCGCATGCTGGGCAGCCTGCGCGAAGCTGGCGTACGCGTATCCATCGACGACTTCGGCACCGGCCATTCCTCGCTCGGACAGTTCCGCGACCTGCCGGTGGACGAACTCAAGATCGACATGAGCTTCGTCCAGGCCATGGTGCATTCCGAGACCGACCGGCGCATTGTCGAACTGATCATCGACCTGGCGCGGGCCTTCGATCTTGGCGTCATCGCCGAAGGCGTCGAGACCGTGGAATCGCTCGAGCTGCTGCGCCGCATGGGCTGCACCCGTGCGCAAGGGTTCCTGCTGGGACGGCCGATGGACGAGGATACGTTCCGGAACTGGCTCGATCATTACGAGCCGATTCCGGAGCTCGCTGCGATGCGATAGCGCTATGCTTGCCGACTGCGCAACGCCAACCCTCTCCCCTGCATGACCTCCGCCCATATCCTGGTAGTCGACGACGAGCCGGACATCCGTGAGCTGGTTCGCGAGATCCTGGCCGATGAGGGCTATTCGGTGGAAACCGCGGCGAACGCCGAGGCGGCAAGGGCCTCGCGGCGCAGACAACGCCCGGACCTCGTCCTTCTCGACATCTGGATGCCCGACACCGACGGCATCAGCCTGCTACGCGAGTGGAGCGCGCAGGGGGGGCTGCCCTGTCCGGTGATCATGATGAGCGGCCACGGCACCATCGAAACCGCGGTCGAGGCCACGCGCCTTGGCGCCTGGGATTTCGTGGAGAAGCCCATCGCGCTGGCCAAGCTGCTGCTCACCATCGAACGCGCGCTGGAAGCCAACCGGCTGCGCCTGGAGAACGAAGGGCTGCGCCGCAAGCTGCCGCCGGTCGAGCCGATCGGAGGCGGGCGTGCCCTGGAGTCGCTGCGGACACAGATCGGCAAGCTGGCGGCGCACGACACCCCGGTGTTGCTGCGCGGCGAAGCCGGCACCGGCAAGGAGACGCTGGCGCGCTGGCTGCACGACAGGAGTCCACGGCGCGGCGGCCCTTTCGTGGTGCTGGCGCCGGGGTCGGTCGGTCGCGACGCTGCGCTTGCGCTGCTCGGTGCAGAGGACGGTGGTCAGGTCCACTATGGCCTGCTGGAACAGGCCAACGGCGGCACGCTGTTTCTCGACGAGGTGGCCGACCTCGACGCCGACCTGCAGCATCGTCTCGCCAGCGCCCTGGAACGGCGCAGCCTGTTGCGCGTCAACGGCGCCGCCCACGTGACGCTGGATGCGCGTGTGGTCGCCGCCAGCAGCCGCGACCTCGAGGCATTGGTGCGCGAGGGACGTTTCCGCGAAGAGCTTTACTACCAGTTGAACGTGGTGCCGGTGAACGTGCCGTCGCTTCGCGATCGCAGCGACGACGTGCCCGAGCTGCTGGAACACTTTGCCCGCTTCTTCGCGGAGCGGGACAGCCTGCCCACGCGTCGTTTCGCCGCCGCCGCGCAGGACCGCCTGCGCCGGCACACCTGGCCCGGCAATCTGCGCGAGCTGCGCAACCTGGTGCAGCGACTGCTGGTCATGGGGCAAGGCGAGATCGGCGTGGACGAGGTCGAGCAGGCGCTCGGACGCGCCCCCTCGTCGCGCGCGGATGTTGCCGAAGACACCGTCGACCTGCCGCTGCGCGAGGCACGCGAGCAGTTCGAACGCGCCTACCTGTCGCGCCAGCTCGCCGCCGCCGGGGGCAGCGTCGGCAAACTGGCTAAAATGGCCGGCATGGAACGTACCCATCTCTACCGCAAGCTGCGCGACCTCGGTATCGACCTGAAATCGGCCAAGGACGACTGACCGGGAACGTCGACCCATCCGAGCGCGGCGTCAAGGGCGCGCAGGCCAAGGGTGCCGCGCCGTCTGCGCGCGGATGATGTCGTCGAAGCCGCAGCAGAACAGTCCGAAGTCCGACAGGACCCCCGAACCGGATACCGACCACCATGAAAATCCTCATTCTCGGCGCCGGCCAGGTCGGAACTTCGGTAGCCGGCGCGCTGGCCAAGGAAAACAACGACATCACCGTGGTCGACACCGACGCCGCGCGCCTGTCCGAACTGCGCGAGCGCTACGACCTGCGCACCGTGCTCGGCCACGCCTCGCTGCCGAGCGTGCTGTCCCACGCCGGCGCCGAGGACTGCGACATGGTGATCGCGGTGACCAGTCAGGACGAGGTCAATATGGTGGCCTGCCAGGTCGCCGACACCCTGTTCCGCACACCCACGCGGATCGCGCGCATCCGCCAGGTGGAATACGTCGACCACCCCGAGCTGATGCACCGGGGACGTTCGTCGATCGACGTGGCGATCAGCCCCGAGCAACTGGTATGCGCCCACGTGCAGCGCCTGATCGAGTATCCCGGCGCGCTGCAGGTGCTCGAATTTGCCGGTGGCCGGGCCCAACTGGTGGCGGTGCGTGCCTATCCGGATGGCGCCCTGGTCGGGCACGAGCTCAAGGATCTGCGCCAGCACATGCCGCCCGAGGTCGACGCACGGGTGGCCGCCATCTTCCGCAAGGACCGCGCCATCATTCCCGAGGGCAGCACCGTCATCGAAGTCGATGACGAGGTGTTCTTCCTCGCCGCACGCCGCGACATCCGCACGGTGATGGCCGAGCTGCGCCGCGTCGACAAGCCGGCACGGCGACTGTTCCTGGCCGGTGGCGGCAACATCGGCCGCGCCCTGGCGAAGGCGCTGGAACTGAAGTACAGCGTCAAGATTCTGGAGCGCTCGCGCGAGCGCGCGCGCATGCTGGCCGAGGATCTGGTGAACTCCATCGTGCTGGTGGGCGACTGCGCCGACGAGAATCTGCTGCGCGAGGAGAACATCGACCAGACCGATGTCTACTGCGCGCTCACCAACGACGACGAGGCCAACATCCTTTCCGCCATGCTGGCCAAGCGCATGGGCTGCCAGCGGGTGATCTCCCTGATCAACCGGCCGGCCTACGCGGAGCTGGTCGAAGGTGGCCCGATCGACATCGCGGTGAGTCCGCAGATCGTGACCCTGTCGGCGCTGCTCGGGCACATCCGCCAGGGCGCGGTGGTTCGAGTGCACTCCTTGCGTCGCGGCGCCGCGGAAGCGATCGAGGCACGGGTGCTGGGCGACCGCCGCACCAGCAAGGTGGTCGGCCGCGCGCTGGAGGAGATCGAGCTGCCGCCCGGCGCGACCATCGGCGGCATCATCCGTGGCGAGCAACTGCTGATCGCGCACCACGACGTGATCGTCGAGGCCGACGACCACGTCATCCTGTTCCTGGCCGACAAGCGCCAGCTGCCCAGGGTCGAGGCGCTGTTCAGCGCAGCGGCCACCTACCTGTAGCGGCACTCCGGCAGTCGTGCGCGCACTGGCCATCCAACGCATTCTCGGTGCCCTGATCGGGCTGTCGTCGCCGCTGATGCTGCCGCCGCTGGTCTTTGCGGTGGTCAATCGCGACGGTGCCGAGCAGGCCTTCATCACCTGTTTCGCGCTGATGCTGGTGGTCGGCCTGCTGCTGTGGTGGCCGGCACGCCATGCCCGCTACGAACTTCGCATCCGCGACGGTTTCCTGGTCACCGCGGTGTGCTGGCTGCTGATCGCCTTCGTCTGCGCGCTGCCGTTCTGGCTCGGACCGCCGCATCTGGACCTGCCGCGCGCGGTGTTCGAGGCGGTTTCCGGCATCACCACGACCGGCGCCACGGTCATGACCGCCATCGACGCTCTGCCGATCAGCATCAAGTTCTATCGGCAGATGCTCAACTTCGTCGGTGGCATGGGCATCATCGTGCTGGCGGTGGCCATCCTGCCGATGCTCAAGATCGGCGGCATGCAGCTGATGGGCGCAGAGAAGGCCGGGGTTGCCAAGGACAACAAGCTGACGCCACGCATCGCCGAGACCGCCAAGACGCTGTGGGCGATCTACCTGGCATTGAATGCAGCCTGTGCCCTGGCCTACTGGATGGCCGGCATGGACCTGTTCGACGCCGTCGGCCATGCCTTCTCCACCGTGGCCACAGCGGGCTTCTCCACCCACGATGCCAGCATCGGCCATTACGACAGCCCTCTGATCGAGGCTGTGGCGGTCACCTTCATGTTGGTCGGCGCGGTCAACTTCGCCATGCACTTCTATGCCTGGCGCCACGCCACCAGCGCGCACTACTACCGCGATACCGAACTCAAGGTGATGCTGGGTATCGCCTTCGTAGTGGCCCTGGTGGCGGGCGCAGGCCTGTGGATGGCAGGGTCCTATGTCGATGTCTTCACCAACTTCCGTCATGCCCTTTTTCACTCCGTGTCCCATATCACCACCACCGGATACGCCACCGTCAGCTATTTCGAATGGCCGGCACATCTCGCCTTGATGATGATCCTGGTGGCGTTCGTGGGCGGCTGCGCAGGATCGACCGCCGGCGGCCTCAAGGTGATCCGCATCATCGTGCTGGTGAAGCAGGGCATGCTGGAGATGCTGCGCCTGATCCATCCCAAGGC
>DAOMOD010000184.1:0-8335 GCA_035444205.1 Lysobacteraceae bacterium
CCCGGCGGCGGCATCATAGGCATACCCATCGCAGGCGGGCGGGTTTTCCGGACACGGCTTCCGGGTTCCTGCGCCGCGTCCGGCTTGCGGCCACACTAGGCGCGAAGTGCAGCTGCCAGGCGGCTTGAAATGCTCGAAACGCAGGCGCAGGGTATCGCGGAGCGGAATCCGGAAGCGCTGTGGTATCGGTGCCGTGGAAGTCGCGGATTCCACTGCTTTCCATCCGGTCTACCGGGTTGCGGCCTCCGGAAGGCCATGCCGTGACCTGAGGTAGGCGACAACGTGCGCGGCGACCCCCAGCGCCTCGGCGCGCTGGATCGCCTCCTGACCCTCCGGCGTCGCGAAACGCTGCCGGCAGCGCTGGGGGAGTCGGTCGCACCAGTGGAAGAAGGACTGGATCGCGCCTTCCGCGCAGCGCGGTTCGGAACAAGCTGCGATGGCCGGCGCCAGGCTCGGCTTCTCGAGCTGCCATGCGACCGCACCTTCGATATGCGCAAGATCGATTTACCGGCGGGCGTCCGGCGGGCGCGTTTCGAACTTTCGCAATCGCGCAGGCAGAGTGGCCAGCGTGGTCCTGTCGGCGGGCGCAAGCTCCTGGTCGTAGGCGACCAACAATCGGCGCAGGGTGTCGAGCAGATGATCGCGGTTGCGCCCGCTTCGCATCGCACGGCTGTCGAGCACGTCCTCCAGTGCCTTGCCGAGGCCGCCCGGTGCGGCATTCCACAGCGGCAGCGTCCATGCGGCGCGCTGGCGGCCGTGGGCGTCGTCCACCGACCAGTGGAGCTTCCATGCCCAGACGGCCATAGTGGGCAGAACCACGAAGACCAGAACCAACCCGGCGAGCGTCCAGCCCAGGTTCCAGCCGACGTATGCAGGCACGCTTCCGTGTCGCCGGCCTTCCCGCGCGCCGCGAATCAAGGCGACCACGATGGCAATCGCCGAGATGGCGATCACCATCACTGTTACGGTCAGGATGAGCAGTTCGCGCAGCCAGGCGTACGCAACAAAGATGATGTCTGCGCCGCAAGCGGTCGCCATGTTTTTGCCCCTTGGTGGCCTTGCATGGTAAGGCCGTATGGGGACCTATCGTGACCACGTGCACGCCGAGGACAGGCGTCCGGTCTGCGTCGGTGGCCGTACCGGCGCGGACCGGCCAGACTGTGCGGACCCTCCTGCCTAGGAATGTCCACTTGTCTGAAGACAGCTCGACCGCGAACGCGTCGCGCAGCGCGCTGCAACGGATGCTGCACAGGCACCCGATCCCGCTGGTTCTGTCCTTCGAGGGCATGCTGGCGGTGGTCGCGTTGCTGCTGGCACTGGCCTTCGGTCTGCGGCCCTGGAATGAGCTGGAGATCTCGGTCTCCGTACTGGTTCTGACGCTGGCTGCGACCTTGCCCATGGTGCTGGCGCTCGACCTGCTCGGGCGGGTCCGTTGGAACTGGGTGCAGGAGATCGCCGACGCGATCCGGGTCGCCCTGTTACCCCTGTTTCGCAACGCCCCTCCCGGTGCGCTGGTGGCGGTCGCGCTGATGGCAGGCATCGGCGAGGAACTGCTTTTCCGCGGTGTAATCCAGGCGGCGCTGGAAGGCTGGCTGGGACCGCTGGCAGGATTGCTTCTCGCCTCGCTTCTGTTCGGTCTGGCGCACTTCGTGACCGTGGGATACCTGGTGCTCGCCTGCCTGATGGGCCTCTACTTCGGTCTGCTCTACCAGTGGACCGGCAATCTGCTTGTGCCGATCCTGGTGCACGCGCTGTATGACTGGGTCGCGCTGCGCTGGTACCTGCGCCGCTACCCTGACGACTGAGGCACTGGATACCTGCTTTCGCAGGCATGCCGACGCGAAGTTGGCGCCAGTCGGGACGGGCCGCGCTACGCGCGGGCTGGAGCCCCATGACTTTGCGGCATCGAGGAACAGCGCCTTGAGGGCATGACGTCGCGCCTCGGATGCGACCTTGAAAACCAGTGGCAAGGAGTGCAGGCTTTTCCACGCAGTCGTTGGGAGGAGTGCCGTCATGACCATACGTATGCAACGCGTTTTCCCGATCCTTCTGGCCCTGGCCCTGGCCGTAGCCATGCCAGCCAACGCCGAAACGCCCGAACTGGGTGATCTTGGCAAGGTCGGAACCATCGAGTTCCCGAATTCATGCAGCGAGCAGGCGCAGCCCGAGTTTCTACGAGGTGTTGCGCTGCTGCACTCATTTTTCTACGGCGAGGCGCGCCGCGTTTTCGAGGGAGTCGCAGAGCGCGAACCGTCCTGCGCCATGGCGCACTGGGGCATCGCCATGACCTGGTTCCATCCGCTGTGGACGCCGCCCTCGGAGGACGAAATCAAGGCCGGACTTGCCGCCGTCGAAAGAGCCGAGGCCGCCGAGCCGGCGACGCAACGCGAACGCGACTATATCGACGCCATCGCCACCCTGTACCGCACGCCGCCCGAAGCGGGCGAGGGCGTCCTGGTGCAGAGCTGCCACGGCGTGGCGGTAAGCACGGTGCGGCGCGGCGACTACGTCGAGGCGCTGGCGCGCCTGCATCGTAGCTACCCGGACGATGCCGAGGCCGCGGCCTTCTACGCGCTGTCGCTGCTCAAGCCCAATCCGCGCCCCGAGGACGTGCCCATCCATCTTGAAGCCGCCGGAATCCTGGAGCGGCTGTGGGCGGACAATCGCGACCATCCCGGCGTCGTGCATTACCTGATCCATGCCTACGACTATCCGCCGCTGGCGGAGAAGGGGATCGCCGCCGCCGACCATTACGCGAAGATCGCGCCGTGGGTGCCGCATGTGCTGCATATGCCGTCGCACATCTACACCCGGCTCGGCATGTGGGACAGGTCGCTCGCCAGCAACGAGGCTTCGGCCGCCGCGGCACGCGCCTACGGCGCCAGGTTCCATCCCGGCAAGACCTACTGGGAGGAACTGCACGCCCTCGATTACCTTGTCTATGCGCACCTGCAGCGTGGCGAGGACGTCGAGGCCAGGGGCGTCATCGATCAGATCATGGCCGTGGACGAGGTCTGGCCCGAGCACGATTTCGCGGCCGCCTACGCAGTGGGCGCGGCGCCGGCGCGCTATGCCCTGGAACGTCATGCCTGGCAGGAGGCGGTGGCGCTGCCGAGCCCGGCCGCGCACCTGGTCGAGCGCTTCCCCTTCGATGCCGCCCATGTCGAGTTCGCCCGCGCCATCGGGCAACTGCGTCTTGGTGATGTCGACGGCGCGCGCAAGTCGCTTGCCCTGATCCGGCAACTGGGCGAGGCCAGCACCGACCCGCGCGCCGCCTATTTCCGCAGCCAGCTCGAAATCCAGCACGGCGCCATCGAGGCGCTCATCGCCCATGCCGAGGGGCGCAGCGACGAGGCGGTCGCCCAGCTTCGGGAAGCCGCCGACGAGGACGACCTGCTCGGCAAGCACCCGGTCAGTCCGGGCAACATCTACCCGGTACGCGAACTGCTGGCCGAGCTGCTGCTCGAACTCGACCGCCCTGAAGAGGCATTGGCGGAGTTCCGCGGTTCACTGGAGCTGAACCCCGGCCGCTTCAGGGCCCTTGCCGGCGCGGCGCGCGCCAGCGAGCGTGCAGGACTGCGGGAAGAAGCGGCCATGCACTACCGCAGCCTGCACGAGCAGGCCGGGCACAGCGCGCGACAGGAAGTGCTGGCGACACGTGACCTGCTGGCGGGGGGGTGAGCCTGCAATTCTCAATGAGCATTCTGTCCGCCTCATGCTGGACCTGCCTACAGCCCATGATCCGCACTTGAGGCTCTTGCCTTGCGACAGGCCCCGTGTTGCCCGGACAAGCGGCCCTTTGGGCCGCGCATCCGGGCCGGATCGAAGCTTGCCCTGAGGAGGCCGCATGGCGGCCGTCGCGTACGCGGGAAGGTCCAAATCCGCGCACCCACAGCGAGCGAGAGAACGCGCCCCGGAATCCTTGTAGAAGCGACGGTTCGCGGAGCACGACCAGGGATGGTCAGGCTTTGGAGCTCAGGAAGTCGCGATACCTTCGCTGAACCGACGCGTGGTGCCGGTCTGTTCGGCGATCCACGCATCGGCGCACGGCCCGCAATCGCCTCAGCGCCAGACATGCACCTGCTGGTTGCGAATCACCACGCGGTCGCCGGGGCGCAGGCCACGAACATCGCGCTGCGTGACTTCCGCCCAGCGGCCGTCGTCCATGCTTACCTCGATCAGATAGACCTGGCGATCGCCGCGGTTCTGTTCCTGCTCGATCTGGTGGCCGATCACGCCGCCGGCAACCGCGCCGCCGATCGTGGCTGCCTGCCGCCCGCTGCCTGATCCGACGTTGCTGCCGACCACGCCGCCTATGATGGCTCCAAGCACGGCGCCGCCGCCGCTGGCACGGTCGCGCTCCCAGACGGTATGGATGTTCTGGATGGTCCCGCAGTAGTTGCAGCGGCTTCCATAGCCGTAGCCGGTCTGCCGCGTATCCTGATAGCGGGAGTCGCCGTAGCGCGAGTCGCCGTACCGCGGGTGGTTGCTTGCGCAGGCGACGACAAAGAGCATCGCAAGCGCAATGACGCCTGATTTCATGATGGAGCTGCGCATGGGATATCTCCGGTTCGATGCAGCTTGGTCCGCTGAAACTGCGATCGACATCGGATGATGGGGTGGCGCTGTTTCAGGCCAAGCATGATTCTGGCCCCTGGGTCGTACCGCTGTCGGTGCGCTGCGGCGCATAGGGCGATCCGGCTTGGGGCCCCTGCTGCCCTGATGCTGACCAGGAATCCAACGGGAAGCTCCTGGCAAGTCCTGATTCATCGCTCCAGTGGACACTGGAGATCTTGTAGCATTTCGTGGGTGCGGCGCACACGCTGCCTGGCTCAGACCTTGGGCGTTACGACTACCGATGAGATCGTTAGCCCTCGCTGCTCGCAAGCTCTTCTGCCGTCGCAGACGTGCTGTCCATTGCTGGATAGAGTTGGGCACGCGTCATCGATGGGCTTGGCAGAGCTGAATTTCAGCTTCTGCGCAAACCCCGAAGCGTACAGTGCGGAAGTACGTATTCATGTGCGGTAGCGCACAGAGTGCCGACGGGTCTTGATCTAGCCTTCCCAAGTGCCTGTCTGCCGATAAAAAGGATCTCTGACAATGATCAGATTTCGGACCCCTGTTACCGGGTGTATGGCTTCAGTGGCTCCGGGATCGGGCTCGTTGCCCCGGCGGAAATCCCTTGTTGGCGCGGCTTTGTGGTTTGCCGCGTTTTTTCTTGTCTTGCTGGCGTACTCTGTCCCGGCACGGGGTCAGGCGGTGGCGCCGGATCTGGGCGCGGCGGGTAGCTACACGGTCCTCGGGACCAATGAAATCCCGACCACCGGTACGGTTACCTGCACCCGTTCCAGCATCGATGGAGACGTGGGTTCCACCGGTGCGGAGATTACCACCGTCACATTCTGCGACATCACCGGGGATGTCGACACGCCGGTCGCCGCAGGGGTCGTCAGTGCCTTCGGCGACGCCTACGACTCGATCGAGACCCTCAACCCGCTGTGCGACGGACCCGTACCCACTGCCACCATCACACTCCCGCCCGGCGTCTACTGCTCCGCCGAAGGGGCCACGATCGGCGAGGACGTCACAATCACGCTCGAAGGGGACGCCAATGACGTCTGGGTCTTCCGTGTCGGGACCAGCGGACTGGGTGCCCTCACCGGCACCGGCCCCAACCTGGCAGTGGTCATGGGCGGTACCGCAGATGCGTGCAACGTGTACTGGTGGACCGCCGAGGGCGCGACGATGACGAATGCGGCGTTTGCGGGCAACGTCCTCTCAGGGGCCGCAGCCACGATGACCGACACCATCTGGCAAGGGCGAGCCCTGGCGACGACCGACGTGACCCTGACGGACTCGGCGATCACCGGGTGTCCGGCGGGGGAAGAGCCGGCTACGATCATCGTCGAAAAGCAGACCAACCCGCCAGGCAGCCTGCAAAGCTTTACCTTTACCGGCGATGCCGCCGGCACTCTGACCGATGGCCAGCAGATCGTTGTCGACAATCTGCTGCCGGGCAACTACAGCGTGACTGAGTCCGTACCGGTCGGATGGGAACTGACCGACATCGTGTGCAACGACGACGACAGTATCGGCGATATCGGAACGGCAACCGCGAACTTCGTACTCGACGCCGGCGAAACCGTGACCTGTGTGTTCATCAACACCGAACTCGGCGCGATGGAAGGCACAATCACCATACTGAAGCAGGCCACGCCATCCGATACAGGCCAGTCGTTCGAATTCACCGGCGATCTGGGCACCTTCAGCCTGATGCACGGCGAATTCATCGTAGAAACACGACCGCCTGGCACCTACGCCGTCAGCGAAGTGGTGCCGGCCGGCTGGCAGCTCGACAGCGCCACCTGTAGCGACGGCTCCCCAGTCAGCGCCATTGTCCTTGAAGCCGGTGAGAACGTGACCTGCACATTCACCAATTCAATACGGGAAGCCTTGCGAGTACCGATTTTTTCCCTGGGTGGGATGATGCTGATCATCCTGATGATGATGTTGATGGCTGCAGCTTTCCTGCGCCACGCAAACAGGATCTGAGGCAAAGATTGCAGCAGCAATACCCTGGGACCGCCCACTTCGCACGCCGCCTCGGACGCGGTGCTGCCCGCATCAGCATCGTAAGGCGCGGGCTCAGTCCGCCAGCGCTTCGTAGAGCAGCGCCCTGGCTTTGGCCCAGTCGCGCTGCACGGTGCGGTCGGTGACGCCGAGGGCCTCGGCGGTTTCCGGTTCGGTATAGCCGGCGAAGTAGCGGCACTCCACCACCTGGGCCAGCCGTGGCTGACTCAGCGCAAGGCGCTGCAGGGCTTCATCCAGCGCCACGATGCGGGCTTCGGGCTGGCTCAGGGGAATCTCCACGGCATCCAGCGGCAGGGTCGACTCGCCACGGCCACGTTTGTCGCTCAGGCGCCGCCGCGCTTCGCCGACCAGCACCTGGCGCATGGCCAGTGCGGCAGTTGCGAGGAAATGCCCGCGGTCGCGAAAGCTGTCCTCCCGCGCCAGCTTGAGGTAGGCCTCGTGCACCAGCGCGGTGGTGTTGAGCGTTGCGGAGCGGCCACCGAAGCGCAGGCGCTCATGGTGCGCAAGGCGCTGCAGCTCGCCGTGGAACAGTTCCACCAGAAGCCGCACACTGGCGTGGTCGTCGGACATGCGGCCATTCTGGCAGAAACGACAACCGCTTCCGCCGACCACGCCCGACACGACCCGCGGGCGCACCTCGCACGCGCTATGCTGACTCTCCGGGCCCGATAGCCTGGCCTCCAGGGTGAGCAGCCGTGTCCACAGAGGCATTCGACAAGCGTGTTGCCGATCTGCTCGACGAAGCTCTGGGCTTGCCCGCGGCACAGCGAAAGGCATGGATCGAAAGTCGCGGCGTCGATGACCCGATGCTGCGCCAGCGTGTCGAGCGTCTGATCGAACTGGCATCGCTCGAAACGGGCTTTCTTGACCAGCCGTTGGTGGCATGCGCGGCGCCGAGCGTGGTGGCGCAGGCATCCGCCGCCGAGGGCGCATCCCGATCCGGCGAGCGCATCGGCGCTTACCAACTGGTCCGCAGGCTGGGTGCCGGCGGGATGGGCGAGGTGTGGCTCGCCGAGCGCGCCGAGGGCGGCTTCCGCCAGCAGGTGGCGATCAAGCGCCTGCACTTCGAATCGCCAGACCTGATCGCCCGCTTCGACGCCGAGCGCGGGATCCTGGCGGCACTGGAGCATCCGGGCATTGCACGCCTTTATGACGGTGGCGTCGGTCGGCAGCGTCACCCGGCGGCGCTCATTGACCCGCTGGTGGGACATGCGGGCTGGGCCCCGCGAAGCATGGTGCAAAGTGCGGGTCATATAGCGTCGTCATGCCTGCGAAAGCAGGCATCCAGCGCCTCACGATGTGCTCCGATAGCCTGACGCTGCTCAGATCCGCCGCACCCGGAAGTTGCGGCCCTTGATCTTGCCTGCCTGCAGTCCGGCGAGTGCCTTGCCTGCCTGGGCCGTGCTCACCGCGACGTAGGAACGGGTGGGGAAGATGTCGATCCTGCCGATGGCTTCGGCCACGATCCCGGCCGCGCCGGTCAGGGCACCAAGGATGTCGCCGGGGCGCAGCTTGTCGCTGCGGCCGGCGTCGATGCGCAGCGTGGCCATGGCCGCCTTCGGTACGCCCTTCAGCTTCGCCGCGGTGGCTGGCGCGCGGGTCCAGCGCAGCTTGATGCCGAGGCGTTCCTCCAGGGTCAGGGCGCGCAGCGTCTCGCGTGGCGTGACCAGGCTCAGCGTCAGGCCGGGGCTGCCGGCACGGGCGGTGCGGCCGATGCGGTGCAGGTAGATGTCGGGGTCGCTGG
>DAOMOD010000185.1:0-7718 GCA_035444205.1 Lysobacteraceae bacterium
GGATCGATCCAGTTGTGCTGGCGGTCGAACATGCCGCCGCCGATGTTGCCGCGGTAGGCGCCGACCAGCAGGTTGTGGGTGAAGCGCGGCGAGGTGTCGTTCAGGCCCACCACCACGTCCTGGCCGCGGATGCCCTGCGCCCACGCATCGGGAGCACCCACCCAGGTCAGGTTGGGCTCCACGATGGGACCGCCGAGCACCGACTCGCTGCCCGCACCGAAGGGCTCTTCGGGCTCGATCAGGAAATGCTCGGGATTGAACACCACCGCATGCACGGACTCGAAGGTGACGATCTCCATGAAGGTTTCATGGTCGACCCCGAACACCTCCATGTTGTTGCCCACCCAGTACGAGCGGAATTCGACGCCTCGCGCACGCAGCTCCTCGATCACCGGACCTTGCGTGGCCAGGCGGATGGCTTCCATGGTGTCGTACAGTGCCCGGCCGCGTTCCTCCCAATCCATCTGGTGGAAGCGCTCGAAGTCGGGCAGGTTGCCGAAGTGGATCAGCAGGTCGGCGCTGCCGCCCGCGGCGAGCTGCTCGACGACGCCAGGCTCGACAAAGAGTTCGGGGTTGCGGGTGCGACGGACTTCAGTGTCGGAACGCCGTTCGTCAGGCGAATCGGTCTCACGTTCGATGCCGCTGGCCGCCGGGACGCCCGGACCTCCGACCTGGTTGCCCGGCAGGCGCTGGGCAGCATGCACGGGGGACATCCCCGACAGGCCGCTGACGAACGTCAGCATGCAGGCCATAACGAAGATCGCGAACTGCGAATGCAGGATTCTGGCGTAGGACTTGCGCCGACGCGGGTGGAGTGCTGCGCTTGAGTTCATGGCTTCAGATTCCCTGGTTGACTGTTGCAATGAAAACCGGGTTAAACATCGCGGGCACGACGATACGATGGCGAGCCATCGGCGCACCCGGCGAAATCAGGATTCGTGAAACGGGGGAATCGGCAAGGGGCTGGAGATGAGCGGACCGGCTGTTGCCGGCCAGGTCTGGCGCCGACGTCGAACCGGCCAGGGGCTGCATGAGCGAAACCCGCTGCCCCAAGGGGAATCTGCAGGCTTCCCGGTCGCCCGGCGCAGGGGCAGCCGGCGCATGCCTCGGCAAGCGAAGTGTATCGACGCCATCCGACCCACGCCGGAAACGACGCGATGCGTGCTTCCACTGACCCGCGTGTACCCGCACACCTCCACCCTCCACAATCGGAGGCGAGAGGTCCTGCTCAACGCGCCCGCCTGCTGGCAAGGCTGGGACCTTTCGCCCCCCGCTCGACGTCACCCGACAGGACAGGTGAATCGACGAGCACTACATCCCCTGTGAGCGGCCGAGGGTATGTCCGTTTTCCGGGTGCGTCAACCCGCAGGCCTGGTGCGCTGCGACATGACGGGGCAAATGCGACCGTCAGCCCTGGAATCGGGCAAGCGGCCGCCTGGGTGTGGTGGATCGAGTCGAGGCGGAGCAAGGGGTGGCAAGGAATGCCCCAGGCAAAAAGAACCCCGGGGGCATGTTGCCCCCGGGGTGAACTCAACTCCGTTGCCTGAAACGCCGGTTTACGGTGATTCGAAGCCGTCGGCGAAGATGTCTTCCGGCAATTCCCCCGTCACCGTCAGCGTCACCGGCACCTGGATCTGTGGCGCGTTGGCATCGTCGGTCAGCACGCACAGATTGCCCTCGTACACCCCAGGCTCGAGGCCCGAGGCATCGAAGCCGACGTCGATGTCCTGGCTGTCGTCGACACCCACCGTACCGGACGACGGAGCGGCACTCAGCCAGCCCGGGAGGGCGTCGGCACACGCGCCCACACCGTAGCCGCGCAGCATCCAGTTGCCGGCCAATCCGAAGCTGTCGATGGTGCCCCAAAGCTCGGTCGCCGGGAATGTCGGCGGATTGGGAACCGGGCCACCATAGAATCCGATCCACGAGCGCACCGCACTCGGCGGCGTCTGATCGATTGCGGCCACAAAGGTGCCGGCGGCCACGCCCGCGGTACGGTTCACGGCCACGATCCACACGTCGCCCGCATCGGTCAGCGGCAACGGCGGATCGAGATCGACCACCGTCCAGGTGGTGCCGTCCACCGCACCCACCGCGACATTCAGGTACGAAGCCACATGCGTGCCTCCCGTATCGGGATCGCCGTCGGCGTCGGTGAACACGTACAGATCCACCAGTTCACCAACGTTGATGCCGGTTCCCTCACGGAAGATGATCCACAGTTCCTCCAGGCTGAACGGGAACGTCTCGGCGTCGGGCGTGAAGCGGTTGAACCACACGAACTGGCCGCCGTTGGTCAAACCAATGGCGTTTTCGTGGGTGCCGTCGTCAAGCACCAGTGCGACCGCATTACCGGCGGGTCCTGCGTTCGGAATGCCCTGGACCTGGCCGGCGTTGCCCGCCTGCGCCAGCGCCGACGACTTCCAGCTCGACTGCGGCGCCACGCGTACTGCCGCATCCGAGGGC
This sequence comes from Lysobacteraceae bacterium, assembly GCA_035444205.1. GTDB lineage: Bacteria > Pseudomonadota > Gammaproteobacteria > Xanthomonadales > BPKI01 > DAOMOD01. The sequence continues at coordinate 2,467 of DAOMOD010000185.1, forward strand.
TTGGCGCTGCCATCGAGCGACACCTTGCTGGCCGCGGACGGCTCGAACGCAACTTCCCAGTTCAATTCCGCACCACCATCGTTGTGCAGCGTCAGCGTCTGGCTGTCGCTGCCACCCTGGGAGAGGGTCGCGCTGAGACTGGTTGGCGTCACGCTTGCGCAGGAAGCCTCCAGCCGCAGGTCGAAGTCCTCGGTGCTGACGTCACCGGCGGAAATCACCACGGCCTCACGCTCGGCCGGTTGATGCTGCGGAGCGGCCACGCTGATGTCCACCGGACCTTCCGCCGCGTCGAGGAACAGCGAGTAGTAACCATCGCCATTGGTCACCAGATCGTAGGTATCGGCAGAACTGGTCACCGTCACCTGGGCGCCTGCGAGCGGGGCAGGATTGGTGTCGCAGTAGCCAAGACCGGTAACCGTTCCCTCGAGCTGGCCGAAAGTGGCCGGCGCGGTGACATTCATGGTGACTGGCACCGCCGCTACGCTGTAGGGCGTGTCGTGCTCGATGACGACGAATGCGCTGTAGCTGCCCACGCCGGGAACCGCGCCGGCATCGAACAGCAGATCGGCCTGCAGGCTGCCTCCACCCATCGGCGATACGAACACCCCGCCGCTCGGGTCGACGTCCAGCCACGGCACGTCCGCTACCAGGTGCAATTGATCGACCACCGCCCACCAGGCCCAGTCGCCGCTGTAGAAGAAGCGGAACTGTGCCTGCGAGGAGCCGGCGAGCTGGGCGCCCAGATTGAAACTCTGTGGCGTACCCGGCCCGGTGGCCGACACGCTGGCGACATAGGTCTCGACCGTGGTCCAACTGCTGCCGCCATTGTTGCTGACTTCCAGACGCAGGAAATTGTTCGGGCCGCCAAGGTGACGGTACGACAACACAAAGTTCAACTGCACACTGGTCGAAGCGGACAGATTGAAGACCGGCGAGGTCAGGAATGCGCGCGTCTGCGTACCGGAGCCACAGGCATCCGAGTCCACGGCCGCGGCAAGGCCCTCGCCGCCCGCGAAGTTGGCCAGACCCCACTGGTCGTTGCGCCGCCAGCCGCAGTTCGGCGTGGCGCCGGCGCCATCGCTGACCGTCCAGCCCGCGGGCGGGAAGGCGCCTTCGAAGTGTTCCGGTGGCGTCGAATCGATGGACAGGGCCACGGTGACCGGCATGCCACCATTGTTGGTCAGCAACAGGTCCTCGCTGTCCGTGGAGTTCAGCTCGACCTCCTTGACCACACTGCTCGGAGAGACGCTGAGTTCGCCCGCGGGCACCTGCGGCACGATGCTTGCGGATCCGATGCCGTAACCCGGATGGATCGGCGATCCATCGGCCGCCACGGTATCGCTGCCGAGCGCTGCGTAGACCGCATAGAAGCCGGCACCCACCGCAGTGTCGGCCGAGTCATAGCTGGCCAGCGCTCCGGCATCGGTACTCACCATGGCGCCGGTGAGACGCCCACCGGTGTTCTCGTCGCTGACCGTACCGACGATGAGACCGCCATCCGGAACGGTGCAGACCGTGCTGCGCACCCGCACCTGGTCCACCTGGCCCCACCAATCCCAGCCGGGGGCGTTGTAGCGGAAGCGGATCTGGACATCGGAGGAAGCCGCGAAGGGGGTGAGATCGAAGGATCGCGGGGTACCCGGTCCCTGCGCGCTGAGATCAGCCGAAAGCTCCTCCAGTACGGTCCAGTCGGTGCCGCCGTTGGTGCTGATCTCGGTGAACAGCCGGCTGGAACCCAGGTGGCGATACGACACCACGTACTCGAGTACCGGGGCATCGAACCCCGTCAGATCAAGGATCGGCGTGCGCAGGTCGGTGTGCATGCTGGATCCGCTGCCGCAACGATCAGAGTCCGCCGCCGCACTGAAACCGTCGCCACCGGCGAAGTTGGTTCGCGCGGTCGCCGGGTTGCCGGCCTGATTGACGAGCTGGTCATTGCGACGCCACACACACGCGGCGGCGCCGCCGAGACTGGACACCGACCAGCCTGCTGGCGGGAAGCTGCCCTCGAAGTGCTCGTTGATCCCGACCGATGAGGAGCGGCCGGGTGCCGTGCAATCATCCGACGCGTCCAGTTCGAAGTCCTCCACCACCGGACCGCCAAACAGCGAAAGCGGACCTACACTTCGCGATGTGGGCTCGTACCCTGGAATCTCGGTGGAAACACTGAACGTATACTCCGTGCCGGCCACCAGATCGATGCTGTAGGCGCCGCTGACCGGGTCGGTCCAGATCGGGTCGCCGGGGAAGCCGCCGATCTCGATGCGGGCATGCAGGCCCCAGCCTGTGTCGGCGTCGGTCACGGTGCCGGACACACTCACCACCGGTGCCGGATCCAATGCGATATCGACCGTGGTGGTTACATTCTCCACGACGTCGACATCGGTTACCTGGCCGGGCAGATAGCCGTAGCGGCTGAAGCTCACGGTAAAACCGTCGCCAACATTGACCGACCGGAGGTACTCGCCGTTCACATTGGTGCTGGTGACGTAGTTCGGCGGCGGTGGGGTCGGATTGAGAATGGTGACGGTGACGCCCTCGATCGGATCGCTGGAGCCACTGTCGGTCACCGTACCTGCTATGGCGCCCTGTGGGCCGCAGGCACCGACGGCGGCAGTGACCGCAGCCTCGGCGTCGATTTCACCGAAGCCGGTCGCATAGTTGGGCACATTGCCTGGACCGGGCGGCGGCGAACCACCGGAATCGTACGGAATCGGCACCGCGGTCTCGATCATGATGGTGCCGGTCTGGGCGTAATCGCCGATCAGACAGGGCGCCGCGCTCCACATGACCGCCACCAGTCCGGTGGCGTGCGGCGACGACATCGAGGTACCGGTGAAGTTGCCATAGGAAGTGTCGCTGGCGCGCGTCGCCGAACGGATCGACACGCCGGGCGCCACCACATTGGGCTTGATGTTGGGGAAACCGAAGTGATCGGGGTGCGTCGGCAGGCCGGGACTCGGATTGTCGGTCGGACCCCAGTTGGAATGGTTGGCGTACTGACCGTTGCTGTTGCCGGTGGAGCCGATGCCGAGCACCGCACCGTAGCGTCCGGGATTGCCCACCGTATTCAGCCCGGGCGGACTTGAATAGCCGCAGTTGCTGGCGTTGCCATTGGCGAACATCGGGACGATGCCGGCAGCGATCCAGGTGTCGACCACGCCCTGATACCAGGGATTGTAGGACTGCTCGCAATTGCCCCAGGAGTTGTTGACGGCATGCGGGCGCAGATCGGGGTCCGGGTTGGCGCCGGAGAGATCGGTCGGCGCAGCCACCCACTGGCCGCAGGCGATCAGGCCGGCCTGGGTCGCGCCTGGATCGAAGCCGCGGCAGGCGATCCACTGCGCGTCGGGGGCGACGCCGATCGTTTCACCCGCTGTACCACCGACCATGGTGCCGGTCACATGCGAGCCATGATTGTCGGAATCGCCGATGGTGGCGCCGTATGGGTTGAAGAAGTTGTAGTTGTGATCGAAGGATCCACCGCCAAGGTGGCCGCGATACTTGCTCTGCAGTGCCTCGTGAGTGAAGCGCACGCCGGTGTCGATGGAGGCCACCACCATGCCCTGACCGGTTGCTCCCATGGCCCAGGCTTCAGGTGCCTTGATGCGGACCAGATTGGGAATCGGACCAGGGGGCGTCGTCCCGGTGGTCTGCACCGGCTCCGGCTCGATCAGATGGACCTCCGGCAGGATCCGGGCGGCCTTCACACCTTCGAACAGGCTGAGGTCCTCGAGCAGACGCATGTCACCGTTGTCGACCACGATGATGTTGTCCACCCAGAACTGCTGGAACTGGTAGCCGCTGGAGCGCAAGTGGTCGCGCAATGGCGCCTGCAGGCGTTCCGCCGCTTCGGTGAGCGTCTCGTGGACGTAACGTCCGCGTGCGGACCAATCCATACCGAAGGCGGCGCTGAGATCGGGGCGCTCAAGAAAGATGGCGAACTGCGCGGGCTTGCCTGATCCCAGCAGGTCGAGCAGGTCGGACTGTACCTCGGGCTTCGACCGCGTGGCAGACACTGTTGCTGCCTGGACCGCCGCGATCGTGGTCTCGACCCCAGCCTGGGCCTGTGGAAGATTGAGCACGCCCCCCAGCGCTACCGCACTGGCGGCTGCGAGGCAGTAGCCCAGTCGGCGACGCCACCCGGGCGCACGAACGGACGCATGCTGCTTGGATCGATTCGACATACCTACTCCCCGAACACAACTGGAGCCGGCCCGCCGATGTTGTCCGGCGAAACCGGCTGCACATGGATTTCAATGACGTGACCGCGGCAGAAAATCCGCGGCGTGGTCCCCGAAGAGGCAAAGCCTCGCGGGCGATCCTAGTTCGAGTGCGGGCGCAGCGTCAACACTTGTTCACAATTCCACCGCCAGACAAGCGTTCGAAAGGCACGGATACACGGACGCCCGCTTGCGCGGGCGTCCAGGGTGCTTCACTTGAGGCGCTGGGAGCCGCGTTGCGGCTATTGGTCCGCCGGCAGCACGCTGACGGTGCGGCGGTTCTTGGGGCCCTTGACGGCGAACTTCACGGTGCCGTCGGTCAGCGCAAACAGGGTGTAGTCGCGACCGCAGCCGACGTTCTCGCCGGGATGGAACTGGGTGCCGCGCTGGCGGATGATGATGTTGCCGGCGCTGACCGCCTGGCCGCCGTACAGCTTGACGCCCAGGAACTTCGGATTGGAATCGCGGCCGTTACGGGTGGAGCCGCCTGCTTTCTTGTGTGCCATGGCTGTCTACCTCCGCGTTCAGGCCGAGATGCCCGAGATTTCGATCTCGGTGTAATGCTGGCGGTGGCCCATCTGCTTGCGATGGTGCTTGCGCCGGCGGAACTTGATGATCTTGATCTTGTCGTGGCGACCATGGCCGCGCACGGTGGCGGTGACCTTGGCGCCCTCCACCAGCGGGGAGCCGATGGTGACCTTCTCGCCGTCACCGAGCATCAGCACGCGGTCGATCTCGACCGTGCTGCCGGGCTCGGCATCCAGCAGTTCGACCCGGAGCACTTCGCCGGGCACCGCACGGTACTGCTTACCGCCGGTCTGGAATACTGCGTACATCGTTGAAATTCCTCTGTAGTTATTCTGGGCTTTGGCCAGCAAAGCCGCGGAATGATAAGAGATTGCCCAACGCCCGGTCAACCGTTGGCTGGACTGAAGCGAGCGTGTGCGCTTGACCTTGGCCCCTTCCTCCGCCTGCGGGGGAAGGTTGGGATGGGGGCGCTCCTGGCTTCGGCTGGCTTGCCGCCACACC
>DAOMOD010000185.1:7785-8025 GCA_035444205.1 Lysobacteraceae bacterium
TCCTCCGCTTGCGGGGGAAGGTTGGGATGGGGGTGCTCTTGGCTTCGACTGGCTTGCCGCCACACCGACTTCGGGCTTGCCCCCTCCATACCCTCCCCCGCAAGCGGGGGAGGAGAAGAAAAATGGAAAGCCCAGGCGCTCTTGCTGTTCACCCCTTCCTCCGCTTGCGGGGGAAGGTTGGGATGGGGGCGCTCTTGGCTTCGACTGGCTTGCCGCCACACCGACTTCGGGCTTGCCCCC
>DAOMOD010000185.1:8054-8310 GCA_035444205.1 Lysobacteraceae bacterium
GGGAGGAGATGGCGAGACGGCCGCAGGCGGGGGAGGAGATGGACGGAGCACCCCGCAAGCGGGGGCGGGGCATCAGGAGAAACTCGCGCAGGAGCGGACAAAGCAAGTTGTCAGCAGACTGCCCGGCACGGCCCGTTTGCTTTGCTCAAGCTTCACCCCGCTCCGCTATAGTGAATGGCTTGTCCCCGCTTCCCACCCCCATGGACACCATCCGCATACGCGGTGCGCGCACGCACAACCTCAAGAACATCGATCT
>DAOMOD010000186.1:0-8270 GCA_035444205.1 Lysobacteraceae bacterium
GACCAGAAGGAGCGCAGGTTTCTCGGCGAGTGGTTGCAGCAGAGCAACTGCCTCATCGGGGTTCCCTGAAACCCGCGCCAGCTCGGCGGCGGCCACCGCCTGAGAGGATTGCTGAATGGGAAACCCGGGTCTCGCCAATTCCTCGATCAGCGTCAGCAGGTCGCGAGCAACATCCGGATCGAAGGAGGCAAGCAGGTAGGCGCAAAGCGCTGCACCGACGAGGTGGCCGGAACTGCCGTTGCGCAGCGCGGACCGTAGTGCGGAGCTCATTTCCTCACACAGCAGACGCGTTCGACCAGCATCTGCGACACCCTCGAATCGGTCGAGCATGTGGCTGGCCAGCATCATGCGCCGGTGCTCGTGTCCACCGGCGGCTGCGGCGCGTGCCGCCACCTGCTCAAGGTGCCTGCGCGCTTGCACGCTGTTTCCGTCGGCCCAGTCCATGGTGATTCCAGCCAGATGCCAGTACGGCTCGAGCGCGGCTTCCGGCGCCGGGGCCGCCGCCTCCAGGATCTCACGCGCGGCGTTCCCACGGCCCGCAGCATAAAGCGCCATGGCGTGCCGGCTGGCGAGCAGTGGTGGGGCTCCCGGGGTCATCGACTGGAACTGCTCCAATGCGCCCTCGACATCGCCGAGCAGCATCGAGAGAACGCCGGCCATACTGTGGGCCGCATCCTTGAATGGATTCTTGGGGTCGGCGGCGCGAAGCGCCGACTGCCTGGCTGCCTGATCCACCCTCCCCTGGCTCCAGGCCAGCCAGCCGATGTTGTAGTGGGCGGCGAAATCGTCCGGATACAGGCTGGCCAGCAAACGCCACGCCTGCAGGGCATCCTCCAGTGGACCGAAACTGGCAGCCCAGGCATCGACGTAGAGACGATCGCGGCCACCGAGGCGCTCGCTGCGTGCACGCGCCTCCATCATTTGTGCGTGGGCCGCATCGATGTCATCGGCGCCTGCATGGGTGCGTGCCCTTCCGATGTAGGCCAGAGCGAACTCGGGATCGATCTCGAGCGCCCGCGAAAAAGCGGCCTCGGCCTGCTTGAAGCGGGTCTGTCCAAGATATCCGAGACCTTCGGCATAGGCGCGCAATGCGTCCATGCTGCCCGTGCTCACCTGCGGCAGCGGTTGCGAGTCCGATTCGATTCCCTGCAATGCCTCGCCCAGGCGCGCGCGTAGTGCCCCCGTCACCCGATCCATCGAACGCAGCGTGGACTCAACGCCGACGCCGTCGTGGGACTCGGCATAGACCGTGGTCAGGGTGGTGGGGTCGACGACCTCGGCGCTGATCCGCACCCGCCCACCGACCTCGGCGACGCTGGGCAGGATCAGGGCGCGCGCGCCCTCGCGCACGGCGATCTCGGCGCCGGTCTCGCGGTCGAGCGGCGTGCCGGGCTCGCGCTGCATGCGACTCAGCGTGTCGCGCACCTTGAGGTCGGAGAGCACGTTGACGTGGCGCGACTGCTCCAGGCTGATGCGGAAGGCGACATCGAGGGCCTCGGTCAGGCCGGGGTCCCCGGTCAGGTTGCGCAGGTCGCCGACGACCACCCAGTCGCGCTCGGCGAAGGCGATGACCGGTTGCGGACGCCCGCTCAGCGGCGGGGCGCCGCCACCAAGGCGTTTCACGAACCGCCTTGTCGTCGGAGGGAGGCGGCGCAAGCAACGCCAGCCCGGGCTCGCCAACTTCGTGCACCACCATCGGCGCCGGCACGCCCTTGAAACGGTAGGGGCCGTGGCTCATCCAGCGCAGCTTGCCGGGGGCCGCGCCCAGCTCCTGTTCGGCGCGCTGGGCCAGCGCCTGGGCGATGCTGGTGAGCAGGATCTGACGGGGCCGCGCGAGATACATCAGGCGCGCCGCGACCGGCTTGGCCAGGCCTTCGACCTCGACCCGGCGCGCACCCTGGCTTATATCTTCGACAGAGTTATTCCAGATCACCACGTCGCCGACATGAATGCCGACCCGGCCGGCCAGCGCCAGTCGGACGCGCTGTCCGGACGCGCGCAGGGCACGTTGATAGTCGAGGGCGAAGGCGACCGCATGGATGGGTCGTTCGAACAGCGCGAGAAAGCCCTCGGTCTTGTCCGCCTCGAAGCCGCCGTGGCGACCGAGCAATTCGCGTACCAGATGATCGTGTTCGCGCACCAGGTCGGCGGTGTCGGCCTGATCGACGCGACCGCCAAGGGATTCGATCGCAAGATCGCAGAGCACCAGGGCGCGCAACTTCGGCGTTGGCGCCTGCCCTGTGGTGGGCGCTGGTGCGTCGCCGGAAACGGCGGCGCTGCGCTGACCGTCGCTGGTCATGATTCGGTCCCCTGTCCCGGCCCGGCCGGAATTGACCAAGGATTGTCCACCAGACCGGGGCGCGGCGCCAGTGGCCCGTCGCGACGGCGGTTGCGGTCTGAAACGGAGGGCACTGGACCCGACATCGCCCTGTAGAGCGTAGCTTGGTGCGCTCATGGGCGCCGCGGAATGCCGCGACGAAACGGTGCCGAGCAGGCTCGGCACTACGAACAGCCAGCAATTTGCTCCCCGAGTCCCGAACCCCGAGTCCCGAATTGCCGTTGGGGTTCGCTTCGCTCACCCCAACCTACGGGCTGCTGCAGGCCGATGTACCATCGCCGCCGCGCTTTCCCGGGAACATGCTGATGCACATCCGCCGCCGCCGAGCCTGCTTTGTCCAGGTCCGTGATGAACCGCGTCCCGACCTACCAGCGTTGCTGCGCGGCGCGGTGGAGATGCGCACGAAACCGGCCGCCGAGTTGCTGTGTCCATTGGGCGGCGGGCGAATTGCGTTGCATGCGACCGAGCTTGGCATCCTCGGCGCGCTGCCCGGCGATCGTTGGCTCACGCTGGCGGAAGCGCTGACGATGAGCGGCGCCACCGAGCCGGAGCTTCTGACCATGGTGGAAAAAACTGCTCGGCGACCACGAAGCCCATCGCACCCTGGTGGCCGACGAGACGCGCCTGCATGCACTCGGCTGGCATGAGCTGGCCGCCGTCTATCACCGCCATACGCGCTGGTCGGACGCCAGCGGCGACGAGGCGACGCGCGAGCATACCGCCGCCGCCGAGGCGCGACGCCTGGACGAGCATGTGGCGCGCCAGGGCCCTTTACCACCCCACTTTGTGCGCCATAACGGTCCCTTGCTGCCACTTGAGATGCCTTCCGCAGGCGCGCTGGACACCGTGCTGCGTCGACGCGAGACCGTGCGCCGTTTCCGCGTCGATCGTGTGCTGCCACGCGCCGAATTCGAGCGTGTACTGCACGGCAGTTTCGGTGTCATTGGTCTGCGCGATCTCGGCGGCGGCATGGCGGCAATCAAGCGCACCAGCCCTTCGGGCGGCGGGCTTACCGCGATCGAGCCCTACGTAATGGCGCTGCGGGTGGAGGGCGTTCCCAGTGGCCTGTACCACTACCGTGCCGACGTACATGCACTGACGCTGCTCGAAGCGCTGGACGAAGCCGAGGCGCGCCAGCGCCTTGGCCGCTACTGCGCAGGCCAGGACTATTTCGGCGACAGCCACGCCGCCATCCTGCACCTTGCGCGTTTCGACCGGCACTTCTGGAAGTACATACGCCACGGCAAGGCGTACAAGGCCGTGCTGATGGATTCCGCGCATCTCAGCCAGACTCTTTACATGCTCGCCACGGAGGCAGGCTTGGGCGCCTGGTACACAGCGATCGTCAATGACATTGATATCGCCGCCGATCTTTGTTTCGATCCGCTCGAAGCCGACGTGGTAGCGATCAACGGTTTCGGCATTGCGGACACCGAACGTCGCGACCTGAGCTTTCATCATGCTGCGCACGATCCGCTGCGGGTTCGTCAACGGCTTGCCAGTGAGAACCAGGAAGCGTAAAAGCGGGAGAGCCGCGGCAGCCGCCGACGGCTTCCATCAGATCAGGGGAGAATCCAAACGTGACCCAGGAAAAAGCCAGAGCATTTCTGGAGAAGCTCGCCACGGACGACGATTTTCGAAAGCAGGTCGAGCAGGACCCGGTGGCCACGCTGGCCGAATATGGCATCGCTGTGAAAGCCGAAGACCTGCCGGCGGCTGGTGTGCGTCTGCCATCGAGCGAGGAAATCCAGAAGAACCTCGACACCATGTCGCAGCAATTGGAGGCGACATCGGGGGAGATCTTTTTCGCGCTGTAGTCAACCTCCAGCTCAGGGAGCGTCGGCGACGTCGACGCTCCCGTCTAGCGCTTCGATCAGTCGACCGAGTTCGGCCACGAGTCTGTAATCCGGGTCCGCGTCTTGCCAGGCATCGCGCAACGGGCCGATCCATGCCGTGGCGGTCTCCAGCTCCCCCTCGTCCAGCGCGCGGCTCGCCAACCACAGCCGGGCCTCGTTCTCCGACATGACATTCATGCTTTGTGCCGATAGCTGCTGCGTGTACTCGGCAAGGCCCTGCCCTCGCCGCGCAATCAACCATTCGGCGTGGATCTTCGCTTCGGCCATGCGACCGGCGGCCCGCGCGGCCTGCCACGCCACAACCCGAAGCTGAAACGGTTCACGACGATCCAGCCATGCCGCCAGTCTTTCGAGCGCTCGCGGTGCATCGCCTCGACCCAGGTCGATCTGCGCCGACAGCGCAACGAACAGCGACTCGCGATCATGGAATCCACTACCCTCGGCGCGGGGGCGGCTCGTTTCAAGGGCATCGACGGCAATGTCCAGGTGGCCCGCACGGGCCGCGTGCAGTCCGGCGAGCATGAGGTGGGTCGGCGCGCTGGCGTCGACCAGCAAGCCATTGGCCGGAAGCCGAGCCCGTTCCTCGCCGATGAAACTGCGCAGACGCTCGCGCAACGTCGCATCGTCGCGCGCAGCGAGAAGGTGCAGCTGCGCCAGTCGCGCACGCTGCCGAGCACCAGGCAGTCTGTGGCGGACGGCCACTTCCTCGGCTCGGTGGGCAAAGGACAGTGCCCGGGCGAGCTCACCCCGGTCGGCATACAGGGTGACGCCACGCAACTGGAGCTCCGTTTCGGCCAGTGAGAAGCCGCGGGGCGCGATGGTATGCAGGGTCTCGGCCGCCTTGGCGTATTGGCGCATCGCGGTCAGCGTATCGATCTCGGCGTAAAAAGTACGCGTCGCACCAATGGCCAGCACCCGCTGATCAACTGCGTGCGCATCTTCGAAGTCGCCCTGAGCCAGGCGCATGCGCGATAGGCCCTGCAGAGAGATGCCGTGCAGTGGATGACGGCTCTCGGCCACTTCCCGGAACCAGTGCTCGGCGTCCGCAAATTGGTTCTCGAACATCCAGAGAATCATGCCGAGGTTCTGCTGCCCGGTGTGGAAGTCGGGATAGAGCGTGGCGAGCTGCGACCAGCGGTCCAGCATTCGGTCAGGCGTGAGCAGAAAGGCCAGATGGCCCTCGACGTACAACCGGTCCCTCGGAATCAGCCGATCCATCTGTGCCTCACTTGCACGCAGGTGGTGTAGCGCGCGGTCACCGTCGCCCGCCTGCAGGAAGTAGGCGCCGAGCTTTGCATGTGCCGCCGCGAAACCCGGGTCGAGTTCGATCGCGCGCTCATACAGCGCCATCGCTTGGCGCCCATCGCCCTGATTGACCGCCCGGATCGCCAGCGAAAACGCCTTGAGCGCCTCCAGATTGCCGGAGGTCACCTGCTCCAGCGGCTCGCTGTCGCTTTCGATCCTGTCCAGCGACTCGCCGAGTCGTGCGCGCATGCGCTTCAACACCGCGTCCATCGACCCCAAGGCCGATTCCAGGCCGCGGCCGTCGGCGCTCTCGCTGTAGGCGGTACGCCCGCTTCTTGGCTCGATCACCTCGACGGTAAAGCGCACCCGACCGCCCACTTCGGAGATGGATGGCGCCACCACCGCGCGCGCGCCCTCGCGCTGGGCGATCTCGGCGGCGATGGCGCGGTCGACGCGGGTGGACGGGTCGCGCTCCATGCGCTGCAGGGCATCGCGCACCTGCAGGTCGGGCAGCACGTTGACGAAGCGCGATTGCTCCAGGCCAACCCGGAAGGCGGCGTCGAGCGAGTCGTCGAGAATGCTCTGCCCGGTCAGGTTGCGCACCTCGGACGCCACCACCCAGTCGCGCTCGGCAAAGGCGATGGCCGGCGCGCTGACGAACTGTACGTAGAGCACGATGCCGACCAGCAGCAACAACGCGCCGGCTTCGGCGGCCAGCGTCGCCGGGCGCCGCCACCAGGGCAGCACACGCTGCGCCTTGGCCGAGGACGGCGGATGGTGGAAGGGCGCGAGGCCCTTTTCGCCGACCTCGACCACCGCCATCGGCTCCGGCACGCCCTTGAACTGGTAGTCGCCATGGGCCTTCCAGCGCAGGGCGGCGCCGACACCGGGCAGTTCCGACTGCGCGCGCAGGGCCAGCGAGTAGGTGATCGAGGAAAGCAGGATCTGGTCGGGCAGGGCCAGACTCATCAGGCGCGCCGCCACCGGTTTCACCAGCCCTTCGATCTCGACGCGCTTGGCGCCGTGGGCGATGTCGTCGGGATTGTTCTCCCAGGACATGATCTCGCCGGTGTGGATGCCGACGCGCGTGCGCAGCGGTGTGCGTTCCTCGCGACTCAGCGTCTTCAGCGCCCGCTGGTAGTCGAGCGCGAAGGCGACTGCATGCACCGGGCGCTCGAACAGCACCAGGAAGCCGTCGGTCTTGTCGATCTCCCGACCATGGTGGACCTGCATCAGGTCGCGCGCGATGCGGTCATGGCGGCGCAGCAGTTCCGCCGCCTGGCGGTCGCCCATGCGCTCGACCAGCGCGGTCGAGTCGACCAGGTCGCATAGCAGCAGGGTGCCTAGCTGGGGCGGGGCGGCCGGATCCATCGGGCGGATCATCGCATGTTGGGGTGCGACGGGGCGATGGGGCGGAGCGAGCAGGACGAAGATCGTGCCGAGATGCTTACGTAGTGCCGAGCCCTTCGACGGGGCTCAGGACATGCCTGCTCGGCACAGCCCTTGCGGCGCACCGGTGCGCCCATGCGCGGAGCAGGCTCCGCACTTCGACAGCCGTCCAGCCTGCCAGGTTCGCTCCCTGCTCCCTGCTCCCTTGCTCCCTACCCCCCCGCCCCTCAGGCCGCCAATCCGTAGCTGCGCAACAACGCCTCCGGCTCCGGTGCGCGTCCGCGGAAGGCCTGGAAGGATTCGGCGGCCGGGCGCGAGCCGCCGACAGCCAGAATTTCGCGGCGGAAGGCAGCGCCGGCTTCGGGCGCGAGCAGGCCCAACTCCTCGAAGCGGCCGAATGCATCCGCCGACAGCAGCTCGGCCCACAGGTAGCTGTAGTAACCGGCGCAATAGCCGCCGGCGAAGATGTGCGCGAAGCTGTGCGGGAAGCGCTGCCAGACCGGCGGCTTGACCACCGCGACCTCCTCGCGCACGCCTTGCAGCGTGTCCATGACCCGTGCACCGGTGGCCGGATCGTAGTCGAGGTGCAGGCGGAAATCGAACAGGCCGAACTCGAGCTGGCGCACCAGGAACAGGCCGGCATGGAAAGTGCGGCTTGCGCGCAGCTTGTCGATGAGTTCGTCCGGCAGCGGCGCACCGCTTTCGACATGGCGAGACATCATGCGCAGCGTTTCCGGCTGCCAGCAGAAGTTCTCCATCAATTGGCTCGGAAGTTCCACGGCATCCCACTCGACGCCGTGGATGCCGCCGACACTCGGCCAGTCCACCTCGGTCAGCAGATGGTGCAGGCCGTGACCGAACTCGTGGAACAAGGTGGTAACGTCGTCGTGGCCGAGCAGGGCCGGGCGGCCGTCGCTGGGCGGGGCGAAGTTGCACACCAGAAAGGCCACCGGCCTCGCGATCTCTCCGCCGAGGCGAATGCGCGCCCGGCACACGTCCATCCAGGCGCCGCCGCGCTTGCCGGCGCGGGCATAGAGATCGAGGTAGACGCCGGCGCGCACACTGCCATCGGCATCGACCACATCGAAGTAGTGCGCGTCGGCGTGCCACAGATCGACCTTGCGTTCGACGAAACGTACACCGAACAGGGTGCCGACAATGGCAAAGAAACCCTCCAGCACCGCCGGCAGCGGGAAGTAGGGTTTCAAGTCCTCCTCGCTGAAGGCAAAGCGCCGCTCGCGCAGGCGCTCGGCGGCGAAGGGGATGTCCCAGGGCTCGATGGCATCGATGCCGAGTTCGCTGCGGGCGAAATCGGCCAGTTCGGCCAGTTCGCGCTCGGCCACCGGGCGCGCGCGCGCCACCAGGTCGCGATAGCGCGCGGCATAGCGGGCGTTCTGATAGTCGGTGAGGAAGGCGACGCGGCGCGCGACCGTCTCGTCGAG
>DAOMOD010000187.1:0-5409 GCA_035444205.1 Lysobacteraceae bacterium
GAGCCCCTCTCCCACTGAGGCGATAAGGCGCGCTTGCGAGCCACTGGCTCGCGCGCCGAAGAGCGCCTGAGCGGTGGAGCGAGGGCCGGGGGTTGCTTGGCAAGGCGCAGCTGAGCCTAGCAACGGGGTTGGGGAGAGGGTCCGAGCGAAGCGAGGCATGACATGTCCATCGCCGCCCCAAGGACACGTGTCACCTACCCGGGGGCAAGGCTAGCGCATACCCTGAATCGCGCCCCATGCTGCGCTGCGCAAAGGCGAGCGCTGTGCACGCATTGACGACCAAATCGGGGAGGGGTAGCGTCGAACCGTCGAAAACGACAGTGGAGAGGGAGGACACGCCATGATGCGCGTGATGATCGCGGTGATCGCGATGCTTGGAAGTTTTGCGGCGTCGGCACAGGCGCCATTGTTCGGCGAGCCGCCGTCATGCCCCGACTGCGGGCCGCCCGGCGAATTGCCGCCCGAATTCGCGGTGGAGGTGCAGTGGCTGGTTGGCGCCAATGTACGCGGGATCGCCGAGACACAGGAGTCCATTCTGGTGGCGGTGCCGGATGGGCCCGAGCTCGCGATCGACGCAGTGCGGTTTGAGCCCATCGCCGGTTTCGTCATCGAAGGCATAGGTGTTGTCCCCGACCCGGAGCTTCCGGACAGCGCGCTGAGCTATGATTGGTTCGGAGTCGGCGACGGCGGATGGATGGTCCTGGTGGTCCGCGAAGGCAAGGTCTCTGCCACCATCCACACAGCTGAGAAGATCTACAGCCTTGTGGAAACGCCCATGGGCACGTTGTTTCGCCAACTTGCCCCGGACCTGTTCCCGCCCAGCCTGTGCGCCTACGAGTCGGTGGACGAGAAGGCAATGCATGCCAAGCATCGCCATCTTGACGAGCTGCTTGGCCAGATCTCCCCGACCTCCGGGAAGCCTGGAACCTTACCGACACGACCAAAGTACGTCGACACGATCGATGTGCTGGTACTGCACACGCCGAACGTGCTGCAACTTCCAAACGTCGATCAGACTCAGCTCAACTTGCGCATCGAGGAGTCATTTGCCCAGTTCAGTGCCGCTGCCCAGAACTCCGGCATCGTGTCGGTGCGCGCACGCAACGTGGCGAGTTCCGGGAATCTGAGTACGCAGATCGCCTACAACGAGCAGAGCGGGCATACGTGCCCACCTGGACCGACGCTGGCGCAGTGCAACTACTTCGGGCACAAGATATTCCTTCGGAACAACGGATTCGCGCAGAGTCAGCGCAATGCGACCAGCGCCGATCTCGTGGTCATGGTTGTAGCCGACGTTTCGGCGGCCTGTGGCGTGGCCTATACGCAGCGACCCAACTGTGGGGTCGACGGCGATTTCGGAGCGAATGAGCCAGGTTGCAACTTGGGCGCCGACTACGAGCCATTCGCCTACTCTGTGGTGAGTTATCAATGCATGACTCAGTTCCTCACCTTCGCCCATGAAGTAGGTCATCAATTCGGTGGTGAGCACAATCCGGAAAACGGCGCAGCTCCGGGGGACGCGTCGTTTCCCTGGTCCTTCGGTCATTGGGTGTCCGGTCAGGCGGAGACCGTCATGTCCATCCGCCGGTAATTCGGTCTTTGCTCTGGATGTGTCGCGAGTCTCCAGTTCTCGAATCCGGAGCGGGGATTCCTGCAGTTCCCAGCGACACCGTCCGGGACGCTCAACCGTTTCAATGCGCTTACCGTCTCGTTGCTTGCGCCGGACATGTCGGACTTTCGAAACCCCCAGCTTGCCGACCTCATATTTCGAGGGAGCTTCGAATCGCTACCAAGGCCCGTCCCATAGTTAGGGTGGGTGAATCATGAACAGGTGCGGCGCAATCGCTGTTGTTGGATGCTTGGTCTCTTGCGCGCAGGTATTCGCAGGTAGCACGCCGAATCTGGACCTTGAGGTTACCGCGGTGCCTGATGACGCCGAGGTTCAGGCGTTTCAGGCGACGCGCATCACCCTGACATTCACGAATCACGGCCCAGATGACGCACCCACGGTCGCGACCGGTACGTCCTTTTCCCAAGGTTTCATGGGCGACAGCTACGTTCTCTTTGCGGTGCCCGAAACACCGCCCTGCATCATCAACTACACCGATTTACTGCCACCGCCACCAGCGCCGATCTTCTGGAGCGCCACCGTCCTACCGCAGCCAGCTTCCTTGCCTGCCGGAGAGAGCGTGATCTGCATCGTAGGGCTCTATGTGCATCCTCTGCTTGCCGGAACTCAGGTCGAGGTGCCGTTCAATTCGATCGCGGGGCTGGATGACCCCAACCCAGACAACAACAACCCCGTCGTCACGCTCGATGTCTATCGCCCGCTCGCGGACCTCGAGGCAATCATCGAAGTCGACCGCAATGTGGTCGAGGCCGGCGAGACCGTGCGGGCCACGCTCACGCTGACCAACCACGGACCCGAGGCGGTGGTGGCGACCGGCATCGAGACCAACTACATCCTGGGCGACGACGCGCTGGAGACCATAGACGTCCGGCCACCCATCGACATTCCACCGGACGCCGAGATCCCGCCCTGCTTCCCGCTGGTGGATGGCGATCTATCCCTCTGGCCGCCTGCCATTCGCTGGACCGGCACCGTGTACATGCAGCCGGCCAGCCTGGGCGTTGGCGAGACTCGCGCCTGCGTGTTCGACATCCTGGTTCTTCCTGCGCTCGACGGGCGCGTACACGATGTCCACTTTGCTATCGCCGCGCACATCGACGATCCCGACCCAACGAACAGCAGCCCGGTGGTGCGGTTGCGGGTTGGCCAGCCGGCGCTGCCGGTACCGCAGCCAGTGCCCACGGCGAGCGGTCTCGCGCTTGCGCTCGTAGTTCTTGGCGTGCTTGCCATCGGTCTGTTCGCGCTGCGCCGCAGCGGCTGAGGCCGGCGGGTCCCGGAGAAGGGCATGGGGGGATACGGCTGCTGCAGTGGGCACATGATGTTGCAGCCGTGGGGCACCGTACGACGTGCGAGCTGGTCTCGACCATCACGATGCTCGGAAGACCCGACCGGCTGGACTTTTTCCATCCCTGTACACCAGCAGTTGACGTCAAGGTAGTATCGCAGCCCGGCTGAACGCCTCAACAGCCTGAAATTGACCCCGCCTGAAAAGTGGCAGTGCCCAAGCTCGACGAGATCATTGCGCTGTCGCCCGAATTCTTTGCTCAAGCCTACGGAATCTCCACATGACCCAAGGCCGTTACCGCGCCGAAGGCCCACAGGCCGAGTTCGAGCCCGGCTCGCGTGGCCGGGTGCTGCGCAACCGGCTTGGCATCGTTCGAGTGCGCGAGATGCAGCTGGCCGAATCCGAGGCCCTGCTGGCGGTACAGGAATGGGCCATCGGCCACTACAGCGCCACACATCGCTTTAGCGCCGCCGATATCGTGCGGCTGCACCAGCAATGGCTGGGTCACATCTACGCATGGGCCGGCGAGTACCGCCGCGTGAACGTCAGCAAGGGTGGGCCGCTATTTGCAGCCGCCGCGCAAGTGCCGCGCCTGATGGTCGCATTCGAGGCCGAGCAACTGGCGCAATATACGCCCTGTGAGGGCATGGACGCGGCGCGGTTGGCAGTGGCGGTGGCGCACACTCACGCCGAACTGGTGCTGATCCATCCCTTCCGCGAGGGCAACGGTCGCTGCGCGCGCTTGCTCGGCTGGTTGATGGCCCTGCAGGCGGGGTGGCCTCCGCTGGATTTCTCGCCGCTGTCGGGGCGCGGGCGCACGGTCTACTTCGCCGCGATCCGCTCGGCCGTGCGGCACGACTTCGCACCGCTGCAGAAATGCTTCAGCCGCGTTCTGGCGAGGACTTTGCGCGCGTCAGGCGCCGGGCGTGGCTGACGGTGCGCGCCGATTCGGCCCGGAACGGCTTGACGATGCCCTCGATGGCCGAGGAGCTGGCCGCACTCTGGCGCAGCAGCGCGGCCCGACGGGCGGGCTCCAGCAGCCAAGGATTGGTGTTCAGCAATGACGATTTCATACCGTAATTGTCGCCCGGCGCACGTGTGCCTGCAAGATCGTCTCGGCCATCCCGATGCGCGGAAGATCCAGGACGCCTCAGTCTTGCTTCGGATACCTCGACGGGGACTCTGGAACTTCGCACACGTTCCCGCGCGTTGATCGGGGCGCGGCTGGATTGCTGACGGTTGCGACTCAAACCAGTTGTCAGCACAGTGTCCGGACATCCATCGTAGGCACACCCAGAGTGCCCGAGGCGCCATCCATGAGCACCCTGAAGCCCTCCAAGACCGAACGCATCGACGTCCGTGCGAGTACGCCGGTCAAGCAATTGCTGCAGGAAGCCGCGCGCGCCTGCCACAAGAACGTCAGCGAGTTCCTCCTCGACGCGGGTGTGACGGCGGCTGTGCAGACGCTGGCGGATCGTCACCAGTTCGTGTTGAGCGATGCACAGTGGCAGGCGTTCCAGACGGCGCTGGACCATCCGGTGAAAGCCAAGCCGCGCCTGAAGAAGCTGTTGCGTGATCCCGGGGTGCTGGGTTGACCGGCGTCGCCACGGCGTCGCCCTACGCATCTGTTCGCAAGCTTGCGGCAACCAATCAGGTCGATACATTCGACTGCGGTCAGACCGCGTTGAACCAGTTCCTGCTGCGCTACGCGTTCGTCAACCAGAAGGCCAACAGTGCGCAGACTTATGTCTGCTGCCAGGGTGACGTGGTGGTGGGGTTTTACAGTCTCGTGGTCGGCAGTGTCGATCCAGAGGCTGCACCTTCCAGAGTCATGAAGGGGTTGGCGCGGCACCCGGTGCCGGTCATGATCCTGGCCCGGCTCGCGGTGGACAGGGCGCATCAGCGCCGGGGTCTGGGTCGGGCGCTGCTCAGGGATGCCCTGCTGCGCACGGCGCAGGCGGAGGTGTCGCAGGCGGTTCGAGACAGCCCATCGATCCGCCTTCGGCGGCCTCAGGGCTTCCTCACCGCGAACGGTTTCAGGGGACCCGTCGCCCGGGGTTCAGTGTCTAGCCACTCGGTCTCGGTTGGGCACCAGGCACCTGGTGGACTTGGACGAGGAAGTAGCTTGGGAGCGCCACAGGCTGTAGCGGAGACTGTGGCCGCACCTTTCGCTGGGAGTCCTCGGTAATCAGGTGCGCGTACGGAACCCGCAACGCCATCACAGACTGCGTTGCGGCGCAGCGTCCAGGCAGAGGACTTGACAGGCGAGGCAGGAAAAGGCTTCACTCGCAGCCATGTGCAGGTGCAGCAACCATAGCTTCAGTGGGCGATCCGCCGCGGCGGCCACGCCGGCTGCGCCTGTGTCCGTCACCGGTACCGGTACCATTACCGCCAGCGCGGTGCGGTTGCCTTTGCCCTGAATTGCAAACGGCTCCGCACCCCGACCAGGGTGCGGGGTGCGAGCCTCCACCCGGTGGGAAGCGGGGCCTCTGAC
>DAOMOD010000187.1:5419-8263 GCA_035444205.1 Lysobacteraceae bacterium
GAATCCCTCAAGTCCGAGCCCGGGCTCGCGCCGAAACCGGTAGCGCACAAGTTCGGTGGCTCCAGCCTCGCCGATGCCGCGCGCATCGCTGCCGTGGCCGACCTTCTGCTAGCCCGCGACGACCCCGCCCAGGTGGTGGTGGTCTCGGCCATGCGCGGGGTCACCGATGCCCTGATCGAACTGGCCGAGGCGGCGGCAAGGCGCGAGCCCGCCTGGCGCGATGCGCTGACCGCACTGCATCGGCGTCATGCCGATGCCGTCGATGCGCTGCTCGACGGCGCCGCGCGCGACGCGCTGCACGACTGGCTGGCGCAGGAGTTCCGCGAGCTGGATCAACTGCTGTCCGCACTGGGTGTGCTCGGCACGCCCGGCCGCGAGGCGCTGGACCGCGTGCAGGGGCTGGGCGAGGTGTGGAGTGCACGGATCCTGGCCACGCACCTCACGGCGCGCGGCGTTGACTACGCCACGCTCGACGCACGCGAAGTGCTGGTGGTCGAGCATGGCGAGATGGGCGCGCTGGTCGACTGGGAGGCCAGCCGTGCGCGCCTCGCCGACTGGCACGCGCTCCACGCCGGTACGCGTGTCGTCGTCACCGGCTTCGTCGCCCGCGACCACCAGGGTCACGCCACCACGCTGGGCCGCAACGGCAGCGACTACTCCGGCGCCATCTTCGCTGTGCTGTTCGACGCTCGCGAACTGCACATCTGGACCGATGTCGACGGCGTGCTCTCGGCCGATCCTTCGCTGGTACCCGATGCCGTCACCCTGCCAGCCTTGAGCTATGAGGAGGCGTGCGAACTCGCCTACTTCGGCGCCAAGGTGCTGCATCCGCGCACGCTGGCGCCGGCGATGCAGGCGCGCATGCCGGTGGTCATCCGCAACACCTTCCGCCCCGAACATCCGGGCACGCGCATCGAAGCCACGCGCGAGCAGGGCAACGGCCCGGTCAGCGGCCTCAGCCTGAGCCGCGGACTGACCCTGCTTGAACTCACCGGCGCCGGCATGGTCGGCGTGCCGGGCACCGCCGAGCGCCTGTTCGGCGCGCTGCACAAGGCCGGCGTGTCGGTGGTGATGATCTCGCAGGGCTCCTCCGAGCATTCCATCTGCTGCGTGGTGAAGCGCGAGCAGGCCGACGCCGCAAAACGCGCGGTGGAGCGCGCCTTCGCGCCGGAGCTTGCCGCCGGCGAAGTGCAGCGCGTGGCCCTGGCCGACGGCATCGCCG
This sequence comes from Lysobacteraceae bacterium, assembly GCA_035444205.1. Lineage (GTDB taxonomy): Bacteria > Pseudomonadota > Gammaproteobacteria > Xanthomonadales > BPKI01 > DAOMOD01. The sequence continues at coordinate 6,642 of DAOMOD010000187.1, forward strand.
CATTGACCGCGGTCGGCGACGGCATGGCCGGTACGCCCGGCGTGGCGGCGCGGCTGCTGTCGTCGGTGGCGCACGCCGGCGTCAACGTGCGCGCCATCGCCCAGGGCGCTTCCGAGCGCAGCATCTCGCTGGCGCTGGCCGAGAGCGACGCCGCCCGCGCGCTGCGTTCGGCACATGCCGGCTTCTGGCTGTCGCCGCAGACCGTGTCGATCGGCCTGATCGGTCCCGGCCATGTCGGCCAGGCGCTGATCCGGCAGTTGAACGAGGCGGCCGCACGGTTGCGCGGCAGCGCCGGGCTCGACCTGCGCCTGCGCGCCGTCGCCAGCAGCCGACGCCTGTGGCGCGATGCCCGCGGCGTCGACGTGGGCGACTGGGAGGCGCGCTTCAAGGCCAGCACGGATGCCGCCGACCTCGACGCCTTCGCCGCGCACGTGCACGCCGAGCACCTGCCGCATGCGCTGATCGTCGACTGCTCCGCAAACGCCGCGGTCGCGGCACGCTATGCCGACTGGCTGCGCGCAGGCATTCACGTGGTGACGCCGAACAAGCAGGCCGGCAGCGGCGATATCGATGCGTATCGCGCCATCCGCGCAGCGGCGCAGGCCAGCGGCGCGCGCTTTCGCTACGAGGCCACGGTGGGCGCCGGCCTGCCGGTCATCCAGACGCTGCGCGACCTGCTCGACACCGGCGATGTCCTGCATGGCATCGAGGGTTCGCTGTCGGGCACGCTGGCCTGGCTGTTCAACCGCTACGACGGTACGCAACCCTTCTCTGCCCTTGTGCGCGAGGCGCGCGAATTGGGCTACACCGAGCCCGATCCGCGTGATGATCTTTCCGGTCTCGACGTGGCGCGCAAGCTGGTGATCCTGGCGCGCGAGGCCGGTCTCGATCTCAGCCTTGCCGATGTCGAAGTCGAAAGCCTGGTGCCCGCGCCGCTTCGTGAGGTGTCGCTGGACGAATTCATGGCACGCCTGCCGGAACTCGACGCACCGATGCAGGCGAAGCTCGACGCCGCACGCGAAGATGGACGCGCGCTGCGCTACTCGTGCCGTTTCGACATGCAAAGCAGTGCCGAGGTGCGCCTGAGTGCACTGCCCGCCGACCATCCCATTGCGCTTGCGCGTCTCACCGACAACCTCGTCCAGTTCACCACCGACCGCTACGCCGACAATCCGCTGGTCGTGCAGGGGCCCGGCGCCGGGCCCGAGGTGACGGCGGCCGGCGTGTTCGCCGATATCCTGCGGGTAGCGCAGGGGTTGGGGGCGAAGTTATGACTTTGGGCGCCTTGCGGCGGGGGTTGATTGTGTCGTCCATGACGGGGTTTCCGTCCGCCTCCCGGCGGCCGGGTCACTTTGACGTGATCGTTTTCTTCTGTAGGAGCTGCGAAAGCTGCGACTGCTACGTGTCGGTGTTTCACGGTTCCTGTTCGGAGCGCCTGCGGCGCGGGTTGTCTGTGTCGTCCATGACTTGGTTTCCGTCCGCCTCCCGGCGGCCGGGTCACTTCTCTTTGCTCGTCCAAAGAGAAGTAACCAAGAGAAAAGACGCCCCGCTTGCGCGCCTTCCGGGCCTCCTGCCCTCCAGGTCCGCGTGCGGCCTGTGGGGTCCGCCGACAGGGCATCCTG
>DAOMOD010000188.1:0-8182 GCA_035444205.1 Lysobacteraceae bacterium
TGCCCGATCTGTGCCCAAAGCGGCGCTTGCGCGGCCGCTTCCTACCCGCCAGACTGGCCGAAAAGGGCGTTTGAATTTCCTATACCCCGGCCTTCGAGGTCATCCAGACCCTGCACGGCATCTATTGCGGACCGGGCGCGACCGGTGGGGATGAAGCGACATGATCGCGCTGCTGAAAACCCTGTTCGGGTTCGGCGGTGAACAGGTGTCCGTGCAGCAGGCGGTGCAACGCATCAATGCCGGTGTCCTGCTGCTGGACGTGCGCGAGCCGGGCGAATTCAACGCCGGCCACGCGCTGGACGCGCAGCCGCTGCCGCTGGACCGCATCCGTGCACAGCGCCACGCCGCGCTGGCCGCGCTGCCAGCCCACAACGGCGAACTGCTGCTGATCTGCCACAGTGGCGTGCGCTCGCGTCTGGCCCAGAACCTGCTCGGCCAGCGCCAGGATTGCCGCTGCATCAACGTGCGCGGCGGCATGGCCGCATGGGCCGCCGCCGGCCTGCCGATGAGCCGTGCCACGTCCAGCTGATCGAGGAGATGTCCATGAACACCAAGACCGGTATCGCCATGTGGGATGCCCGCTTCAACACACCCGACTACGTCTACGGCACCGAACCCAACGCCTTCCTCGTAGCCCAGTCACACCGTTTGCAACCGGGCATGCGCGCCCTGGCGCTGGCCGATGGCGAAGGCCGCAACGGCGTCTGGCTGGCACAGCAGGGCCTCGATGTACTGTCGGTGGACGGCTCGGAAACCGCACTGGCCAAGGCCCGTGCGCTGGCCGCCGCACGCGGTGTGACACTGGAAACCGAACAGGCCGATCTGGCGCACTGGGATTTCGGCCAGCAACACTTCGATCTGGTGGCCGCGATCTTCATCCAGTTCGCCGGCCCGGAACTGCGCCAGCGCCTGTTCGCCGCAATGCGCGACAGCCTCAAACCCGACGGCCTTCTGATCCTGCAGGGCTATCGCCCGGAACAGCTCGACTACGGCACCGGCGGGCCGAAGCAGATCGAACAGCTCTACACCGCCGCCATGCTGCGCGAAGCCTTCGCCGGCATGGAGATCCTGCACCTGGAAGAACACGACTCGGTCATCAGCGAAGGCTGCGGCCACAGCGGCATGTCGGCGCTGGTCGATCTGGTCGCACGCAAACCTGCCGCCAACGCGGACAACTGAAAGGACAACAACATGGACAGCACCCGCTATCAGGACCATATCGCCAACATCAATCGCCACCTGGCACCACTGCGCAGCGGCATTCCCGACACCCTGCAGGGCTTTGGCGCGATGGCGCGCGCCGCGATGGCGCCCGGTGCGCTGGATGAAAAGACCAAGGAGCTGATCGCCATGGCGATCGGTGTGGCGACGCGCTGCGACGGCTGCCTGGGCTTCCACGGCAAGGCCCTGGTGCGGCTGGGCGCCAGCGACGAGGAAGTGCGCGAAATGCTCGGCGTGGCGGTCTACATGGGCGGCGGCCCCTCGCTGATGTACGCCGCCCATGCCTGGGAGTCGTACCGCGAGTTTGCTGCGGCTGCGACAAAGTGACGCACCCTCCGGCGCCACCACTTTGACCCCGATCAAACCTTTCAGACTGCGACTCGAGCAGCCTGAAAAAAGAGCCTGACGAAGGAGTAGCACCATGATGCCGGACCCGTTGGTCGTCGACCTGTCGCGACTGCAATTCGCAGCCACGGCGATGTACCACTTCCTGTTTGTTCCCCTGACCCTGGGCCTGTCGCTGATGCTGGCGATCATGGAGTCGGTCTATGTGATGACCGGCAAGGAAATCTACAAACAGATGACGAAGTTCTGGGGCAAGTTGTTCGGCATCAACTTCGCGCTGGGTGTGGCCACCGGCATCACGATGGAGTTCCAGTTCGGCACCAACTGGTCGTACTACTCGCAGTACGTGGGCGACATCTTCGGCACGCCGCTGGCGATTGAAGGGCTGATGGCGTTCTTCATGGAATCGACCTTCGTGGGGCTGTTCTTCTTCGGCTGGGACAAGCTCAGCCGGGTCAAGCACCTGATGGTGACCTGGCTGGTGGCGCTGGGCTCGAACTTCTCGGCGCTGTGGATCCTGATCGCCAACGGCTGGATGCAGTACCCGGTGGGTGCCGAATTCAATCCGGAAACCCTGCGCATGGAAATGAGCAGCTTTGCCGAGGTGTTCTTCAACCCGGTGGCACAGGTCAAGTTCGTGCACACGGTCTCGGCCGGTTATGCCACGGCGGCCTGCTTCGTGCTGGGCATCAGCGCCTGGTATCTGCTCAAGGGCCGGCATATCGCATTCGCGCAGCGCAGCTTCGCGATCGCGGCCGCCTTCGGCCTGGCTTCGGTGCTGTCGGTGATCACTTTGGGCGACGAGAGCGGCTATGAGATCGGCCATTCGCAGAAGGTCAAGTTGGCCGCGATCGAGGGCATGTGGGAAACGCACCAGCCGCCGGCACCGTTCACCGTGGTGGGCATGATCGACTCGGAGAACATGAAGACCGATTACGCGATCGAAATCCCGTGGATCATGGGCCTGATCGCGACCCGCTCGGTCGACAAACCGATCACCGGCATCCGCGATCTGGTGGCCGAACACGAGATCAAGATCCGCAACGGCATGCAGGCCTACGCCGCGTTGCAGCAGGTGCGCGCTAACCCGGAAGACGCTGGCGCACGCGCCCGCCTGATGGAACACCAGGCCGATCTGGGCTATGGCCTGCTGGTCAAACGCTACGCCCCGGATGTGGTGGATGCCACCGACGAGCAGATCGCGCAGGCAGCACGCGACGGGATTCCACCGGTCGGACCACTGTTCTGGGCTTTCCGCATCATGGTGGGCGCCGGTTTCTTCATGCTCGGCGTGTTCGTGCTGGCGATCATTGCGACCTCGCGCAATACCGTGTTGCGCCAGCGCTGGCTGCTGAAACTGGCGGTGTTCACGATCCCGATGCCGTGGATCGCCTCGGAAATGGGCTGGTTCGTGGCCGAGGTCGGACGCCAGCCATGGACGGTGGCGGAAATCCTGCCGACCTGGATCAGCGTGTCCTCGCTCAGCGTCGGTGATCTGATCTTCAGCCTGGGCGGTTTCGTGCTGCTCTACACCGCACTGCTGGTGGTCGAGATGTATCTGATGATCAAGTTCGCGCGACAGGGACCGGATGATCCGACTCCGACAGGCGGTGCCGATACGCCGTCGCTGACCAGCGCGCAGCAGGCCTGAGGAGCACCGCCATGACTGAACTTCTCGCTTTCCTGATGAGCTATGAAACCCTGCGTTTCATCTGGTGGCTGTTCCTGGGTGTGCTGTTGATCGGCTTCGCCATCATGGACGGCTTCGATCTGGGTGTCGGTGCCCTGCTGCCATGGGTGGCGCGCACCGATGACGAGCGCCGCGTGCTGATCAACGCCATCGGTCCGACTTGGGAAGGCAACCAGGTCTGGTTCATCCTTGGAGGCGGCGCGATCTTCGCGGCCTATCCGCTGATCTACTCGGCCGCCTTCTCCGGCTTCTTCGTGGCGCTGATCCTGGTGCTGTTCGCGCTGATCCTGCGGCCTGTCGGTTTCGACTACCGCAGCAAACTGCCGCACCCGCAATGGCGCTCGATGTGGGACTGGGGCCTGTTCATCGGCGGCTTCGTGCCGGCACTGGTGTTCGGCGTGGCCTTCGGCAATCTGCTGCAGGGCGTGCCGTTTTATTTCGACGATTCCCTGCGGGTGCACTACGAGGGCGGCCTGCCCGGCCTGCTGAACCCGTTCGGCCTGCTGGCCGGCGTGGTCAGCCTGTCGATGCTGGTGATGCAGGGAGCCGCGTTCCTGCTATTGAAGACCGTCGGCCACCTGCGCGAACGTGCACACCGTGCGCTGGGTGTGGCGGCACTGGTGTTCGCACTGAGCTTCGCGGGTGCCGGACTGTGGGTCGGTTTCGGCATCGACGGCTATGTGCTGACCGCGTTCGCCGGCACCGAAGCCGCTTCCAATCCGGTGGCCAAGGAGGTGGTGCGCCAGACCGGTGCCTGGTTCGCCAATTTCAAGGCCACGCCGGTGTTGTGGCTGGTGCCGTTGCTGGCTTTCACCGGTGCCTTCGGCGCCTGGTGGCTGGCGGCCCGGCGACCCGGCGTGGGCTTCATCGCCAGTTCGGTAGCGGTGGCCTGCACCATCCTGACCGCCGGCATCGCGATGTTCCCGTTCATGATGCCCTCCAGCCTGGAGCCAGCGCACAGCCTGACCGTCTGGGATGCAACCTCCAGCCTGCTGACGCTGCGCTGGATGTTCTGGATGACGGTGCTGTTCCTGCCGCTGATCCTGTTCTACACCAGCTGGGTATTCAGCGTGCTGCGCGGACCGGTGACGCTGGAACAGGTGAGCGACTCGCACGAGCATTACTGAGCGGAACAAAGGAGAACGAGCATGTGGTATTTCACGTGGATCCTCGGCGTACTGATGGCCTGTTTCGCCGGCATCATCAATGCGATGTGGCTGGAATTCCATGGTTATCCGGACGAGGACGGCAACGACCAGTACTGACCGGTGGAACCTGCCATCAGCAGCGATGTGCAGTGGCTGCAACAGCGCACCGCATCCGTGTCCGGGCTGGTGCGTCTGGCCGGGCTGGCCGGTGCGGCGGCGGTACTGGCGCATGTCGGATTCGCCGCTGCGCTGGCATTTGCCGTCGGTACCTGGGTGCAAGGGCGTTTTGATACCGGCTGGCAGTTGCTGGCGATGGTGCTGGCAATCGGCGCGCGCAGCGGGCTGCTGGCGCTGCGCGACTACGCCGGCGGCCTCGCCGGGTTGAGGCTGCGCCAGCAGGTGCGGGCCGAAGTGCTGGATACGCTGGAACGCCTCGGCCCGCGGCGTGGCCACGCCGGTGACGACGGCGCGTTGTCGACGCTGGTCACGGAACAGGTCGATGCGCTGGATGGACACGTCTCGCGCTACCTGCCGCAACGCCTGACGATCGCGCTGGCCCTACCCACGCTGCTGCTGGCGGTAACGCCGTTCAGTTGGATGGCGCTGCTGATCCTGGCCGGAACCGCGCCGCTGATTCCGGTGTTCATGCATCTGGTCGGGCGTGGCGCGGCGGCCGCCAGCCAGCGCCAGGCCGATGCGCTGGCACGGCTTGGCGGACAGTTCCTGGATCTGGTCCGGGGTCTGCCGATGCTGCGCCTGCTGGGCCAGGTGATGCCGGCTGCCGCGCGTCTCGGGCACGGCATCGAGGATTACCGCACCCGCACCATGCAGGTGCTGCGGCTGGCTTTCCTGTCCTCGATGGTGCTGGAGCTGTTCGCCTCGCTATCGATCGCGATGCTGGCGCTGTATCTGGGGCTGTCGCTGCTCGGGCGTCTGGATATCGGCCACTACGGCCAGACGATGACGCTGGGCCCTGCGCTGTTCATGCTGCTGCTGGCACCGGAGTTCTACGCCCCGCTGCGCCAGCTCGGTGCCGATTACCACGTGCGCGCCGATGCGCTGGCTGCTGCTGCCAGACTACGTGGATTGCAGGCGCAACTGCCGGCCGCTGCCACTGCAACGGCAGCGATGCCTGCGAGCACTGCACGCAGCGATCCGGCAGCGCCGCTGATCGTGTTTGAGCATGTCGGCCTGCGTCATGCCGATGGGCGTGTGGCGCTGGAAAACGTGTGTTTCACCGTCAACGCCGGTGAGCGGATCGCACTGCGCGGTGCCAGCGGTTCTGGCAAGAGCACGCTGCTGGCGCTGGCTGCCGGCCTGATCCAACCGACCTCTGGTCGCATCCTGATCCACGGCCAGGCACTAGACACCACCGCCTGGTGGCCGCGTCTGGGCTGGATGGAACAACGCCCGGAATGGTTTTTCCAATCCATCCGCGACAACGTGCTGGTCGGACAGCCAGCCGACGAGGCGCGACTGTGGCAGGCGCTGACCGAGGCCGGACTGGACGAAGTGGTCCGCGCCCTGCCCAGCCAGGCCAATGCGGTGGTCGGCAGTGCACAGGGCACGCTGTCGGGCGGGCAACTGCAACGCCTGGCGCTGGCCCGTGCGCTGGCACGCGATGCCGATGTCTGGCTGCTGGATGAGCCCTTCTCGCAACTGGACGCAGAAACCGGCATGCGCCTGCGCCACACCCTGGGCCTGGCCAGCCACGGCCGCACCGTGCTGATGGCCACGCACGAAAGCGAAGACCCGGACTGGATCAACCGCACCCTGCTGCTGGAGCGCGGCCGGCTGCTGGCCGACAGCAGCCGGCCGGATGTACCGGAGCCCGGCATATGAGCGGCATCGACCAGAAACCGCCGCACGATGCCGCGATCCCGCGCTTCTCGCAGCCACGCCATCTGCGCTGGTTCGCGTTGGCTGCACTGCTGGGCAGCATCACTCTGCTCGCCTCGCTCGGGCTGCTGGCGCTGTCCGGTCACTTCATCACCGCCACCGCCATTGCCGGCGGCAGTGTCGCCAGCGCGGCGGTCTTCGACATCTTTCGCCCCGGCGCGATGATCCGTTTCTTTGCCATTGCCCGCACCGCCGGGCGTTATGGCGAACGCATCATCTCGCACGAAGCGGTGCTTCGGCTGCTGGCTGACCTGCGCCGGCATGCCTTCTCGCGTCTGGCACGGCTGGCACCCGAACCGCTGGCCCGCATGGCCGATGGCGACCTGTTGCAACGTCTGGTCAGCGACATCGATACCCTCGACGAAGCACCACTGCGGGTCTGGCTGCCGTGGCTGTGGAGCCTGCTGGTCACGGCGGTTGCGTTGCTATTGCTGAACTGGGCGCATCCGCAGCTGGCGCTGGGCGCGCTGCCCTGGTTGCTGATGGCCACGTTGGGCCTACCACTGCTGCTGGCCTTCGGTGCCCGCCGCAGCGGCGAACATTTGGCGGCCTTCGGTGCCCACCGTCGCAGCGAGCTGATCGATGCACTACGCGGTTTCGTCACCCTGCGCCTGAGCGGTGCCTGGCAACAGCGCCGCGCCGACTGGCTGGCCAACGACCAGGCCCTGCTGCAACTGCAATGGCGCCAGCGCCTGCTTCAATCCCTGGCCGTGGCCGGCATCACCGCGCTGGTCGGGCTGGCCACTTGGCAAACCGCACGCCTTGGTCACGCCCTGCTCGCCGGCGATGCGGTGAGTGCGCCATGGCTGGTACTGGCTATCCTGGCGGCATTCGGCACGTTGGAAGCCATCACCCCCTGCGCCGGCGTGGTGCTGGCCCATGGACGCTCACGCGCCGCCGCCGACCGGCTGGAGGCGCTGTATCGGCTTGAACCGTTGCTGGATTTTCCCCGTCAGCCAGCCGAACCATTGACTGCGGAAGCTGGCAATTTCGCGCTGACAATGGACGGCGTTCACTTCCGCTGGCCCGACCGCAGCGTCGGCATCGAGGTGGACACGCTGTGTATCGAGGCCGGTGAACGGGTGCTGGTCAGCGGCCCGTCCGGCGGTGGCAAGTCGACGTTCGCGGCGCTGGCGGCGCGCATGGCCGACCCGGATCGCGGCACGATCCGCTTTGGCGGCCACGCGTTGCATCGCTTCGATGAAGCCACACTGCGCCGGCATATCGCCCTGCTGCCGCAGCGCCCGCACCTGTTTGCGATGACGCTGGCGGAAAACCTGCGGCTGGGCGATCCACAGGCCAGCGACGACGAACTGCGCGCCGTGCTGGCCGCCGTGGACCTGCAGAGCTGGTTGGCACAATTGCCCGATGGGATGGCCACACCCCTCGGCGAATACGGCCGTGGACTATCCGGCGGCGAAGCGCGGCGCGTGGCGACAGCCGCGGTGCTGTTGCGCAAAGCCGCACTCACCATCCTGGATGAACCCTTCGAAGGCCTCGATCCGGCCAGCCGCGCTCGCGTGGCAGACGGCATCGACCACTGGATCGGCCCGCGCAGCCTGATCATCGCCACCCACCGCGATGTCGCCATGTCCGGCAAGGTGCGGAAGCTACGGGTCGTGGATGGACGGCTGGTGACAGATTCGTCCACGCTCCGCTGAAGGTTGTCACCCCGCCCGCATTCCGCCATTTCCGGCACGGCGGATCGTCACTGGGCGCAGTGCAGGCGGACGTATACTCGGGCCTTCCTTCGAGTACCAGGCCAAGGAGCTGTTTGCTCAGTTCGGCATTCCGGTTCCGGCTGGCAAGATCGCACGCACGCCAGATGAAGCCGTCGAGGCCGCCAAGGCCATCGGTGGCGACTTCTGGGTGGTCAAGG
>DAOMOD010000189.1:0-8106 GCA_035444205.1 Lysobacteraceae bacterium
CGTGGGTGACGACGACCATCGTCATGCCTTCCTTCGCCAACGCGACCATCACTTCCAGCACCTCATTGACCATCTCGGGGTCGAGGGCCGAGGTCGGCTCATCAAACAGCATGTACTGCGGATCCATCGCCAATGCGCGGGCGATGGCGACCCGCTGCTGCTGCCCGCCAGACAGTTGCCCAGGATGCTTGTCGGCGTAGGCGCTGAGTCCCACCCGTTCAAGCAGGCCCATCGCCTTGCTTCGCGCCGCCTCGCCTGTGCGACCGAGCACCTTGGTCTGCGCCAGCGTGAGGTTGTCGATGACCGACAGGTGCGGGAACAGCTCGAAGTTCTGGAATACCATGCCGACCCGCGTTCGCAGTTTGGTCAGGTCGCTCTTGCGCCCGCTCACGTCGATTCCATCGACAGTAATGCGCCCTTGCTGGATCGGCTCGAGTGCGTTGATGCATTTGAGCAGTGTCGATTTACCTGATCCCGACGGCCCGCACACCACCACCACCTCGCCCGGATTGATCGTGGCCGAGCAGTCATCGAGGATCCTGGTCTTTCCGTACCACTTGGAGATCCGGGTGATCGCGATCATGCGTTGACACCGTAAGCGAAGGCGTCGGACCGCTGCGACAAAGTGGCTTCCGGCAACGTGATGATTGCTGCGACAACTGGCGTGGGATTGATCTTGCGCATAGCCCAGCTGATTCCACATGGAACAGAAGGCGATGCGATGATCGATGCGGGTGGGACTGCTCTTGTAGTCATTTTCCCCTCGATGGATGCATGTGCTGCGGTGCTATGCGGGGTGCTTCGCTGTCATTGGCGCGTGACATCATGCGTGACGGCTCCTGGTCGATTGCAGCCGACCGACCGCCCACACGCCCAACGAACACAGTGCCAGATAGACCGCAGCGGCAAACAGGTACAGCTCCACCATGCGCCCGTCCCGTTGGCCGATGGCGCTGGCGGCGCCGAGAAAATCGGTCAGGCTGATCACATAGACCAGCGAGGTGTCTTTCAGCAAGGCCACCGACTGGTTGACCAGCGATGGCGCCATGTTGCGGAACGCCTGCGGCAGGACGACATGCAGCATGGACTGGAAGCCCGTCAGCCCCAGCGCCTGCGCCGCACGCAACTGGTCGCGACGGACGCTGCCGATGCCGGCGCGGATGATTTCGCAGTAGTACGCGGACTCGGCCAGGATGAACGCCGCCAGCGCCGACCAGATCGGACCCACCGTCAGGTAGGGGTCGCCGGTGATCGCGCGCAGCACGACGGGGACGAGGAAGAAGACCCAGAAGATGGTGAGGATGAGCGGAATTGACCGGAAGAAGTTCACGTACCCGGCCGCGGCCACGGCCAGTGGCTTGGGGCCGAACGTCCTGGCCAGTGCCAAGCCAGTGCCGAGAACGATGCCGCCGGCCATGGCCACCACCACCAGGAACGCGGTCATGCCCAACCCGTCCAGCAGGTAGGGCCAGGCGCGAAGGATGGAAGACCAGTCGAAGGAGTAAGGCATGGTCGTATCGCTCAGGCGCCCAACAGGCCCGGCACGCGCGTGCGGACTTCGATCGTGCGCATCAGCCACACCACGGCCAGCGTGATCAGCATGTAGGCGAGGGTGGCTGCGGTGAATGCTTCGAAGGGATGAGCGCTGAACTCGCTGATCTCCCGGCTCATGCCGGTCAACTCCATCAGCCCGATGGTCAGGGCCACGGCGGAGTTCTTGAACACATTCATGAAGTCGGAGGTGAGTGGCGGGATCACGATGCGAAGTGCCTGCGGCAGCAGCACGTGCTTGTACAGCCCCAACGTTGATAGCCCGAGTGCGGTGCCCGCTTGCCGCTGCCCCGCGGCCACAGATTCGATGCCGGTGCGCACTTGCTCGGCCGCTTTTGCGGCCGTGTACAGAGTCAGGCACAGCAGCACCGCCAACAGCTGTTCGAGCGTGGAATCCATCTGCTTGATGGCATCCCCCCAGGCGGGCGGCAGCAATTCCGGCACCACGAAGTACCAGAGAAACAGCTGCACCAGCAACGGCGTGTTTCGGAAGACGTGCACGTAGACAGTCACCGGCCAGCGCACCCACCGATTGGGCAGGGTTCTTCCGACCCCGAGAGCGATGCCGAGGGCGAGGGCGACGATCCACGAGGCGAGCGAGATGACCAGCGTCCAGCCCAGGCCCTTCAACAGCATGACGCCGTACAGGCCCTCGCCGGTGACCGATTGCTTGAACAGGATGAGCCAGTCCCAGTTGTAGTCCATGGCAGTCTCAGGACGTCGACCGAAGCGTGTTCGTGCGGCGCCGCGGGCGCGATGGCGTCTTACAGCACATCATCGTTCGGGCGTTGGAACAGTTCACGCATGTCATCCGATAGCGGTTGCTTAATATTGATGCCGCCTTTTACTGCAATTCGCGACTGGAAGTACTTCGTGTACAACCGCTCCATCTCGCCGCTTTGCATCATGCCGGCGATCACGCCGTCCACCAGTTGCTTGAACGCCACGTCGCCCTTGCGCAGCATGCAGGCGTAAGCCTCGCGCTGCAGCGGCGTGCCCACGACTTCCCATGCTTGTGGCTCCCGGGCGCGCGCGATGTTGCTGTGCAGGATGATGTCGTCCTGTACCGACGCCACGGCGCGGCCGGTTTCCACCATCATGAAGTTCTCGTTGATATCCTTGGCCGTGAGAATGTCGATATCCCAGTTCCTGTCGCTGTTGAGCTTGCGCAGCAGCCTTGCCGCGGTAGTGCCACCGCTGACGATCACTCGCTTGCCGGCCACGTCGGGCCAGTCCTGGATGCCGGAGTCCTTGCGCACCAGCAGTCGTACGCCGACGATGAAGAAGGTGTTCGAGAACGACACTTGAGCCCGGCGCTCGAGGTTGTGCGTGGTCGAACTGCATTCCAGGTCGAGGGTCTGATTGGCGACCAGCGGGATGCGGGTTTGCGGCGTGACGGTCATCGTCTTCACCGCCAGGTCGGGCAGTTCCAACTCCTGCTTGACGGCCTCAACCACGCGTTGGGAGATCTCCCACGAGAAGCCGGCCTGTTGCTGGTGGTCGTCGAGATAGTTGAACGGGATCGAGGCATGGCGCGTGCCGAGCGTGATCGTGCCGGTTTGCCGGATCTTGTCCAGAGTGCTGATCTGCCGCGGGGTTGTACCAGGCTGTGGGGCGTCCATGCCGCAGCTCGCCAAGAGCAGTGCGATGAAGCTGGCGAGCAGCCATCGCTTGATCATGTCGCGCTCCCGATCGCTCGACGGCTCATGATCGTCGTGTCAGCGCAGCGCATCGAGGCGCTCGAACCCTGCCCGCAGGTCGTCCATCAAGGCATCGAGTGGCTCCAGCCCGATGTGGTACCGCAGCACCAGACCGGCACCTGACCACGATGCGCCCGTGCGCGTGGTGCCCAGGTCGGTGATGGCCACCAGGCTGTGCGTCCCGCCATAGCTGGCGCCGATGCGGAAGTGCCGGTAACCGTCAAGCATGGCGCTCAACGCCGCCAAACGGGTTTCCTTCAGCCGCACCGACAGCAGTCCGTTACCCGAACGGTAATACTGCTTGAAGCGCGCATGCTGCCTGTCCCCCGGTAGCGCGGGATTGAGTACTTGCGCCACCTGTGGCTGCTCCGTCAACCATTTCGACACCGCCAGCCCACGGCGCTCATGCTCGGCCAGACGGACCTCGAGCGTCTCCAGGCCGCGGAGCACCAGGTAGGCGTCATCCGAGGAGACACCGCTGCCAATGCCAGCGGTGTACGACTTGATCTGGCGGAACAGCGACTCGTCGCGCATGGTAATGGCGCCCATGCACACGTCGGAATGCCCACTGGCGTACTTCGACAACGGCGTGCACACCAGATCGACACCGTGCTCGAACATGCCGCTGGCGCCGAATCCCCAGGCGTTGTCGAGCATGACCAGACAGCCGGCGGCATGCGCCTCCCGGCAGATGCCAGCGATGTCCTGGATCTCCATCGAGAAATAGCCTGGCGACTCCAACAGCACCAGACGGGTTGCGGGTCGCAGCTGGTCGGCAATGCTCGCCGCATCGGCGGCAATGAAACTGGCCTCGACGCCCCATCGCGCGAGCACCGACAGAAGGAATTCCCGCACCGGCCCGTACACGCAGTCGACGACGAGAACATGATCACCAGGCTTCAACAAGGCGAGCAACGGGTGTGTGATCGAGGCCAGGCCGGACGGCAGGACGACGCTGCGCGTCCCGCCTTCAATCTCGGCGATCCGCACTTCCAGGGAGCGGGTGGTCGGTGTTCCGTAGAGTCCGTAGGAATACCCATCAAACAGCTGCGACTTACGTTGCAGGAAGGCTGCCGTGTCCTCGAATACCAGCGTCGAGGCGCGGTGTACCGGAATGGTCAGCGACTGGAACTTTTCAGACTTCATGTCTGGGGGATCGCGTGAGGAGGTGGACGGCAGTCTGGGTAAAACAGCGTATTACTTCAAATGCCAGTGTGAATCATGTCAATTCACTATTGATATTGACTGGCTGACCCGCCTGCAACGTGCTCGCCCGGCCTACTTGAAGGCGTTGCGCACGGTCTCGAGAAAGCGCTCGGCTGGCGCCGACATCGAGGATGCCAGGCTGGACACCGCCAGTGTCCTGAACATGATCGTTTGATCGATGGGGCGCAATTCCAGTCCGACCCGATCCGCTTCGGTCAGTGCCAACGGGTTGACCAGGCCGATGCCGACGCCGCATTTCACCAGCGAGGCCACGGTCAACGAGTACGCGGTCTCCACGGCCACCTGCAGTTTCAGGCCCTTCTTTCCCAGCAATCCGTCCAGTTGTCGGCGCACGGTGTCGGTCTGCGACAAGGCGATGAATGGATGCTTGGCCAACTGGGCGATTCGTATCCGCTTGCCTTGGCAGAGCGGGTGTCCGATCGGCAATGCCAACAAGGCCTGGCGCTCGGCGACGGGCAGCACCGTTACGCCCGAGGTGTCGATTTCGTCAGCGGCAAACCCCAGGTCGCACCGGCCACTGACGACTCGATCGCGCACTTCCGAGGAACTGTGAACTTCGAGGCGCACCGCCATATCCGGAAACGCGGTCCTGAACTCCGCCACGATTTGGGGCATCGCACCGAAACCAAGAGCCGGCAGGCACGCGACAAACAGACTGCCGCCGGCGCCGGACCGAATCCATTCGGCGCGTTCGCGGATTTGCGCCATCCCGGTGAACGCCCGGTCCACCTCCACCAGCAGGCGCTTGGCCTCTGGCGTAGGCCGCAACCGCGATTTCTCGCGCTCGAACAGGCGCATGCGCAGACTGCTCTCCAGTTGCGCCAGCAGCCGGCTGATGGCCGGTTGCGAGGTGTGCATCGCTTCAGCGGCACGCGCCGTGGTGCCGGTGATCATGATGTGCCGGAAGGCTTCGATCTGACGGACGTTCATTTCAGGCGCCCATATCAATAATGAATCAAGTCTAGTCACACTAGCATTGGAAATGATAGCCCAGATCTGATCAGACTGCGTTCATCCGGAAACGCGCCGTCGTGAAAGGGCGTCGAAGGCGTGATCCGGCCCATCCACGAAGAGGGAACACCCATGACGCAGTCCAAGCTCACCCTGGCCATTCTGCTGGCGCTGTCTGCCTCTGTTGCGCATGCGCAAGGGCAAGCCCAGACAACCGTTGGGAGCGAGCCGGCTGGCACGGGAGCGACCCAACTCGATACCGTCGTCGTCACCGGTACTCGCGTCACCGACCGCACAGTGGCCGAATCACTGGCGCCCATCGACATCATCAGCCCGGAAATGCTGCAGGCCACCGCCACCAGCGATCTGGCCACGGCGCTGGCGCGAGCCTTGCCCTCGCTGAACTATCCGCGCACGGCGGTCGGCACCGAGGGCACCGACGCGATCCGCCCGGCGCAGCTGCGCGGCCTGTCGGCCGATCAGGTGCTGGTGCTGGTCAACGGCAAGCGTCGGCATGCAGCGGCCCAGCTCAATATCAGCGGCGTCCAGGGCCGTGGCACCTCACCGGTGGATTTGAACGCGATTCCGATTGCCGCGGTGGAGCGCATCGAGGTGTTGCGCGATGGCGCTTCGGCGCAATACGGCTCTGACGCGATCGCCGGCGTGATCAACATCGTGCTCAAGGGTGGCAGCGATCATGGCAGCCTCGAGGCGCGCTACGGGCAGTACAGCGCCGGCGATGGCGCGCACGCACAGTTGTCCGGCGACGGCGGCATCGCGCTGGGCGATGCCGGGTCGCTGCATTTTGCCGCCCAGCTCAGCCAGAACGACAACACCGATCGTGCGCGGCCGTTCATCGGCACAGTCACTCCAACCAGCGCACCGGCGGGCCGGGTGGTGCAGAGTTTCGGTGAGCCCGACGTGGACTTCGCAGCGGTATCGTTCAATGGCGATTTTGCGGTCTCCGAAGCGGTCACCTTGTACGGGTTTGGCACCGCGACCAACCGCAACGTCCTGACCAACGGCTTCTTCCGTCCCGCCGGCGATCCGCGCAACGTGCCGGAGATCTTTCCGGACGGCTATCTGCCGCTGGGGCTCAACCTTTCGCAGGATCGCGCCATCGTCGCCGGTCTGCGCGGCGACACGGCCAGCGGCTGGCGCTGGGATATCAGCTACAACTATGGCTATAACCAACTGAGCTTCGACTTCCGCAACAACCTCAATCGCAGCCTGGGCACCGCCTCCCCGACATCGTTCTTCGCCGGCGCGCAGGACCGCACGCAGAACCTGCTCAATGCCGATGTCAGCAGAGCGTTCGATGTCGGGCTGGCGTATCCGCTGACGGTTTCGTTCGGCGCCGAGTATCGCGAAGAAGAATTCGACCAGGTGGCGGGCGAACCGGCGTCCTACGTCAACGGTGGCGTCGTCTCGCCCGATGGGGTGACGTATGTGGGCACGCAATTGTTCGCTGGTTACAGCCCGCAGGATGCGGGTACGAACAAGCGCGACAGCTATGCGGTGTACGTCGATCTGGAGGCCAGCCTGACCGATAAATTCTCCGCCGGCATCGCCGGGCGCTTCGAGGACTACAGCGATTTCGGCACCACGACTTCGGGCAAGCTGTCAGCGCGCTATGCGTTCACCGATGCCGTCGCGCTGCGCGGCACAGTGTCCAGCGGTTTCCGCGCGCCGTCGCTGCCGCAGCAGTTCTACAGCTCGACGGCGGTCAATTTCATCGGCGGCCAGCCGTTCCAGGTTCGAACCTTCCCGGTGGCCGACCCGGTCGCCGTCGCCCTGGGCGCCGAACCGCTCAGGGCCGAGGAATCGCTCAACTACAGCATCGGGCTGGTGTTGCAGCCGCTGGATGCCCTTTACATCACCGTCGATGCCTACCAGATCGACGTCGACGACCGCATCGCGTTGTCGGAAAACCTCACCGGGCCGGACGTGGTCGCCTTCCTGGCCGCGCGCGGGTTTCCCGGCGTCACCGGTGGTCGCTACTTCACCAACGCCGTCGACACCCGGACCCAGGGCGTCGATATCGTCGGCAGCTACAACTGGAAGCTGGCCCGAGGCAGTTTCGACCTGACTTTCGGATACAACTACACCGATACCGAGGTCACGCGCATCGCACCCAATCCCGCCGCGCTGGAGCAGGGGGGGCTCAACCTGCTGCGTATCGGTCGCGTGGAGCTGGGCCGCCTCACCTTGGGCTATCCGAAGGACAAGCTCAACCTCGGCGGCCTTCTGAATCTCGGCAACTGGGAGTTCAATGTCAACGCCACCCGTTACGGCGAGTACAGCGTGCTCGTTGGACAGACACCCGCCACGCCGAATCGCGACCAGACCTTCGGCGACAAGTGGGTGCTCGACCTGAAAACCACCTACCGCTTCGACAACTGGGCCTTCAGCCTGGGCGCCGACAACGTGCTCAATGAACACCCGGATGAAGTGCTCTTCGCCAACTCCAACGGTGGCCAGTTCCCCTACAACTCCACCTCGCCGTTCGGCTTCAGCGGGGCGTTTGTGTACGCCAGTGCCAAAGTCAGTTGGTAAAGCAGTGCGTTGGGTCTGAATCACCCGGGTTGACGCGACGTGGCTACAATCCGGGTCGGACTCGGGCGCACGGCACAAGGGCATGCGGAAACGGTTGAAGAAGCTCCTCGCCAGGGGCGCC
>DAOMOD010000190.1:0-3342 GCA_035444205.1 Lysobacteraceae bacterium
TTTCATGCAGGCCGAGGCGGCCATGCGCGATGCCTATCGGGATCTGCGCGCGCACGAGTTCGGCCTGATGGTGGGCATGCGCGCGGCACTGGCCCATGTCATCGACCGGTTCTCGCCCGATGCGCTGGAACAGAACATCGCCGCCAGAACCAAGCTCGACAGCCTGTTCGCGGCCGGCCGCAAGGCGCGCCTGTGGGAGCAGTTCCTGGCGCTGTACGGCAGCATCGCCAAGGAGGCCGAGGACGACTTCCACAGCCTGTTCGGCAAGGCTTTCCTGCAGGCCTACGACGAGCAGATGGCGCGGCTGGCGGCGGCCGAGCGCGACACCGACAGGGAGTAAGGCGTGCAAGTCGAAATCGCCACGTTGACGCGGCAGGGCGGGCGCGACTACAACGAGGATTGCGTCGGTCAGCAGCACGACGACCGCTACCTGGTCTGCCTGGTGGCCGATGGTGCTGGTGGCCATGGCGGCGGTGATGTCGCCGCCGCCATCGTGCGCGACAGCCTGCTGGAAGGCTTCTTCGCCGCGCCCGGCACGTCCGACGAGCTGCTGCGCCGGCTGGTGCTTCAGGCCAACCGCCGCGTGGTCGAGCGGCAGCAGGCCGGCGGTCGGTTGGCGCAGATGCGCTCGACCGTGGTGCTGGCGGTGCTGGACTTGCTCGAGGACCGCATGCGCTGGGTGCATTCGGGCGACAGCCGGGCTTACCTGTTCCGCGGCGGCGCGGTCGTGGCGCGTACCAGCGACCACAGCCTGGTGCAGCAGATGGTTGACAGCGGCATGCTGGGCGACGAGCAGGCCAGGCTGCACCCGCAGCGCAACGTGCTGCTGTCGGCGCTGGGTGCGGCCGGCGACCAGTTGGAGATCAGCGTGTCCGAGCCGATGCGCCTGCAGCCCGGTGATGCCGTGCTGTTGTGCAGCGATGGCGTGTGGGAAGTGCTGGGCGACGAGGGCGTGGCCGATGCCCTGCAAGCGGCCGGCTCGGCGCGGCAGTGGGCTGCCGCGATCGACCACACCGTGGCCGGCTGCGGCAAGCCGGGTCAGGACAACTACTCCGCGTTCCTGCTCTGGGTGCATGCGGAGAGCGACGCGCCAACGCAATTGCTGTAAGTACGGCCGGCCCTGTGCCGTCGCGCGGGGCTGGCGTGTGCCGCACGCGCACCCTACAAGCGGCACGCTTGCAGACCGACCGCCTCAGGCTCGGATGGCGCTGACGACGAAACCCTGGACCGGTTTGTCGCTTTCCTGCCGCAGCACGTCGCGCGCCAGTTCCGGCGCCTCGAAACCGGCGGCTGCCAGCACGCGCGCCAGGTAGTCGCCGGCGTGGCTGTAGCGGCCGTTGTGGTTGATGCGGAAACCGGCGGCGGGCGGGTGGTCGCAGGCCTCCACCGTGAACACGAACACGCCGCCCGGTTTCAGTGCCGCGTGTGCGGCGTGGGCGACGCCGTCGAGCGCGCCGAAATAGCACAGCGTGTCGGCCGACATCACGGCGTCGTAGCCGCCCGGGTGTTGCTGCAGGAAGCTGCTGAGCTCGGCCTGGGCGAGCTCGTCGTAGCAGCCGCGCGCCTGCGCCTTGGCCAGCATGCCACCCGACAGATCGACGCCGGTCAGGTGGGCAAGGCGCGGCTTGACGAGCGGGCCGCACAGGCCGGTGCCGCAGCCGGCATCCAGTCCGCTCAGGCCGGGGGTGGCGCCGAGTCGCGACATCAGCACCTGGGCGATGAGTTCGGGCGCGCGGTAGCCGAGCTGGGCCAGCTTGGCATCGAAGCTGGCGGCAAAGCCATCGAAGGTCTTCTCGACGTAGTCGTCGGCGGCGCGCTCGGGCGGTGGTTCGGGCGAGCAGGCAGCCAGCATGTGGCGCGCGATCGGGTTGCCGGGTTCCTCGTCAAGCCAGCGGCGGTAGGTCTGCGCGGCCTTGTCGAGCTCGCCGATCTCGGCGTAGGCCAGGCCCATCAGCAGTTGCGCCCGGGCGTTGCGGGGGTCGAGGGTGAAGGCCTTGTGGAACAGGGGTACCGCCTCGGACTCGCGCCCGCGGCGCAGCAGCAGGTGACCGAGGTTGTTGTAGGCGTCGATGAAATCCGGATCGGCCGCGATCGCGCTGCGGTAGGCCGCTTCGGCCTGGACCGGGCGCTCGAGCTCGCGGTACAGCGCGCCCAGGTTGTTGAGGGCCTGCGGGTTGCCAGGCGCGAGCGCCAGTGCGCGCTCGTACGCGAGCCGGGCGCCCTCGACGTCGCCGCGCTCAAGCAGCACGTTGCCATGGTTCATGTGGCGGCCGGCGTCGTCGGGTGTCAGTTCCAGCGATCGGCGCAGCAGCGCCAGGCCCTGTTCGCCATCGCCGCGCTGGTGCAGCAGGATGCCGAGAAAGTGCAGGGCGTCGGGATGCGCCGGCGCCAGCGCCAGCACGCGCTCGAACAGCGTGCGCGCCGGCTCGAGCGCGCCGTGCACCTGCAACTGGATCGCCATCAGCACCGCGTCGTCGACGCTGAGCTCGCGCACCGGCACTTCGGCTGGCTGCGCCGCCTCGGGGGCTGCGCTGATGGATGGCTCCGGCGCGCGCGACGAGGGAGGCGTTTGCAGCGGTGCCGCGCGAACGCCCATCAGACCTTGACGTTCTTGGCGATGTCCCAGCCCTGGGTCTTGACCGCGCCCGCCGTGCCCTTGTCGTCCTGCGGCGTGTATTCGAGCTTGTACTTGGCGAAATTCAGGCTGACGTTTTCCGTCAAGCGGTCCTCGCCACCGCTGCCACCGGTGCTGACACTGGTGATCATGACCTGTTCCATGGTGATCTTCAGGTATTCCAATGCCTCGCCGCCGGCCTTGCGGACCACCAGCGTGGCCTTGTCGAAGTGGTCGCCGCTGCAGCAGAAGCCGCACAGGGTGTGCGAGGCCGAATCGACGTACTTGGTGACGGAGAGGTCCTGCACGCTGACCTTGCCGGCACCCGAGCCACCGCCGACGTGGCTGGAGCCGGACTGGCTCATGCCCCAGGACCAGGCCAGCACGTCGATTTCCTTGGCGTGCTTGGCGTCCCTGGACTCGCCCTCGATCTTGGCGCCCCCTTCGAACTTGAGAAACATGTCCATTGCCATGATGATTTCCTTCTCGGTCAGTGATGGGAAGTTCTGCTGGCGGGGCTGCGGCTATTGCAAGCCCGCCAGCTGCTATGAAAACGAGCGATGGCCGCTGGTTTGAAATACCGGCGTGGTTCAGGCCGCGCCCTTGGCGGAAGGCAGCTTCGACACCAGGCGCAGCGACACCGTCAGGCCTTCAAGCTGATAATGCGGGCGCAGGAAGAACTTGGAGGTGTAGTAGCCCGGGTTGCCCTCGACTTCCTCCACCACCAC
>DAOMOD010000190.1:3352-8002 GCA_035444205.1 Lysobacteraceae bacterium
GCGGCTTGCGGGCCTTGGTCTCCTCGGACGAGTTGGCCGGATCGCCATCGACGTAGTTCATGATCCACTTGTTGAGCCAGCGCTCCATGTCGGTGCGTTCCTTGAAGCTGCCGATCTTGTCGCGCACGATGCACTTGAGGTAGTGGGCGAAGCGGTTGCAGGCGAACAGGTAGGGCAGGCGCGCCGCCAGGTTGGCGTTGGCGGTGGCGTCGGGGTCGTCGTACTCGGCCGGCTTGTGCAGCGACTGGGCGCCGATGAAGGCGGCGAAGTCGGAGTTCTTGCGGTGGATCAGCGACAGCAGGCCGGCCTTGGACAGCTCGGCCTCGCGCCGGTCGCTGATGGCGATCTCGGTCGGGCATTTCTGGTCGACGCCGCCGTCGTCGCTGGGGAAAGTGTGCAGCGGCAGGTTCTCGACCGCACCACCGGACTCGATGCCGCGGATGCGCGAACCCCAGCCGTACAGCTTGTACGAGCGGTTGATGTTGGTGGCCATCGCGTAGGCGGCATTGGCCCACGAGTACCGGGCATGGTCGGCGCCGGCGGTGTCCTCCTCGAAATCGAATTCCTCGACCGGGTTGGTCTTGGCGCCGTACGGCGCCCGCGCCAGGAAGCGCGGCATGCACAGGCCCAGGTACTTGGAGTCGTCCGAGTCGCGCAGGCTGCGCCAGGCGGCGTACTCGGGGGTGAGGAAGATCTTGGTCAGGTCGCGCGGGTTGGCCAGCTCCTGCCACGACTCCATCTGCATCAGGTTCGGGCTGGCGCCGGTGATGAAGGGGGCGTGCGCCGCGGCGGCGATCTTGGCCATTTCGGCCAGCAACTCGACGTCGGGCGGCGTCTGGTCGAAGTGGTAGTCGCCGACGATGGCGCCGAACGGCTCACCGCCGAACTGGCCGTATTCCTGCTCGTACACCCGCTTGAAGATCGGGCTCTGGTCCCAGGCCGTGCCCTTGAACTTCTTCAGCGTCTTGGCCAGCTCCTGCTTGGAGATGTCCATCACGCGGATCTTCAGGTGCTCGTCGGTCTCGGTGTTGGTCACCATGTAGTGCAGGCCGCGCCAGGCGCTTTCGAGCTTCTGGTAATCCGGGTGGTGGATGATGCGGTTGATCTGCTCGGTCAGCTTGGCGTCGATGGCGGCGATCATCGACTCGATGCTGGCCGAGACGTCCTTGCCGATCAGCTGGGTCTGGCTGAGCGCCTGCTGCGCCAGCGTCAGCACGGCTTCCTCGACCGCGCTGCGCGCTTCGTCGCTGCGCGGCTTGAACTCCTTCTTCAGAAGTGAGGCGAAATCGCCGCCGGCGTACTCGACATCCTTGAGCGTGCTTTGCTGGGAAAGGGCTTCGGCCATGGGGTTCTCCTGGGTGGACGGTCGAGTGGTTTCAGCCGGCTGCGGCCGGGGTATCGTCTTCCGGCTTGCGCGATGACGCCAGCGACTGCAGCAGCGCCGGGTCCTGCAGCACCTTGCCGAGCAGCTCCTCCGCCCCGGTCTTGCCATCCATGTAGGTCAGCAGGTTCGACAGCTGGTTGCGCGCTTCGAGCAGCTTGCTCAGCGACTCGACCTTCTTCGCGATCGCCGCTGGCGAGAAGTCGTCCATGCTCTCGAAGGTGAGCTCCACCTTGAGCTGACCGTCGCCGGTCAGGGTGTTGTCGACGGCGAAGGCGGCGCGCGGCTTCATGGCCTTCATGCGCGCCTCGAAGTTGTCGATGTCGAACTCGAGGTACTTGCGGTCGGCGACCGCCGCCAGCGGCTCGGCCGGCTTGCCCGAGAGGTCGGCCATCACGCCCATCACGAAGGGCAGCTGGATCTTCTTCTCGGCGCCGTACAGCTCGACGTCGTACTCGATCTGCACGCGGGGCGCCCGGTTGCGGGCGATGAACTTCTGACTGCTTTGTGCCATGGGGGCCTCCTTGGGGTCAACGGCGGTGGCGGGACAGCTTGATTACTCGGCTTCGGGGCGCTTTCCGGTGATCACCTCGATGGTGTCCAGCGCATTCGGCGCCAGGTCGGCCATGATGTCGAGGAAGCTCACCCCGAGCAGCCGCTTGGCGCGCTCGATCAGCAATGGGGCGGGGTTGCCGGGTTCGGCCCGGTTCAGGTAGTGGATGACCTTGTCGAGCACGAGCAGCGCGTCCTCGCGGCTGTGCACTTCCCCGGCGGCGGCCCGGGTGCGCGGAGCCGGCGCGCCGTCGGCCTCGTCAGCCGGGCCAGCGCTCTGTTCGTCGGGCGCGTCGGCATCACCGACCGAGCTAGCGGCCTGGGCCAGCACCTGGCCGATGACCCGCAGCTTGCTGAAATCGACCGCGCCCGGCAGGCTGGTCCGGCTGCCCAGCGTGTCGTCGAGCGTGTTGACCAGCGTCTGGATGGCGCGCAACTGCCCCGTGATCTCGGGCTGGTCGGCCTGCAGCGCCTGCAGGCCACCCTGCACGACCGAAGGGGACAGGCTCTCGCCGGTCGCTGCCAGCGCGTTGCGCCGTAGTCGAAATAGGGATCGCGCGCGATGGCGATATCGCGCACGCGGATCGGCCCGACACCCGGCGCGGTGCCCACCGACGCGCTGTACAAGTCCTGCAGCACCGTGGCATCGTCGGCAAACGCCGCCAGGGCGTTGAGCCGCATGGTCGGATCGTTGTCGTCGTCGACATCCAGCATCGGGTGCACGCTGTCCCAGTAGCGCTCGAGCAGGCCCTGGATCAGTTGTCCGGCCGCGGTGAAGCCTGGCAAGCCGTGCATCCGGGTGCAGGCGCGCAGCAGCAGCATGGCCGCGCGCAGATCCTTGCTGCGCTGCAGCAACTCACGTGCCTGACGCCCGACATCGGACCAGTCCGGCTCGAGCGCCGGGATCACGGTGTCGCCGAACTGCTGCTCGGGCTTGCCCTGGGCGGCCGTTTCCAGCGCCAGGAAGGCCGCGTCGTACTCGAGGTCATCGCCGCATGGCCTGTCCTCGCTGACCGGTTGCAGCAGGTCGTCGATGTCCTGTTGGTTGAGCATGTCGTCGGATCGCTTCAGCAAACGGATAATCAAAGAGGCGCACCCTGGGGTCAATGCAACGAAGGAGATAGCGTGAGTGCCTGGGACACACATCGTTTGTCTTATCCAGGCCGCTGCGACCCGCGCGCGCGGCGCGCGGTGCTGCTGGCCTCGGGCGCGTGGGTGACGCTTGCGGCGTTCACCGCGGGCTGTGCCGGCAAGCCGGCCGCGCCCACGGCTGCGGCACGGACCGAACGCACAGCCGAACGCACGGCTGAACGACCGCCCGAGCCAGCGACCCCGGCCGCGGCCAACAAACCGGTCACGACCTCGGTCGAGCTGACGCTGCATGGCGAGGCCGGCATGAACCCGGACGGACGTGGGCGCGCATCGCCGCTGGTGACCCGCATCTACGCGCTGAAATCGCCGGCGTCGTTCGAGTTGGCCGACTTCTTCACCCTGTTCGAGCACGATGCGGCCACGCTCGGTTCCGACCTGATCCGGCGCGAGGAACGGCTGCTGCGCCCGGGCGCCATCCAGCGCCTTGAATGGCAGCTGCCGCCGGAAGTGACGGCGATCGGTCTGATCGGCGCCTATCGCGACCTGGGCCGGGCGAGGTGGCGCCAGGTGATCCCGATCCGGGCCGGGCAGCCGCAGCAGTTGACGGCGGCATTCGGCCCGCGCGGGATCCTGGCGCAGCAGCGCTGAGCTGGCGCCGTGCGTCTGGTCGCACGCGATTCAGGTCCGCCGCCGGGCGTATGCCGTTCGGCGGGTACGGCGTATTGATCGGGCACCGATTCGCGTTTATCGTGAATGCGTTACCGGAAGTCGATCCCGTCATGAAAATCCTGATTGCCGATGACCACCGCCTCATCGTCGAGGCCGTGGCAGACAAGCTGGCAGAACTGGGCCCGCAGGTGCGCTTCGTCCAGGCGCTCAGCGTGGAAGAACTGATGGCGAGTCTGATCGACGATCTCGACCTGGCGATCATCGACCTCGGCATGCCGGGCGCTCAGGGCATCGACCACATCCAGGAGGTGCGCCGCCGCAAGCCGGCGCTGCCAGTGATCGTGCTGTCCGGCCACGACGATCCCGCCATCATGCGCGAAGCGCTTCAGGCCGGCGCGATGGGATTCATCCCCAAGGCCTATTCACCCGACGTCATGCTGCTGGCGGTGCGGCTGGTGCTGGCGGGCGGCATCTATGTGCCGCCGCTGATGCTGTCGGAGGTCGCGCCGTCCGACCCGCTTCACCAGGCGGTATCGGTGGCCGCTTCGCGTGCAGATGGCCAACAGCACGCTGGCGGCGCCAACGCAGGCCCGGAAGCGTCACTGGCTCAGTTGCGCAACGTGCTGACGGAACGCCAACTGGACGTCCTCATTCTCCTGTCGCAGGGCAAACCCAACAAGCTGATTGGGCGCAGCCTGGGCATCAGCGAGGGCACCGTGAAGATCCACCTGGCAGCGATCTTCAGGGCCCTGAAGGTGCGCAACCGCACCGAGGCCGTGATTGCAGCACGGGCGCTGGAAGAGCGTGTGTGAGCTGTTCCGGTAAGAACCCCATAACTCATTGAATGACGGGGCTTTTTCTTGGCTGTTTAGGACGATCGAGGACAGTCAAAAACAGAATTCTGGCGGAGAGGGCGGGATTCGAACCCGCGGTGGGCTATTAACCCACACACGCTT
>DAOMOD010000191.1:0-6811 GCA_035444205.1 Lysobacteraceae bacterium
CGGCAGTACCTGGCTCCCGCAGCGGATCGAGGCCGAGCCCGGCTTTCCCGACATCGCTCTGCCCGACCTCGCCGGCCGCTGGCTGATCGCGGAAACCGAAACGGCGGACAAGGAGGGACTGTTGCCCCGAATCGTGAACATCGGCCAGGGAGAACCCGATTTCCTTGGCGGACGTTCGTGGCGCATCGAGTCGGACGGCGAATCCCCGGTAGTGGTGGGAACCGCGCGTTGCAGCCCCGTGCCGCCCACTTCAACGCTTCCCCAGTGCGAGCTGGAGTTCACCCATTGGTGGTCGCCGGCATTCGAACCGTCGCCCGTCCCGCGGGAAATACTGATCGGGTTCAACGCGGTCGACGGCGGCTCGCGCGGATTCAGCGGCGTATGGCGCAGTGCACCTCGACCTGCGGGCAACTGGATGGACTTCGGCGGCACCCGGCCAGCCTACGGATTCCGTCTCGACGACTGATGCTCGAAGGTCCGGACCGCGCCAGCGGCCACCCCATTGAGGGAATCGGCCGCATGGTGCGTCTTGTCAGAAGGGGGAATGTATCCGTTCGCGAGCGCCGAAGGAGGGTTTCCCATGAAGCGAATCGTCTTGATGGCAATGGCCACCGTGTTTCCCCTGGCGGTGGCCGCCAACCCGATGCCGGTGTCCGGTTTCTGGTATCCCGCCGGATCGCCGGGCACCGGCATATTCATTGACCGCGTGGCCGACACGCTGGTGGTCAGCGTGGCCGGCTATGCGCAGGACGGGCAGCCGAAGTGGATGCTCGCCAGCGGCTCGGTGGTGTCCGGAGTGTTCGAGGCGCCGCTGCTGGTCTTCGGCGATGGCGCCTGTCCGGGCTGCCCGTATCGCCCGCCGGTGGTCGACGGCGACGACTCCCTGATCCGCATGGAGTTCGTCCATTCCAGCCGCGCCTGGATGCGCATCGATGACGCGCCACTCCAACTGATCTCGCGTTTCGAGTTCGGCGGCGGCTGGCTCGCGGATTTCTTCGCAGGAGGCGACAACGCCGGTCCCGTTTTTCTGCCGAGCGTGGCGGGACGCTGGGCCATCGCCGGGCCGGGCGAGGAGGCCAGCGGCTTCTTCGATTTTCCGGACCTTGTGATCGATGCGGAAGACCCAAGCATCGCCGCTGCCTGGAGCGTACCCTTCGACCAGCCGCAACCAGCGCCCATGACCGACATCTGGGGACTGGTTTGTCGTGACGAGGAGAGCGGCAGTGGATGCCAGTTCATCATCGCCAAACCCAGCACCACCTTCTTCACGCTGGTCGCCGAACCGGCCCTGGCCGACGTCGCGCCGCAGGGCATCCACGGATTGCCGGCGGTGGGATTCCCTGAGGCGGTTGCGGCACGACGCCTTCCGCTGGAGGCTGCCGCGCTCCCGGAAATCGGCTTCTGGTTCGATCCGCAGGCCGCCGGCAGCGGCTGGTTCATCGACCGTGTCAACGACACGCTGGTGGTGATGCAGGCCAGTTACGACACGGACGGTCACGCTGAATGGCGACTGGCCAGCGGCACGCTGGATGAGCACGGCCGATTCGACGCGCCGCTTCTGCTCTTCCGCGACGGCACCTGCAACGGCTGCGACTATCGCACCCCGGTGGTCGATGACGACGGAAGCCGCCTTGCACTGGAATTTGTCAACGACCGCCAGGCGCATCTCGAAGTGAACGGCGCCACGCTCGAGCTGATCCGTTTCGAGTTCGGCGGCGCCAGGCTCGACCGGCATTCGTTTGCGGCCCCTGCCCTGCCCGAGATCGCCTGGCCCGATCTTGGCGGCATGTGGCTGCTTGCCCTCACCCGACGCGAAGGTGGCACGGGTCCGGAACCAGGCATCGTACGATTGAGCGAAGACGCCGTCGCCGGTGAATCCTCTCGCAGTTGGACCGTGTTCGTCGAACCCGCCCTGTTTTCCGTGGGCAGCGTCGTCTGCACGGCGGGCGAGGACATCGGACCGTTGCCACGTTGCACACTTGAGCTGACGCACTGGCGGCTTCCCGATGGTGATACTTCCCCACCTCCGCCGCCGTTGCTGTTCGACTTCGATATCGGCCACGCGGCCTACCGGGTCTTCCGCGGCCAGTGGAGCATCGCGGATTTCGAGGACAGCGGTGGCGCCGCCTACGGGTTCAGGCTGGAAGACTAGCTGGCCGGCAGGCGTCCGGATCAGCTCCTGCAGCCGCTCAGGGTCAGGCGCTGCCCGGGTCGGATCAGGTAGGTCGGAGCGGCGATATTGTTGCTGCGGGCGATCGCCTGGGCGCTTGGGCAGCCATTGCGGCGCGCGATGCTGGAGAGGGTGTCGCCGCGCTGCACGACGTAGCTGCGCGTGCCGGCAACGCCGCCCGAGCGCCGCGAGGCCTGCAACTCCGCCGCGAGATCGGCCATGCGGCCGTCGACGCATTGCGCGTGGTAGGCCGCCACCAGCGGCTCCGGCATGGCCACGCGCGTGCCGGCGGCCAGCCGTGTATTGGGGTCGTGGCGCGCATTGAGGTTGCGCAGCGTGCGGAACCAGCCGGCGCGGCTGCCCTGTTGGCCGAGGCAGACGCTGAGTTCGCTCAAGGTCATCGGTGCAACAAGCTCCACCACGCCGGCGCCGCCGTCGATGCGCGGAAACTCCAGCCCGTAGTCCTCCGGATGCAGGAACAGCCACGCCGCCGCAAGCACGTAAGGCACGTATTCCTGGGTCTCGCGCGGCAGCGCACCGAAGATTTCCGGATTCCAGAAGCGCTTGTCGCGGGCACCCCGGGTCAGCCGCTGGACGCGTCCTTCGCCGCCGTTGTACGCAGCCAGCGCCAGCTCCAGATTGTTGTTGAGCACAGCAAACTGCTCGTTCAGGTAGGCCACGTTGGCACGGGTGGCGGCGGCCGGATCGAAGCGCGTGTCGAAGCCGTTCTCGCGGCCCAGTCCGAAACGAAGACCGGTGTGATACATGAACTGCAGGGGTCCCGCCGCGCCGGCACGCGACACCGCATGCACGCGTCCGCCCGACTCCTTGGCCAGAATGCCGAACAGCAGCGCCTCGGGCAGTCCGGCCTCCTCGTAGGCTGGCCACATCAGGTGGCGCATGAACTGGTAGTTCTCGTAGGCGTCGATCAGGTTGGGTCGCATCCAGGTCAGCCAGTCGTGCAGCGCCGCCTTGACCGGGCCGTTGATCTCGATGATGTCGGCCAGCGCGCGCCCATTGAGCAGGTTGATGGAACGACTTGCTTCCGGCAGATGAACGACGATCGGCGAATCGCCTTCCAGCGGCGTCTCCACCTCGACGAAGCCTTCGCTGGCGCCGGTCAGCACATCGCTGCGCAGCACCAGCAGGTTGTGGTAGGCGGCCATGAAGCGTTGCGGCTCGCAGCCGGCGGTATCGGCGCAGATGCTGCCGGCGGCAGCCAGATCGGTCACGGCGGCATCGAGCGACTGGCGGCCGGCCTCGGGGTCGCCGTCGCGCATGAACTGCAGGCCGGACTGGTAGCGCTCCACGGCGTTGTCGATCACCGCGTACAGGGCGTTGATGGTGGCGTCGTCGGCACGAGCCATCGGCCGCTGGCCGGGTGCACCGGCACAGGCGACAAGGGATGGAATGAGGGCGGCGAGCAGCAGCGCGCGAAATGATGGCAGGAAGCGGGGGGCAGGCATGACGCGCAGGGTAGCGGGCGCTTGGCGGCGGGGCAACCGGCGAAGCGCGGGGAGTGGGGAGAAAGCGTGCCCCCCCGTAGGAGCGCACCCTGTGCGCGACCAGCCCTGACTACGCAGCGAGGCGCGTGTCGCGCACAGGGTGCGCTCCTACAGGTCAGGTCACCATACGCTTTTCCCTGCTCCCTGCTCCCTGCAAGGATATTGCATGTCTGCAAGCATGGAATGCAAATATTGGCGATTGCCTTGCCACTTCGCAAACACCATCCTGACCCCACGCCGGCAGCCGCCGGCCCAAGACCCCAGGAGAATCGACCATGAAACCCTATGCTTCCCATGACCATGCCGCACTGCTGCTGCGTGTTTCGCTGGGCCTGCTGATGCTAGCCCATGGCTTCTATCTCAAGCTGTTCGTGTTCGGCGCCGCCGGCACGGTCGGCTTCTTCGAGTCGCTCGGCCTGCCGGCCCTGGTTGCCTGGCTGGTGATTGCCGGGGAAACCCTGGGCGGGCTCGGCCTCATCTTTGGCGTGCTGACGCGCTGGGCTGCGGTCCTGCTGATCCCGATCGCACTCGGCGCCACCTGGGCGCATGCCGGTTTCGGCTGGTCCTTCAGCAACCCGGGCGGCGGCTGGGAGTTCCCGCTGTTCCTCAGCGTCACCCTTGCCGTGCAGGCCCTGCTGGGCGACGGTGCCTACGCGCTGGGTCCGCGCCTGAAGGCGCTGTTCGCCGGATCGCCACAGCCAGTCGCGGCCTGATTCTCATGCTCCCTGCGCTGTTCATCTCGCACGGCGCCCCCGATCTGGCCGTGGATCGGGGGGCCGCCGGGCGCCACCTCGGCGAGCTGGGCAGTAGCCTGGTCCACCCGAAGGCCATCGTGATCGCGTCCGCACACTACGAGGCCCCGCTGGCAAGCATCGGCGCGGCGTCGCACCCTGCCATCCTTCACGATTTCGCTGGCTTTGATCCGGTGCTCAAGACCTTGCGCTACGCGGCACCGGGCGATCCGGAACTCGCCCAGCGCATGACGCAGATGCTGGCGGCGGCCGACATCCCTGCCTGGCTCGACTTTCAGCGCGGCTTCGATCACGGCGTGTGGGTGCCGCTGCTGCGCATGTATCCCGATGCCGACATTCCGGTGGTTCCGCTGTCGGTGGATCGATCCGCCGGCGCCGAGGCGCACTGGCGGCTTGGCCTTGCATTGGCGCCTTTGCGTGCCGAAGGCGTGCTGGTGATCGGTTCAGGAGCGATCACACACAACCTGGGCGAACTGGCATGGAATGTGCCGGACGCGCCGCCCCCCGAATGGGCGCGTGCCTTCGCCGACTGGATGGTGGAACGACTGCACGCGGGCGACAGCGAGTCCGTGCTCGACTGGGCGCGCAGGGCGCCGCACGCGCGCCGCAACCACCCGACCGAGGAGCACCTTCTTCCCCTGTTCGTGGCGTTCGGCGCCGCCGGCCCGCATGCGCGCGGCCGCCTTCTGCACAGGAGTTGGGATCGTGGGGCGCTGGCGATGGATGTGCTGGCGTTTGGGTGAGAGAAGCGGGGAGCGGGGAGCAGGGAGAAGTGTCCATGCGGCGCCCTTCCCCCGGACCTGCGAAAGACGTGCGCCCTGTAGGAGCGCACCATGTGCGCGACCAACGGTAGGCTTCGTAGCGATAACCTGGTCGCCCACGAGGTGGGCTCCTACGGGTGTTTCTCCCAACTCCCGACTCCCCACTCCGCTCCCCTGCCCCTTGTGCCCACCGCCCTTTCCCGGCATCGTGCGCGCTTCCATACGCGACCGTATGCCGATGACCGACTCACCCTACCCGCACCTCCTCAGCCCGCTCGATCTCGGTTTCTGCGTCCTGCCCAACCGGGTGCTGATGGGCTCCATGCACACCGGTCTTGAGGACCGCGCCCGCGACTATCCGAAACTCGCCGCCTATTTCGCCGAACGCGCCCGCGGCGGCGTGGCGCTGATGGTGACCGGCGGTATCGCGCCCGGCATCCGCGGCTGGCTGGCGCCGTTTGCCGGCAAGCTGTCGTGGACCAGCGAGGTACGCCGCCACCGTATCGTCAACGACGCCGTGCACGCCGAGGGCGGCCGTATCTGCATGCAGATCCTGCACGCCGGTCGCTACGGCTACCACCCGCTGGCGGTGGCGCCGTCGGCGATCAAGTCGCCGATCTCGCCGTTCAAGCCGAGCGCGCTGTCGGCACGCGGCGTCGAACGCAGCATCGACGGCTTCGTGCGCAGTGCCGCTCTGGCGTGCGAGGCCGGCTACGACGGCGTCGAGGTGATGGGCTCGGAGGGGTATCTGATCAACCAGTTCCTGAGCCCGCGCACCAACCGGCGCGAGGACGACTGGGGCGGTACGCCGGAGAAGCGCATGCGCTTTCCCATCGAGATCGTGCGCCGCATGCGCGAGAAGGTCGGGACGGATTTCATCATCATCTACCGCCTGTCCATGCTGGAACTGGTCGAGGGCGGCCAGAGCTGGGACGAGATCGTCACCCTGGCCAAGGCCATCGAGGCCGCCGGCGCCACCCTGATCAACACCGGCATCGGCTGGCACGAGGCGCGCATCCCGACCATCGTCACCAGCGTGCCGCGCGCCGCCTTCACCTGGGTAACGCAGAAACTGAAGGGCGAGGTCGGCATCCCGCTGATCACCTCGAACCGCATCAACATGCCCGACGTCGCCGAGCGGGTGCTGGCCGAGGGCCACGCCGACATGGTGTCGATGGCGCGCCCGTTGCTGGCCGATGCCGACTGGGTGCGCAAGGCCGAACGCGGCGCCGCGCTCGACATCAACACCTGCATCGCCTGCAACCAGGCCTGCCTCGACCACGTGTTCGAGAATCGGCGCGCATCGTGCCTGGTGAACCCGCGCGCCTGCCATGAGACCGAGATCGTGATCCGTCCGGCCGAGAAGAAGAAGCGCGTGGCCGTGGTCGGCGCCGGCCCGGCGGGCCTGGCCTGCGCCACGGTCGCTGCCGAACGCGGCCACGCGGTCACGCTGTTCGAAGCTGCCGGCGAGATCGGCGGCCAGTTCAACCTCGCCAAGCGCATCCCCGGCAAGGAGGAGTTCCACGAGACCCTGCGCTACTTTCGCCGGCGCATCCAGCAGACCGGGGTCGAGCTGCGCCTGGACACCCGCGTCGACGCCGCGGCACTCGCCAGCGCCGGCTT
>DAOMOD010000191.1:6821-7997 GCA_035444205.1 Lysobacteraceae bacterium
AGCGTGGTGATCGCCACCGGCGTCACACCGCGCGCGCCCAGGCTGGAGGGCAGCGAGCGCCCCAACGTGGTCAGCTACATCGACGCGCTGGAGCAGCGCCGGCCGGTGGGCAGACGCGTGGCGATCATCGGCGCCGGCGGCATCGGCTTCGACGTCGCCGAGTTCCTGGTGCAGCCAGCGCCCTCGCCCACCACCGACATCGGCCGCTGGCTGGAGGAATGGGGCATCGACCGCAATATGGCGGCACGCGGCGCCGTCGAGGGTGTCGAGCCGAAACCCGAGCCGCCCGAGCGCGAGGTCTACCTGCTCCAGCGCAGCAAGGGGCGCCCCGGGGCGCGCCTCAACAAGACCAGCGGCTGGGTGCATCGCGCCACCCTGCGCGCCAAGGGCGTGCAGATGATAGGTGGCGTGGACTATCAACGTATCGATGATGAGGGCCTGCACGTGGTCATCGACGGCCAGCCGCGCATGCTGGCGGTGGACACCGTGGTGATCTGTGCCGGTCAGGAACCGAACCGCGCGCTCGCCGATGCGCTGACATCAAACGGCATCCAGCCGGTACTGATCGGCGGCGCCGAAGTAGCATCGGAGCTGGACGCCAAGCGCGCCATCGCCCGTGGCACCGAGGTGGCTTGCTCGTTGTAATTTCGGGACTCGGGACTCGGGGATCGAGGATCGAGGATCGATGCAATGCGATCGAGCCCCTCTCCCGACGTGATAGGGGAGCCCAGCGAAGCCCTTCTCCTACCGGGGCGATGTGACGAGCCCCTGGCTCGCGCGCCGAAGAGCGCCCCCATCCCAGCCTTCCCCCGCAAGCGGAGGAAGGGGTCAATCCGAAGAGCGCCCCGCCACCGATGGAGGCCCGGCCCGCACCCGGTGCGCGGTGGCAAGCCATCCCGCCTCTGTGCCCTGTGCCCTGTGCCCTGTACCCTACTGCCCGTTTCCCGCGCTCTGCTCACCCCCCATGACCCCCAAGGCCGTCATCCTCCTCTCCGGTGGCATGGATTCCGCCGTCGCCTTCGCCGAGGCGCGCGCCGCCGGCTTCCGCGCGTATGCGCTCAGCATCGCGTACGGGCAGCGTCATGGCGCCGAACTGGAAGCGGCCGGAACCGTGGCGGCTGCGCTGGGCGCGGTCGAGCACAAGGTGCTGATGCTCGACCTGCGCGCCATCGGCGG
>DAOMOD010000192.1:0-456 GCA_035444205.1 Lysobacteraceae bacterium
GTCGCCCACGGGTGGGTTCGGCCGCTTCGCGTCTGCGCCGGGCTTCCCCCGGACCTACGAAAGCAATGCCCTGTAGGAGCGGCGAAAGCCGCGAACCACGCCTCACATCCATGACGCGTCCCTGTCGCCCACAAGGTGGGCTCCTACCACTGCAGCCGTAGGTCGGCACCACCGTGCCGACATCAGCGCCGCGGGTCGAAGGCGGCGGCATGGTGATGCCGCCCTACGCGGCGCGCCAAGGGACGAGCACGTTTGTCTTCTTGTAGGAGCCCACCGGTGGGCGACATGGGCGCAGCATGGATGCGACGGCCGCACGCGATCCAGCTTCGACCGCTCCGGGCCGCGCCGCGCACTTGATCCGGATCAATGGCGACCGGGCGGTGAGCTGCCAAGCTGCCATGCACCTGCCCACGCCAAGGCCCGGACGGCATGAACCTCGCCCGCACTTCTCACCAC
>DAOMOD010000192.1:525-7215 GCA_035444205.1 Lysobacteraceae bacterium
CGCTGCTCCCTCAGCCGGGCTCGACGTAGTGTCGACTACGCCTTCGCCCGACTTCGGTCCGCGGCGCACGCCACAACGGCGTCTCGACGCCCTCGCTACGGACGGTGGTGAGAAGTCCGGGCTAGCCCCCTATCGACTCCCGGTTCCCGACGACTTTCGCCGGCCCATGGCGGCGGCCTGGCTGCTGCTGGCAGTAGCGGCGCTGCTGGTCTCGGGGCTGTTCGTGATCCTGATCGTGTTCTCGCGTACGCCGGGCCTGCAGGCGCTGTTTCCCTTCGAGGGCTTCTTTCACCTGGGCATCGTCGCCCACGTCGACTTCTCGGTGCTGATCTGGTTCGCAGCCATCGGCGCCATGCTGTGGACGCTGGCCGCGCGACCGCGCGCCCGGGCAGTCGCGTGGACGGCGTTTGCGCTCGTGACGGCGGGCTCGTTGCTGATGGCCTACGGTCCGTTCCAGCCCGGGCAGGCGATCATGAGCAACTACGTGCCGGTGCTGGACAACGTTCCGTTCCTGGCGGGGCTGGCGGTGTTCGCCGCGGGCATCGTGCTGATGGCGCTGCGCGGGCTGCTGTTCGCGCTGCCGGTGGGCAGCGCCATGGCGCCGGGCGGGGTGCTGCGCTTCGGCATCCATACTTCGGTGCTGTGCATGCTGCTGGCCGCGCTCGCGCTGGTCTGGTCGCTGGTCTCGCTGCCCGGCTGGATGCAGGGCAAGCCCTTCTTCGAGACGCTGTTCTGGGGCTCCGGCCATGTGCTGCAGTTCGCCTGGACCCAGCTCATGCTGGTGGCATGGCTGTGGCTCGCCGGCGTCACCGCATGGCGGGTGCCGCTGTCGCCACGGCTGGTCACCCTGCTGTTGCTGGCCGGCGCACTGCCGGCCTTCCTCACCATCTGGGCGTACCTGGTCTTCGATGTCGGCAGCCCGCAGCACCGCACCTTCTTCATCTGGATGATGGCGGCCGGTGGCGGTCTTGCGGCCGGGCCGATCGGGCTGGCGCTGCTGACCGGCTGGTGGCAGAGTGCGCGCGCGACCGACACCAGCACGCGCGGCCTGCGCGCGGCGCTGATGTTCTCGATTCTGCTGTTCGGCATCGGCGGCGTGCTCGGCTTCATGATCGACAACAGCAACACCATGGTGCCGGCGCACTATCATGGCTGCATCGTCGCAGTGACCCTGGCCTTCATGGGCGTTGCCCTGCACCTGTTGCCGGAGTTCGGATTCGCCCGCCCCAGCCCGAAGCTGGTGCTGGCCATGCCCTGGGTCTATGGCGTCGGCCAGATCCTGCACGTGGCGGGTCTCGCCTTCGCCGGCGGACACGGCGTGCAGCGCAAGACCGCCGGCGCCGCGCAGGGCCTCGAAGGCATCGCCCAGCTTGCCAGCATGGCGGTGATGGGCATCGGCGGCCTGGTCGCGATCATCGGTGGCATCCTGTTCCTGGTCGCCGTGGCCGGTTCGCTCAGACGGCGGCGGGTGGCGGCCGTGAGCCAGCCGGCGCTTTGAAGAGCGACAGCAATTCACCGCAGAGAACGCAGAGAGCGCAGAGGGGAGCGAAAGAAGGAAACCATGATTATTTGCGATTCATGCCGGAACCCTGCTTGCGCATACCTGCGCACTGAAGGGCCCGTGCATCCCATGACGATCAATCGCATCCGCTTCTCCTCCGCGTACTCCGCGTACTCTGCGGTTCAACCGCTTTTTGGATCCAAAAATCGCGGGAGTGCCAAAGCCGATGCTTGAGATCCTGCTGCTGGGTGTGCTGGTGGTGGCGATCTACCTGATCGCCCATGTGGTCACACAGCAGGCCGAGCGCTGGCGCGGCGAGCCGCTCGGCGTGTGGCGTACCGTGATCTTCTTCTGCGTGTTCCTGGGCCTGCTGCTGGTCGCCATGCATGTGACTCCGATGCTGCTCGGCGCGGGTGAGTCGTGATCGACGACCTGGCCGAGTTCCTCGATCACGCCGTACGCCTGGAGGCCAACGCCGCGGAAGGCTATGCGTGGCTGGCAGGTTTCATGGAGGACGAGGGCAATATCGAGGTCGCTGCGCTGTTCGGCAAGCTCGGCGAGTTCTCGCAGATGCATCTGGCCGAGACCCAGGAGCGCTACCGGCGCCTGGTCGGCGAACTGGTCGATGTGCCGGAGCGTGTATGGCGCTGGCCGGATGCGACCACGCCAGAGAGCCCGCGCGCGGTCACACCGGAACGCAGCATGGCCACCCGCCAGGCCATCCAGCTCGCGCTGGGTCTCGAGCGCGATGCCTGCGATTTCTATTCCGCGGTGGCCAACCAGACCCTCAATCCCGAAGTTCAGGAACTGGCCCAGGCCTTTGCCGAGGAGGAGGCCGAGCATGTCGGCCACCTGGAGCGCTGGCTCAAGCGTCTCGACGGGTAGCCCCGGACCTTGCTGGTTCGGCTGTCGATCTCGGATTCATCCGGATTGCTGGTTGGCTGTAGGAGCGCACCCGTGCGCGACCATCCGCTCGCTTCGATGCCACGCCCATGTCGCCCACGAGTGGGCGCCTACGGCAGTGTCGTAGGGTAGTAGGTTGGGGTAAGCGCAGCGCACCCCAACGTACCTGAGCGGGTCAATCGAGCGCGAGCTTCATGCCCTCGTGCGAGGCGACGAAGCCGAGTTGCAGGTAGAACCTGTGTGCATCTGCACGCTGCTTGTCCGTGGTGAGCTGGACCAGGCGGCAGCCACGCTCGCCGGCACGGCGGATCGCCTCCGTCATCAGCGCTCGGCCGATGCCCTGCGAGCGAAGATCCGAGGCGATGCGCACGGCTTCCACCTGTGCCCGCCACGCACCCTGCCGCGACAGGCCGGGAATGTAGGTGATCTGCAGGAAGCCGACCGTGCGGCCGCCCTGACACGCCACCAGCAGTTCGTTGTTGGAATCGGCGGCGATGGCGGCGAAGGCCGAGAGATGCGCCGGCGCCGGCGTGGCGCCAGGAAGTTCGCGAGCGGCGCCCAGCATGTCGTCGGCGAGCAGGGCGAGGATGGCGGGGAGATCCTCCACGCCGGGGTTGCGGAAGCTTACAGGGGTGTGCACGGGGCGATTCTAGCCCGCCGGGCAGCCTTGATTCGCCGATTCAGGCGCCACGCGTGTTCCCCCGCCTGCTGCACTGCGGTAATCTGCCCGGCTTGCCCCGTGTCCGCGAATGCAGTCATGCAGGAAAGCTACACCCCGCAGGCCCTCGAGGCCGCCGCCCAGCGCTTCTGGAACGAAACCCGCGCCTTCGAGGTGAAGGAGGATCCTGCGCGCGAGAAGTTCTACTGCCTGTCGATGCTGCCGTATCCGTCCGGCGCGCTGCACATGGGCCACGTGCGCAACTACACCATCGGCGATGTGATCAGCCGTTTCCAGCGCATGCAGGGCAGGAACGTGTTGCAGCCGATGGGCTGGGACGCCTTCGGCCTGCCGGCCGAGAACGCCGCCATCAAGCACGGCGTGCCGCCGGCGAAGTGGACCTACCAGAACATCGACCACATGCGCGGGCAGCTCAAGAGCCTGGGCTATGCCATCGACTGGTCGCGCGAGTTCGCCACCTGCAGGCCCGACTACTACCGCTGGGAGCAGTTGATGTTCGTGCGCCTGTTCGAAAAAGGCATCGTCTATCGCAGGAACAGCGTGGTGAACTGGGATCCGGTCGACCAGACCGTGCTCGCCAACGAGCAGGTGGTGGATGGGCGAGGCTGGCGCTCCGGCGCGCCGGTCGAGCGCCGCGAGATTCCGCAATGGTTCCTCAAGATCACCGACTACGCCGAGGAGCTGCTGGCCGGACTCGATGCACTTCCGGGCTGGCCGGATTCGGTCAAGACCATGCAGCGCAACTGGATCGGGCGCTCCGAAGGCCTGGAGATCGACTTCGAGGTGGCGGACTGGCCCGCACCGCTGACCGTCTACACCACCCGTCCGGACACCCTGATGGGCTGCACCTACATGGCGGTGGCGCCCGAGCACCCGCTGGCCGCCAAGGCGGCGGCATCGAATCCCGAACTGGCCGCCTTCATCGCCGAATGCACGCATGCCTCCATTTCGGAAGCTGCGCTGGAAACCATGGAGAAGAAGGGCATGCCGACCGGCATCCACGCGCGCCACCCGGTGAGCGGCGAGCCGGTGCCGGTGTGGGTGGCCAATTTCGTGTTGATGGGTTACGGCACCGGTGCGGTGATGGCCGTGCCCGGCCATGACGAACGCGATTTCGAGTTCGCGACCCGGTATGGGTTGCCGATCAAGCAGGTCATCGCCATTGCCCCTGAACTCCCCTCTCCCCCCAGTTCCCCTCTCCCTCCGGGAGAGGGTGGCGCGCGTAGCGCGACGGGTGAGGGTTCGGGCGGAGTGGGGCGTTCCAGCCTGGTCGAACCCTCTCCCCCAACCCCTCTCCCGGCGGGAGAGGGGAGTGAGCACGACTACGACGCCAAGGTCTGGAAGGACTGGTACGCCGACAAGACCCACCCCGGCATGCGCGTGGTGAACTCGGGCGCCATCGACGGCCTCGACTACGCTGGCGCCTTCGACCGGATCGCGGAAATCCTGGGACCGAAGGCCCGCCGCCGCGTCAACTACCGCCTGCGCGACTGGGGCGTGTCGCGCCAGCGCTACTGGGGCTGCCCGATCCCGGTGATCTACTGCAAGGATTGCGGTGCCGTCCCGGTGCCCGAGGATCAGCTGCCGGTGGTGCTGCCCGAGGACGTCACCTTCATGGGCGTGGCCTCGCCGATCAAGGCCGACCCCGAATGGCGCAGGACCACCTGCCCGAAATGCGGCGGCGAAGCCGAACGCGAGACCGACACCTTCGATACCTTCGTTGAGTCGAGCTGGTATTACGCACGCTACTGCTGCCCCGGTGCCGACGGCATCCTCGATGAGCGCGCCGACTACTGGCTGCCGGTCGACCAGTACATCGGCGGCATCGAGCACGCAGTGATGCATCTCATGTACTTCCGCTTCTGGCACAAGCTGATGCGCGATGCCGGGCTGGTGAAGTCCGACGAGCCGGCCACGCGCCTGATGTGCCAGGGCATGGTGGTGGCCGAGACCTTTCATCGCGACGACGCCGAGGGCAGGCACTGGATCAATCCCGCCGATGTGGACGTCGAGCGCGACGAACGCGGCCGCGTCGTCGGCGCGACGCTCAAGGCCGACGGCAGCCGCGTCGAGGTGGGCGCGGTGGAGAAGATGTCGAAGTCGAAGAACAACGGCGTCGACCCGCAGTTCCTGGTCGACCGCTTCGGTGCCGACACCGTGCGCCTGTTCTCCATGTTCGCCTCCCCTCCCGAGCAGAGCCTGGAATGGAGCGAGGCCGGCGTCGAGGGCATGGCACGTTTCCTGCGCCGCGTGTGGTCGCAGGTCCACAGGCATGTGGCCCAGGGCACAGTGCCGGCACTCGATGTTTCGGCATTGAGCGAGGCGCAGAAGGCCATGCGCCGCCAGGTCCACGAGACTCTGGCCAAGGTCGGCGACGACTACGGTCGCCGCTACACCTTCAATACCGCCATAGCCGCGGTGATGGAGCTGACCAATGCGCTGGCGAAGTTCGACGACGGCAGTGAACAGGGGCGCGCCGTGCTGCAGGAGGCCTGGGAGCTGGTGGCGCGCATGCTGAACCCGGTCACTCCGCATGCCGCCCACGCGCTGTGGCAGGCGCTCGGCCACGCCGAAACCCTGATCGAGGATCTTGGCTGGCCGGCGGTGGATCAAGAGGCGCTCAAGCGCGATACCATCGCCTTGGTGGTGCAGGTCAACGGCAAGCTGCGCGGGCAGATCCAGGTGGCCATCGACGCCGCCCGCGAGGACATCGAGAAGACCGCGCTGGCCGAGGAGAACGTGGCGCGCTGGGTCGAGGGTCATATCGTGCGCAAGATCATCGTGGTGCCCGGGAAGCTGGTGAACGTGGTGGTGGGGTAGGGCGGCTTTCAGCCTTCAGCGACGTAGGTTGGGGTAAGCGCAGCGCACCCCAACGCCTTGGCCTTTCCGAGCCCCGATGTTGGGGTGCGCTGCGCTTACCCCAACCTACGGACTCTTATGTAGGAGCCCACCTTGTGGGCGACCGGGGCGCGGCCTCGACGCGACGGGACGGTCGCGCACAAGGTGCGCTCCTACATCGTGCAGCTGTTGTCGGAGCCCACTGGTGGGCGACACCGACGTGCGCTGAACTTCAGCCCGGCACCGGCCTGGAAAGCTCCAGCGTCGCCTCCGCCACTCCCGGCAGTCCACGCAGCGCTTCGAGCAGGGCGGGTTCCGCGCGCAGGCGCCAGGTTGGGTCGAGTTCGAGATCGGCCTGGTAGCCGGAGGCAAGGTAGTGCAGACGTAACGGCGTGTCGCCACCCTGCCAGGGCTTGATGGTCTGGGCGAGGCGGGCGGCGAATTCGGGGGCGACACCGTTCAGGCGCACTCGCAGCGTGCGCGCAAAACGCACGCAGGCCTCGTCCAGCGACCACACACGATGGCCGCGCAGGGTGTAGCCGCCGCTGTACTCGTCGGCGCGCAGTTCACCCTCGACCAGCACGAAACCATCGCGCACCAGCAGGTGGCCGCTCTCGTTGAAGCGCTCCTGGTACAGGCCGACCTCGATGCGGCCGCTCCAGTCCTCGAGCTGGAAGAAGCTCATCGGCGCATCCGGACGGCGACGCAGCGCCATCACCTGGCCGCCAAGCACCACGTTGTTGTCCGGGTTGGGGCCACGCCGTTCCGG
>DAOMOD010000192.1:7265-7955 GCA_035444205.1 Lysobacteraceae bacterium
AGCGCGCAGGTGGTGAGCTGGGCCAGGCTTTCCTTCAGTCCGCTGGTGGGGTGGCCGCTCAGGTAATGGCCGAGTACCTCGCGTTCGCCGCGCAGTCGTTCCAGCAGGTCGTCGGGAGGGACGTCTGCCAGATGCAGTACGGGTGGCGCGGCCGGTTCACCGAACAGGCCGATCTGGCCGGCGGCACGATCCTCCAGCCAGCGTGCGGCGGCCTGGGTGACCGGCTCGATGTGCGCGCGCAGTGCGGCGCGGTGCGCACCGAGCGCATCGAGCGCGCCGGCCTGCGCCAGCGCTTCCAGTGCACGGCGGTTGAGTCTGCCTGGATCGACGCGCGTGCAGAAGTCGAGCAGGTCGCGGAATGGGCCCTCTTGCGTTCGCGCCGCGACGATGGCCTCGCACAGGCCGCGGCCGACGCCCTTGATGGCACCGAGGCCGTAGCGGATGGTGCCGTTGGCGAGTGCGCGGAACATGTAGTCGGAGGCATTGACGTCGGGCGCGGCAAGCTCGATGCCCATGGCGCGCACTTCGTCGGCAAGGGCCACCACCTTGTCGGTATTGTCCATGTCGGCCGAAAGCACCGCAGCCATGAACTCCGCCGGGTAGTGCACCTTGAGCCAGGCGGTCTGGTAGCTGATCAGGGCGTAGGCGGCCGAGTGCGACTTGTTGAAGCCGTACTCGGCGAACTTCTCC
>DAOMOD010000193.1:0-1302 GCA_035444205.1 Lysobacteraceae bacterium
GTGCGGCGTGTCGTAGATGGCGGCCTCACGCGACTCGTTGACGTACTCGCCATCGACGTTGACGCCACGCGCCGAGACCACCTTGAGGGGCTCCATGCTGTGGCCATCGACGATCACGAAGTGCGGTGGCCAGTAGCCTCCGCCGATCACGTAGCGACCGTCGCCGGACACGGCGACATCGCGCGCGTCATAGGCGACCTGCACCTCGGCGACCAGCATTTTGTCCGGCGTCTGCCAGAGGTCGATCTTGGTCATCCTGCCGTCGCGCCCCATGGTGTACCAGAAGCGGCCGATCTGCGCCGGATCCGGGTGCGCCACGACCTTGTTGTTCTCCACGCCCTTCATCACGTGCACGGCGTAGCCGGTGGGCACCCGCGCCACCAGTTCATGCTTGTCGCCGTCGATGACCGCGACCGAGCCGTTGTCGCGCTCGATGGCGAGGAAGAAGTTCGCCCAGTTGCGGTCGTGCAGCGGCTGGTCCGGGTAGTCCTCCAACGCCACGTGGCGCTTGAGGCTTTCCTTCATCTGCGCCAGCGACAGCTCCGGCGGCACCGGCGGCTCCATCTGGATGTAGGTGGCGAGCAGCGTGATGTCCTCGGCCGAGTAGATCTTGTCGAAGTTGTTCATGCCGCCTTCGGTGCCAAGCGCGATGATGCGCTCCAGGCGCTGCTGGCCCAGCCGCTGCATGTCCTCGGGCAGCAGGCTCTTGCCGGTGGCGCCCTTGCGCAGCACGCCATGGCAACCGGCGCATTGCTGGAAGTACAGCAGGGTGGCGCGCTCGAACTGCTCCTTGGGCAGCGTGGGCTCGGACGCGACGGCCGATCCCGCGGCCATGGCCCATCCGCCCAGGCAGGCGGCAGCCAGGATCGCGGCACGCGCAGGGCGAACCTTGGTCTCGATACTCATGGTCGACTCTCCCGAAAGGGTAAGCGGAAAATTCCGGCGTTACGTTAGGGGGGAGGGCCAGTCGCGATCATTGACCCACGTCAAGGACAGGGACTGGGGTGACCGGAAACGGGTCGTGGCAAGCGAGAGTCGCGTGCAGAGCCTGCCGCGGACTGGATTCGGCGGTGCGCTCTTGCAGGGCGCCGCTTCTGTAGGTCCGGGGGAAGCCCGGCGCAGACGCGTAGCGGCCGAACCCACCGTGTGGGCGACCGGGGCGCGGCACCGATGCGACGGGACGGTCGCGCACGAGGTGCGCTCCTACAGGATGCGACACCCTTGTAGGCCCGGGGGAAGCCCGGCGCAGTCGCGTAGCGGCCGAACCCACCTTGTGGGCGACCGGGGCGCGGCATCGATGCG
>DAOMOD010000193.1:1342-7942 GCA_035444205.1 Lysobacteraceae bacterium
CCGGCCCTTCAATCGATCCCGAGTTTCTTCAGCCGGTAGCGCAACGCGCGAAACGTGATGCCGAGCTTGGCCGCCGCCTTGGTCTTGTTGAAGCGACATTCCTCCAGCGCCTTCATGATCGCCTCGCGCTCCAGGGTCTCGACGTAGTCCTCGAGCGGCTGATCACCGGGATGAAAGGCCGCGGCGGCAGGTTCGAAGTTGGCCACCGGCGGTAGCGGCGTGCGCCCGCCAGCGCCCGGCAACGGCGTGGCGCTGTGCGCATAGGTAAGCTTGAGGTCCTCGGCGGTGATGAACTCTCCGTCGCACAGGGCCACGGCCCGTTCCAGGATGTTTTCCAGCTCACGTACGTTGCCGGGAAAGGCGTAGTGCTGCAAGGCGACGATGGCGTGCCCGGTCAGCTCCGGGGCTGCGATGCCGTGGTTCTCGGCGATGCGCAGAAGCAGCTGCCGCGCCAGGGCGGGAATGTCCTCGCGGCGCTCGCGCAGCGAGGGCATGTGCAGCTCGATGACGTTGATGCGGTAGTACAGATCGTGACGGAAGGCGCCCTGCGCCACCTGCGCCGCGAGGTCCTTGTGGGTGGCCGACAGCAGGCGCACGTCGACGGCCACCTCGGCCTGGGCGCCGACCGGGCGCACCTTGCGCTCCTGGATGGCACGCAACAGCT
This sequence comes from Lysobacteraceae bacterium, assembly GCA_035444205.1. Taxonomy (GTDB): domain Bacteria; phylum Pseudomonadota; class Gammaproteobacteria; order Xanthomonadales; family BPKI01; genus DAOMOD01. Next base: position 2,007 of record DAOMOD010000193.1, read on the forward strand.
TGACCTGCATCGCCATCGGCAGTTCGGCGATCTCGTCGAGGAACAGGGTGCCTCCGGTGGCGGCCTGGAACAGTCCTTCCTTGTCGCCGTGCGCGCCGGTGAAGCTGCCGCGGCGGTGACCGAAGAACTCGCTTTCCATCAGGTCCGGCGGAATGGCGCCGCAATTGACCGGTATGAACGGCCCGGAAGCGCGCGGGCCCTGGTCGTGGATCAGGCGCGCCGCCAGTTCCTTGCCGACGCCGGATTCGCCACTGATGTGCACCGGCGCCTGGCTGCGCGCCAGCTTGGCGATGGTGTCGCGTACGCCGCGGATGGCTTCGGAATCGCCCTGCAGCCGCTCGGCAGCGGTCTCCAGCGCGGCGCGCCGTTCGCTGCGCAGCTTGAGTGCGGTTTCCACCATGCGCCTGAGCACGGCAAGGTCGACCGGCTTGCTGACGAAGTCGAATGCACCGGCCTTGAGCGCACTGACCGCGGCATCCACGTTGCCGTAGGCAGTGATCATGGCGACCGGCAAATCGCTGTGCTGACGTGCGATGTGGCCGACCAGATCCTGGCCGCTGCCATCGGGCAGGCGCATGTCGGTGAAACAGAGGTCGTAGCTGCGCCCGGCCAACTTGGTGCGGGCCTCGGCCAGATCACCAGCGGTATCGACCGCCATGCCCATACGCGACAGGGTCAGGCTGATCAATTCGCGAATGTCCTTCTCGTCATCGACGATCAATGCAACGGGTTTGCTCATGGTCGCTATATCGATGGTGTTCATTCAGCGCTTGGGTCGACGATGACGGCAGCCAGGCCCCACGCCCCTGCCAAACGCTTCATTCTGCGCGTATCCGGACGTATCAGTTGCAATCAAGTGTAAATCTTTTCGCTCCCGGGCCGTGGATCCGCCCCGGTGGGCTGGCCCAGGCGCGGGGCGGGCGCGAATGCGATGCGGAAACAGCTGCCGCCCCCCGGGATCGACCGGTAGTCGAGGCTGGCGCCGTTGGCCTCGCACAGTTGCCGCGCGATGTACAGGCCCAATCCGGTGCCGAATTCGTGGGTGGTGAAGAACGGCTCGAAGATGCTCTCGGCCACCCGCGCCGGAATTCCCGGGCCCCTGTCGATCACGTCCAGCCGTGCCGGACGCGCGCTTTCCTGAACGACGGCCAGCACGACCCGCGCCGGCTGCCCGGGATCGCGGCCGTAGCGACGTGCGTTGTCCACCAGGTTGGTCACCACCTGGTGCAGGTGCTGCGGATCGACGATGACGCCCAGCGGCCGCTTCGGCAACGTGCTGCGCAGCTCGTCGTGACCCATGTCGTGGCTGCTGCGGTAGTCCTCGACAAAGGCCAGCGTCCACGCCACCAGATCGAGCTCCTCGGGACGCGAGCGTTCACGCCGGGACAGCTGCAGGATGTTCTCGACGATGCCGTTCATGCGCTGGCAGTGGCTGTTGACGATCTCCACCAGCCGTTTGTCGGCCTCGTTCAAGTCCTCCGACTCGGCCAGCAGTTGTGCCGAATAGCTGATCGCTGCGAGCGGATTGCGGATTTCGTGGGCAATGCTGGCGGACAGGCGGCCGAGCGATGCCAGGGTCATCTCTTCGGCGCGCTGCGACAGCAGCGAGATGTCCTCCAGGAAGATCAGATACAGCGTTCCCTCCAGGTTGAGCGCGGTGAAGTGCGTAACCACTTCGGGGCCGCCCTCGACCAGAATCAGGCCGGCGCCGCGGCCGCCACCGCGCTGGCCGGTGCGCCACATGTGGAGGCGTTGCGCCAGCGCCGGCGCCAGTTCGCCCAGGTCGCGCTGCTCCAGCGGCGGCTGGCCCAACATCATCCACGCCACCTCGTTGCACAGATGCATGCGCGTGGCACGATCGACGACGATGACGCCGGACCGCATGCGCCGGATGATCAGCTCGTTGAGCTGCGCAAGATTGGCCACTTCCACGCCGCGCTTCTCGGCCAGCGCCTGCGATTCGCGCAGACGCTGCGCCAGCAGGTAGACCAGGGCGGCCAGGCCAACGTAGGTCACGCCGAACAGCGTCGCCTCGACCAGGTTGCGCTCGGCACTGCCTTGCAGTTGACGCGCGATCAGGCCCTCGCCGACGGTGACGACTCCGGCCAGCGCCGCCAGCGACAGCGCCATGCGCGGGGGCAGCAGTACCGCGCCGGCACCTACGTTCACCACCAGCAGCAGGGCGATGCCGTTCGACATGCCGACCACGCAGTACATGGCGACACCCGCTACCAGGCAGTCGATGGTCACACCGAACAGGGTCAGCGCGCGGATCAGATCGGGACGACGCTGACCGAGCAGGAACCCTGCGAGCGCCAGGACCATGAATCCGAGCGCCACCGACTGGGCCAGCAGCGGCAGGCGCAGTTCGACGAAATCCGCGAACAGGGGACTGAAGGCCACGCCGACGAACAACGTCGACTGCAGCATTCGGTACAGGTTGTAGAAATAGAACTCGCGGCGGCTGAGCTCGAAGCGGGTCAGCGCATCCAGGCTGGAGGATGACGATGGGTCAGCCGCGACGTTTGCCATCGCCCAAGTATACCGACCGCATCAGCCCTTCCAGCCTCCGGTGATCGGATAGCGGCGGTCACGTCCGAATGCCCGCCGCCCAAGCTTGGGTCCCGGTGCAGCCTGGCGCCGCTTGAACTCGCTGCCCAGCACCAGTCGTACGACCCGCGCGATCTCGGGTTCGCTGGCGACGCCTTCTGCCAGCAGTTCCCCAAGCGAGCGCTCCTCGTCGATGAATCCACGCAGGATCGCATCCAGGACCTCATAGGGAGGCAGGGAATCCTGGTCGGTCTGGTGGTGGCGCAGTTCGGCGGAGGGCGCCCGTTCGATGACGCCCTGCGGAATGGTCTCGCCGTCCCGGTTGCGCCAGCGTGCCAGCGCATACACCTCGGTCTTGTAGAGGTCCTTGATCGGGGCGAAGCCACCGCACATGTCGCCGTACAGGGTGGCATAGCCGACAGCCATCTCGCTCTTGTTGCCGGTGCTGAGCAGCAGTCTTCCGCCACGATTGGACAGCGCCATCAGCAGCGCGCCGCGACTGCGCGACTGCAGATTCTCCTCGGCAATGTCCGGCGGCTGGCCGGCGAAGTGCGGCGCCAGCACGTCGAGGAAGGCGCGAAACGGCCCTTCGATCGGCAGTTCCAGCAGCTCCACGTTGAGCGCCTGCGCCTGGGCGGTGGCCAGGTCGGTGCTGAGACGCGAGGTGTAGCGCGAGGGCAGCATCACGGCGGTCACCCGCTCGGGCCCCAGCGCGTCGGCGGCAATGGCCAGCACCAGCGCCGAATCGATGCCGCCGGAGAGGCCAAGCAAGGCTCCGGGGAAGCCATTCTTGCCGACATAGTCGGCGGTGGCGAGCATCGCGGCTCGATACACCTGGGCCTCTTCGCCGGTGTCGTGCTCGTCCCGCCATGCAAGGGTGCGAAAGCGGCGCGTGGCGGGATCGAAATCGGCCAGCAGCAAGGCCTCCTCGCAGGCCACGGCACGCGCTGCGACACGACCGTCGCCATCGACCAGCAGACTGCCGCCGTCAAACACCAGGTCGTCCTGGCCGCCGACGCAGTTCAGATAGGCAATGCCCAGGCCGTGCATCTGTGCCACCGCGCCAAGCCGCGCGATCCGGCGCACGTCCTTGCCGCGCTCGAAGGGTGAGGCATTGATCACCAGCAGCAGTTCGGCGCCGGCGGCGGCGGCCTGCGCCGCCGGTCCCTCGACCCACACGTCCTCGCACACGATCACCGCTACCCGGGTACCCGCCACCTCGCGCACCAGCGCACGCTGCGCTCCGCTTTCGAAGTAGCGCTTTTCGTCGAAGACCGTGTGGTTGGGCAGCTCCTGCTTGGCGTAACAGTCGGCAAGCATGCCGTCCGCCAGCCACAATGCCGCATTGCGCAAGGCACCGGCATTTTCCAGCGGCACGCCGACCACGGCCTCGATGGCATGTGCGGCGCCGGCCAGGTCCTGCGCGGCTTCCCTGCACGCATCGACGAAGGCGCGCCGGTACAGCAGATCCTCCGGCGGATAGCCGGAAAGGGCCAGTTCAGGAAAGGCGACCAGGTGCGCGCTGGCATCGCGCGCGGCGGCGATCAGCGAGGCGACCCGTTCGCGATTCGCGGCCACCGCCCCCACCGGGAAGTCATGCTGGGCCAGAGCGATCCGCAACTTCGACCTTCCTGACATCGTGTCGCGCGCGGGCGCGACGCGACTACTTCATGCGCTCTACGATGGCGCTGCCAAGATCCGCCGGCGAGCGCACGGTGGTGACACCGGCGTCCTGCAGCGCCTCGAACTTGGCCGCGGCAGTACCCTTGCCGCCGGAAATGATGGCGCCGGCATGGCCCATGCGCTTGCCCGGCGGTGCGGTGGCGCCGGCAATGTAGGCGACCACGGGCTTGCGCACATACTCCTTGATGAACTCGGCCGCCTCTTCCTCGGCCGAGCCGCCGATCTCGCCGACCATGATCATGCCCTCGGTGGCCGGATCGTCCTGGAACAGCTTCAGGCAGTCGATGAAGTTCATGCCCTGGATGGGGTCGCCGCCGATGCCGATGCAGGTACTCTGGCCGAGGCCGGCCTGGGTGGTCTGGAATACCGCCTCGTAGGTGAGGGTGCCGGAACGGCTGACGATGCCGATCTTGCCGGGCTTGTGGATGTGACCCGGCATGATGCCGATCTTGCACTCGCCCGGAGTGATGATGCCGGGGCAGTTGGGGCCGATCAGGAAGGTGTCCGGGTAGTGATGCTCGAGCACGTTCTTCACCCGCAGCATGTCCAGCACCGGGATGCCCTCGGTGATGCACACGATCACCTCGATGCCGGCATCCGCCGCCTCGAGGATGGCATCGGCCGCAAACGGCGGCGGCACGTAGATGACGCTGGCCGTGGCGCCGGTATCGTCGACCGCATCCTGCACCGTGTTGAACACCGGCAGACCCATGTGCTCCTTGCCGCCCTTGCCCGGGGTCACGCCACCGACCAGCTTGGTGCCGTAGTCCAGCGCCTGTTCGGAGTGGAAGGTGCCCTGCTGCCCGGTGAAGCCCTGGCAGATGACCTTGGTGTCTTTGTGGACGAGTACGCTCATGTCTGTCGAATCCTGTATCTGTGGACGCTGCTGGCTGCCGCTCAGGCAACCGCCGCCACAGCCTTGGCCGCGGCATCGTTGAGATCGTTGGCCGGGGTGATGGCAAGCCCCGAGTTGGCAAGCAGCTCACGGCCCTTTTCGACGTTGGTGCCTTCCAGGCGCACCACCACCGGCAAGGTGCAGCCGACATCCTTGACCGCGGCGATGATGCCCTCGGCAATCAGGTCGCAGCGCACGATGCCGCCGAAGATGTTGACCAGGATGGCCTTGACGTTGTCGTTCCTCAGGATCAGCTTGAACGCCTCGGCCACACGCTCGGCGTTGGTGCCACCGCCAACGTCGAGGAAATTGGCGGGTTCGGCGCCAGCCAGCTTGATCACGTCCATGGTCGCCATGGCCAGGCCCGCGCCGTTGACCATGCAGGCGATGTTGCCGTCCATGGTCACGTAGTTCAGGTGATGCCGGCTGGCTTCCAGCTCGGTGGGATCCTCCTGCGACTCGTCGCGCATCGCCACCAGATGCGGCTGACGGAAGTCGGCGTTGTCGTCGGAGTTCACCTTGCCGTCCAGCGCCATCAGCTCGCCGTTGGTGGCGATCGCCAGCGGATTGAGTTCCACCAGCGACAGGTCGCGCTCGTTGAACAGACGGTACAGGCCCATCATGATCTTCGTCAGTTGCCCCACCTGCTTGGCGTTGAGGCCGATGGCGAAGCCGAGCTTGCGGCACTGGTAGGGTTGCAGGCCCTCGATGAAGTCGACGTTGACGGTGTGGATGGCGTCGGGATTCTCGGCGGCCACCTTCTCGATCTCGACGCCGCCCTCGGCCGAGGCGATGAAGCTGATGCTGC
>DAOMOD010000194.1:0-1320 GCA_035444205.1 Lysobacteraceae bacterium
CGGCATCCTCGCGAGGCGTCGGTCGCGGCTGAAGCCGCTCCTACAGGGCCGCGCTTGCGTAAGAGCCCACCTTGTGGGCGACCGGGCGCCGACATCGAAGCGACGGGACGGTCGCGCACGGGGTGCGCTCTACAGGGACATGGCTCTTGCAGGAGGGGCTTCAGCCCCGACCCGGGCACGGCATCCTCGCGAGGCGTCGGTCGCGGCTGAAGCCGCTCCTACAGGGCCGCGCTTGCGTAGGAGCCCACCTCGTGGGCGACCAGAACCCTGCATTGAAGCGACGAGAGAGTTGCGCAAGAAGCCCTCGATCCGGCTGCGCTCCTTGGGCTTCAGGGGGCTGGCGTGCTCAGGATCAGCCGCGCGGATGGTGGCGCTGGTGCAGGCGCTTCAATCCCTCCTTGGCCACCAGCGTATAGATCTGCGTCGTCGACAGACTGGCGTGGCCAAGCAGCATTTGCAGGGCGCGCAGGTCGGCGCCGCGATTCAGCAGGTGGGTGGCAAAGGAGTGGCGCAAGCTGTGCGGCGACAGGGTGCTGTCGATCCCCGCCTTCCGCGCCAGACTCTTGACCGTGCTCCAGAATACCTGGCGCGACATGGCTTCGGCGCGGCGGCCGGGAAACAGGCGTTCGCTGCGACGCTCCCCGAGCAGCGTCGAGCGCGCCTCGCGCAGGTAACGCTCCAGCCAGCCCAGAGCCTCTTCGCCCACCGGCACCAGGCGATCCTTGCCGCCCTTGCCGGACACCCGCACCACGCCCTGGCGCAGATTCAATGCGCCGAGGTCAAGTCCCACCAGTTCGCTGACGCGAAGGCCGCATGCGTACATCAGTTCCAGCATCGCGCGCTCGCGCAGCCCCTCGGGTGAATCGACGTCAGGCGCTGCGAGCAGGGCGTCGACCTGCGATTCGGAAAGCGCCCGCGGCACGCCGCGCGACAGCCTGGGGGCATCAAGGTCGGCGCTGGGATCGACGGCGATGCGGCCAAGCCTGAGCTGTTGCGCGTAAAAGCGCCTCAGCGTGGACAGCAGGCGCGCGTTGCTGCGCGGCTTGTAACCCTGTGCGACACGGCCGGCCAGCAGCGAATAGATGTCGGCGCTTGCCGCAGCAAGCAGACGCCGCCCCGGCGGCAGGGCGCTCGCCGCCGCCTGCAGGTCGCGGCGATAGCCGTCCAGCGTATTGCGACTGAGGCCGTCCTCCGACCACAGGCGGTCGAGAAACAGATCGATATCGCCCTGGTCCGCCGAGGATACGTTCGGCGTCGCGCCCCTCAGTCGGGTCGGACCGCCCATGCCCTGTTCCACAAGCGCGACGGGGCGCCAAGGCG
>DAOMOD010000194.1:1330-7808 GCA_035444205.1 Lysobacteraceae bacterium
CCGTCGCAGGATGAAACCTGGCCCGGCCCACTATTCCGGACCGACCTGCTCGTCTTCCGGTTCCGGCGGCAGCGTCGGCTGCGTCGGCGCGCTCGTTTCGCGGATATGGTTGAGCCACTGCTGTGCCGCACGGCGGCATTGCTCGTCGGATACGGCGCGATTGAAGCTGCCGGCTGCGGCCTGCACCTTGCGCTGCTCGAACTGTGCCATGCCAAGCAGCAGGTGGGCATTGCAGGCGCGCGGCAAACCTCCCTTGCGCACGGCGTCCTGCAGGGCAGCTTCCGCTTCCGCCCACTTCTCCTGGTCGACCAGGATGTAGCCGCGCTGCATGTCGAGCTTGCCGTCGGCCGAGAGCGCGCCCGCGCGCGTGTAGGCGGCCAGCGCCTTGTCCATCTCCTGTGCGCTGTACCAGGCATTGCCGAGGTCTTCCCAGCGGCGCTGCGTGCTCTCGATGATGCCCTTGCTCAGACCTTCCTCGAGGATCTGCGCAGCCTTGTAGGGCACTTCGGCATAGCTGTAGAGCTGATACAACTGCACCCATTCCGTCTCGCGATCGAGCAGACCCTTGCGGTGGGCCAGCGCCGACACCGACAGCGCGCTGCGGGTGTCGTCCATGGCCATGTGCATGGAGATGAGCTGCGTCCAGTAGGATTTGCGGTTGGGGTCGCGCTGGATCAGGAACTCCAGCACCCGTGCCGCCTGTGGATACTGCTTGAGCTCGAAATGCGCCGCCATCTTGAGCTGGTACCAGGTGTCGGGTCCGTCCGGGCGCATGGCGATGGCCCGCTCGATGGCACCAAGCGCCTCTCGGTAGCGCTCCAGGCGCGCGTACGCGCTGGCCTGCATCTCGTAGGCCGCCGGCGTGACAGTGTCGGTGTAGGCGAACCATTCGTCCAGCGCACGCAGTCCCTGCTCGAACTGCTCCATCATGATGTACACCGTGGCGATCTGGTACATCATCTGGAAATGGGCGTGATTCGGCAGCACGTCCATGCGCACCACTTCCTGCATGTCGCGCAGGGCGAGATCGAGACGGTCCTGCACGGAGTAGACGAAACCGCGCGCCTGGATCACCGTCGCCCGATCGAAGTCGGACAGACCGGAACGGTTGAGCACGTTGGTGAGGCCAGCCATGGCCTCGGTGTACTTCTCTTCGCCGATCTGCTCGTAGATGCGGGTGAGATCGCGGTGCAGGCGCTCCGACGAGATCAGCCCCTGACGCTGGTCTCGGGTCTTGGTCGGTCGATGTTGCTGCGCCTCGCTCTGTGCGCCACGCGCCTGCTGTGCCGACGCAGCAAAGCTGGTGGCAAGCAGACATGCAGCGGCGATAGCCAGCAGCCATGCGGCCAGGTGGATGCGGATCATGCTCATGGCATCACCTCACTCTTCGGCGAGCTTGAAGTCGATGATCTGCGTGGCCTGACGCGGCACCGGCTGACCGTCGACCACACGCGGCTTGAAGCGCCAGCGCAGGATGGCGCGGATGGCCTCGCGATCGAACACCCGCGGCGGTCGGGCACGGACCACGCGCGGGTCGGCCACCGAGCCGGTCTCGGTAATGGTGAATTCCACCTCCACCCAGCCCTCGATGCGCGCCAGCGCAGCCTGCCGCGGATACTGCGGCTCGATGCGCACCAGCGGAATGATGTCGCCTTCCTGGGTCATGTCGGCGGTGCCGAAGCCGCCCAGGAACGGACCCGTACCGCCAATTCGCAGATTCAGGTTGGGCATGTTGAGCTGCGGCAGCGGCGATACCACCTGGTCCACGCGCTGGAGGGTCATCTGCGGCGGCGGTGGCGGCTCCTTGGGCGGTGGCGGCTTGGGCGGAATGCGCCGTTCGCGCACCTGCAGGGTGTCATCCACCTTGACCTCGCCGAAACGGATGCCGGGCGGTGGCTCGCCGCGGTCGAATCGGCCCGTGCCCGCGATCAGCGACTGCATGAACCAGAACAGGCCCAGCGTTACCAGCACCGCGAGGGCCATCGAACCGAACATCCTCACGGGATAGGACATGGGGTCAGCCTCCCGCCGGCGGCTGCTGCGCGGCCACGGAGATCTCCTCCACACCTGCCGCCTTCACCTGGTCCATCACGTCGACCAGGATGCCGGTACGCGAACCCTTGTCGGCAATGATGATGACGCTGCCCTCGGGATTCTCGGCGCGCGCGCGCTCGACATTGGCGCGCACCGCGCGCAGGTCGATCTCGCGCTTCTGCATGTAGATCGCCCCCGATTCGGTGATGGCGACCATGATGCTGGCCTTGGGCTTGGGGTCCGCTTGCGTCGCGGTGGGGCGGCTGACCTCGATGCCCGCTTCCTTGACGAGCGAGGTGGTGACGATGAAGAAGATCAGCATGATGAACACGACGTCCAGCATCGGCGTCAGGTTGATCTCGGCTTCGTCTTGCTGGCTGTGGCGTCTGGCCATGATTGCGCTCTCTCGGTGATCGGCCGGAACGCCGGGTGTCCGACCCCGGGTCTACCCCTTGGGAGGGGCGAAACCGGGGCAAAGTTCCCCGGCGTTCCTGTCATTTAGTGGTGCTGCAGCAGGTCTTCCAGGTGTTCCGTCTCTTCGCGGTAGGTGCGCTCCAGCTTGTCGCTGAAGTAGATGCCCGACAGCGCCGCCACCATGCCCGACATGGTCGGTACCGTGGCCTGGGACACGCCATCGGCCATGGCACGGGCATTGCCCGTGCCGACGATGGCCATGATGTCGAACACCAGGATCATGCCGGTCACGGTACCCAGCAGGCCGAGCAGCGGGCACACCGCGACGCAGGTCTTGATGATCAGCAGCCCGCGGTTCAGGTCCAGCGCCGCCTGCGACACCCACATCTCGCGCACCCGCCTGGCGTACCAGGAGGTGGTGTCGAGACGCCCGTCCCAGTCGGCCAGGATCGCGTCGCGCTGTTTCGGGTACACGAACCTGATGAACCAGAACCGCTCGATGATGAAGGTCCACATGGCGAACAGCACCGCCATCACCGCGTAGAGGACAGGGCCTCCCAGTTCAATGAAGTCCTGGATGGTACCCAGGAATTCACTGATGAGAACCATGACGCCTCTCCGCCAGCAGGGCGACGATGCCGGCGCTCTGTTCCTCGAGGGTACGCACCAGCGCCTTGGACTTCGAGGCCAGGATCGAGTGCAGGATGGTCAGCGGAATGGCCACGCACAGGCCCAGCACCGTGGTGACCAGGGCCATGGAAATGCCGCCTGCCATCATCTTCGGATCGCCGGTACCGAACAGGGTGATTTGCTGGAAGGTCTGGATCATGCCGATGACGGTACCCAGCAGACCCAGCAGCGGCGCCACCACGTACAGCACCTTGACGATCTGCAGGCCCCATTCAAGACGCCCGGTCTCGCGCAGGATGACCTCGTCCATCTTGAGCTCCAGGGTCTCGACGTCGATACCCGGGTTCTCGGTGTAGACGGCCATGACGCGGCCCAGGGCGTTGCCCTGGTCGGCGTCCTCGCTCTTGAGCTGGCGGCTCATCTTGGCGCCTTCCAGGAACAGGCGCAGACCCTGGATCAGGGCAATCAGCAGACCCAGCGCGCCAAGCGCCAGGGTGACGGCGCCGACGATGCCGCCCTGTTCGATGCGCTCGCTGAGTGCCGGTGTGTCGATCACCAGCGAAAGGATGGCGCCGCGCGAGAAGTCGACGGCCAGCGGGGCCGTGCTGCCGGCGGAGGCGCGATCCCAGCTGCGGATGGTGCCGGTATAGCGGTCGGCAGGCTGCTTGCGCAGCTCGGCCAGGGTGCCCTCGTAGGGACCGTCACCCGGGTTCCATACCAGGAACTTGTCGTTGGCCACGGCATTGAACACGCCGAGGCGGCTCACCGTCTGCCCGCGCATCAGCTCACCGTTGGCGTTGCGGACATCAGCGGTAAAGGTCACCGTCTTGCCCGATTCGGTGATTTCGCGCTGCATTTCGAACCAGAGCTGGCGCAGTTCGGTCAGGTTGGGCAGTTCCTTGCGCTGGGCAATGGTGGCGAGAAAGCGGGTGCGGTTGGGGATCTGCGCCGACACCACCGAGTTGTCGAACTGGCTCTGAACGTCGGCTGCAACCTGACGCACCACGCCGAACATCTCGCCCAGGTTGCCCTGGCGCTCGGCCAGCCGCGTCTCGAAATCCTGCAGCGCCTTTTCGTTCTCGTCGAACTCGCTGCGCAGTCGATCGCTGCGAACCTCTTCGGCGCGACGCTCGGCACGTGCGCGCTCCAGCAACTGGCGCTGCTGGTTGCGGTTCTGCAGGAATTCCTGCTCGCGCTGCTGATTGATGCGGCCTTCGGCCTGCATGGCCTGCTGGGTCTGGCGCAGCAGATCGTCCAGCGTGCCGGCCTGCTGGGCGAACGCCGGGGACGCCGCCAGCACCAGGCCGACGGCAACAATCGAGAGAATACGGTTGGTCGTCGTCATCACGGCTTCACCGGGGCAGGAACGGGGAGAATCACCAGGTTCGGCGCGGCCTGGTTCTTGGCGATGCGCAGACCGTCACGAATGGCGGACCGGTGGCTGTTGTCGAGCGGCTCCCAACTGCGTGTGTTGGGGTTGAACCAGCCCTGCGACTGGCCGTCCAGGCTCTGCCAGATCAGCAAGGTACGACCCACGCGCAGGAAGTCCACGTTGCGCCCGGTATCGGCCAGCTCGGCAGGATAGGACTCGGTGGTGCGGCCGTATTCCATCTCGATCTGGAATGCCTCCATCACCCGCCGGTATTTCTCCGAGGTGGTGACATCGGCGCGATCGATGATGTCCTTAAGCTCGTTGACGCGATCGCGACGCTCCTTGAGGCGGAACGGCACATCGGCCTCGACCAGCTTGTCGAGCGTGTCGATCATCTCGATGATCAACGGCACGATGCCGCGGTTGGTGGTCTCGAGCTGCTCCAGTGTGCGCTCGGCACCGGCGAGCTCTTCGCGCTGATTGGCGACGACACGCTCGAGCTGCTGGTTGTACACGCGCAGACTCTCGGTCTCGCGGATGACGCGGCGGTATTCGCCGAGCAGCTCTTCGGTTTCTTCGGCGAGCTGGTTGATGCGCCGTTGCGTCTGCTGCGCCTGTTGATTCATCTGCGTTTGCGTCTGCACCGTGGTGCTGAGCACTTCGGACTGCGCGGCGGCGGAACCGGTGAAGGCTCCGAGCAGGGCCGCCAGGCAGGCGCTGATGGCGCGGTTGGGAAGGCTTGCGATCGACATGACCCCGTCCAGTTGCATGGGAAGGAAAACTAAGCGGCTCTGTTCGATGTCACCCACCCGCAGCGAACACTTCGTCGTCGCCGTCGGCCCGACAGCGTCGCTGATGGCATGGGGATTTCGAACAGCCTCCGCTGACCAGAATAGCCTGCCCCTGTGGAAAACTGAAGGACCAGACCCGACTCCGACCAGGAGTGCCCGCCGCCGAGGGCACGATCCACCCACGTGCGCAAACGTCGCGGCGGACGACCGGATGTGGTGAGATCGCTACAGACCCAGGCGGCGAGGCGCGGACGGTAGCAGCGCGGCCGCTTCCAGCGCAAGCCAGGATCGACGTCGATCGATGTGCGATTGCAGCAACAAAATGAGGCGGGTCCCCGAAAGTTCAGCTTGTGAGAGGTCAAGCATGATGCTTCCATTGCATTGCATTGCAACATGAACGAGCAGCCGTCGGTACGCTACGCCGGTCCTGTCCCGCGCCTGCTGGCCGCAGTCTATGACCTGCTCCCGGTGATCGCCCTGTGGTTCCTGGTCGGCCTGGTCGGAGTCGCGCTGAATGGTGGAGAGGCATTGACCGGAGCGGCGCGGTTCGCCTTGCTGGCCGCGGTCGTGGCGGTCACGGTGCTGTACCTGGCGCTTTCCTGGCAGCGCGCCGGCCAGACGCTTGGCATGCGCGCCTGGCGACTGCGCCTGGTTGACGCTCAAGGCGCAGCGCTGGGCTGGCGGCTGGCCATCAAGCGCGCGGTCTGGGCACTGTTGCAACTCCTGCCCCTGGGCCTCGGCCTGCTGCCCGTGCTGTTCGATCGCGAGCGCCGCTCTCTGGCCGACCGGATCTGCGACACACGGGTGCTGCGCCTGCCGAAATCGCCGCGCTGATGTCCTGTGAACGCCTGCCGGGTCGTTCCTGGGCATGACGCTTGAGCAGGGGCCACCCTGTGGGCGACATGGGCGCGGCATCGAAGCGGCGGGACGGTCGCGCACGAGGTGCGCTCTACGGGGACATGGCTCTTGCAGGAGGGGCTTCAGCCCCGACCCGGGCACGGCATCCTCGCGAGGCGTCGGTCGCGGCTGAAGCCGCTCCTACAGGGCCGCGCTTGCGTAAGAGCCCACCTTGTGGGCGACCGGGCGCCGACATCGAAGCGACGGGACGGTCGCGCACGGGGTGCGCTCTACAGGGACATGGCTCTTGCAGGAGGGGCTTCAGCCCCGACCCGGGCACGGCATCCTCGCGAGGCGTCGGTCGCGGCTGAAGCCGCTCCTACAGGGCCGCGCTTGCGTA
>DAOMOD010000195.1:0-7806 GCA_035444205.1 Lysobacteraceae bacterium
GACGGCCTCTCGACGGCGCTTCGCGCCGCTCGATGCCTCCTCACCACGAACGGTTGTGGGGTGCGCGTTGCGCCGCTCGATGCCTCCTCACCACGAATGGGGACTTGCGCCGACGGTTCGCTTACGGCGCTTCGGCCGCCGGTGGACCCTCGCGCATCACGACGAGGTAGAGGCGCACGCCCTCCCCAGTTTCGCTGACCAAGTGGAGGTTGTCTGCGGGCCGCGCCTTATCGACGCCTTCAGGCCTGGTCAGCGCGCGCAGGTGCGACTCGCTGACGGCCAACCGCGCGTCTCCTGGATAGCCGAACAACATCGTCGCCATCACCAGCGTCAGCACAAAGCTGAGCAGGGGCGCCAGGGCGAAGGCCGGCGAAGGCTCATTGTCGGCGGTCTGCGCGTCCAAGGCTGCGCGCAGTCGATCAAGACCGCCGGCGGGCGGATTCCGCCAGGACCATTCGCGATCGAACTCACCCATTGCGCTCTCCGCGGTCCGTGGCCGCGCTCGATGGGGACGCCAGCAACTCGCGCAGCCGTGCCAGGGCGCGGTGCTTGCGAGATGCGACCGTGCCGGGCGCAATGCCAAGGGTCTCGGCGATCTCGCTGGTGCTCATGCCCGCGAACTCGGACAGCAGGACGACGTCGCGCGCGTCAGTGGGCAGCGACTCCAATGCGCCGCGTAGCCGCTCCGACTCGGCTTCGCGTTCCGCATGCCTGTCCGGCGACTCGCCGTGGTCGGGGTCGTCTTCCGCGAGCCCGGTCCAGCGCCACAGGCGCCGCCAGCGCAGGCGGTTGCGTGCCAGGTTGAGCGCGGTAGCGTAGACCAGCGATTCGATGCGTGCCGGGTCGACACGCCGGCGTTGCGACCAGATGCGCATGAAGCTGTCATGGATCACGTCCTGACAATCGCCATCGTCCCACAGCCATCGGTAGAGTACATTGAACAGTGGCTTTTCCAGGCGCAAGTAGCAGCGCTCCAGTTCGTCGCGCTCCAGCGACATGGCCGGAAAATCAGTCGTCGACGCGATGGGCGACCAAGATGAGAATGAGGTCGCTCGCCTCCTCTTCGATCCTGCCGCCGTCCGAGATCAGGGCGATGATCTGCGGCTTGCCGTCGGGCAGTTCGACGTCGGACCTGAACTGTCGCGTTCCACGTCCTGACCACACCTGCAGCGATAGCGACGCATGGACCCCGTCGGGCGCTGGTCGAAGACTGGCGTCGCCATTGAAGGCTCCACCCATGAGCGAGACCCGACCGCCGTCGTCGCGCGCAAGCGAGAACGCCCGGCTGACCAGGGCGAACCGCACATCGCCAAAGGTGGGACGTACAGCATCCAGCGCGGGGAGTACAGCCGCGAGGCGTGGGTCGTCGACTTCCGAGCCAGCCGGCGTCGCCAGCCAGGCTTCCAGCCGGACGCGCCCGGGCGGTGTCGCCTCGACGGCCACAGTGCCTTGCTCGCCAAGCGCCCTGACGGTTGACTCAATGGAGGCGTGCAGTGTTGCCGGAGCCAGTACCACGAGTTGTCCCGGTATCGGCACCGAGGCGTGTCCGATCGGCGTGCGCCGTTCACTGCTCGAGAACAGCACGACGCGCAGGGAGTTGCGGATCTCCTCGGCGCGATCCGGCGGCACATCATAGACATGCATGACCATGTCGGCGTCCGAAGCCACCAGTACCGGCGCGGCTGGCGATCGCATCAGCCATGCCAACGCCAAGGCCAGTACGGCGGCACCAACAATCGAGAGAAGCAGGCCAGGGGATCGGGTCACGAGCAAGTCTCCGTTCGCCGCATCATGCGACGGTTCCTGTGTACTACACCTGGGGGCGGGAGTTCTTCCCGCCATCAACCCGGCGGTAGCGTGCGGCAGCCGAGGCGCTCAAGCACGGCGTGAATGGCGGGCACCTGCGCAAGTAGGGGTGCGGCGAGGGTGATGACGCCAGCGACGATCACAAAGGCGGCCAGCAGGGTGCGGCTGCTACCGGTGGAAAGCCGTCGCGCCAGTCGGCCGCTGCCCCAGGTCAGCGGCAGCATGGCAGGCAGGGTGCCGAGGCCGAAGGCGGCCATGGTCAGTGCGCCGTGCAGGGCGTCGGCGGTGAACCAGGCGGCGAACAGCATGGTCCACGACAGGCCGCACGGAATCCAGCCCCATAGCGCGCCAAGTGCCACCTGTTTGTAGGCGCGGTCGGCGGGCAGCAGGGCTTTCGACATGGGATGGATGCGCTTCCACAGCCAGCCGCCCGGGGTGGACAGGAAGGCGAGGCGGCCCTTGCGGTCGAGCAGGCGCAGGCCGACCAGGATCAGCACAGCGCCCACGGCCAGACGCAGGGCGAAGGCCAGGGTGTCGATGTCGACCGTGCGCAGGATGCCGGCGCCGATGCCGGCGACGAGCAGGCCGGCCAGGGTGTAGCCGAGCACCCGGCCGAGGTTGAGGTGGATCGCGGCGGTCAATGTGGCGTGGCCCGGTCCCGCGCCCGTCGATGCGGCAAAGCCGCTGGCCAGCCCGCCGCACATCACCGCGCAGTGCACGCTGCCGAGCAGGCCAGCAAGGAAGGCGGCTGTCAGTGTGATGAGGTCGAGGGGCATGGGGAGCGAAGTCAGGGCGGCGGGATGGGTGTTGAATGCCGATGGTGATGGGTACGTGGGGCGCTTTGCTGCGGCCGGACCCTCACCCCCGGCCCCGTTGCTAGGCTCATCTACGCTTCGCCAAGCAACCCCCGGCCCTCGCGCTGGCGCGAGGGCGCTCTTCGGCGCGCGAGCCAGTGGCTCGCAAGCGCGCCTCATCGCCCCGAGGGGAGAGGGGAGAGGAACCTGCGCTTCTTTGCTGCGGGAGCAGGATCAAGAGCGCCCCCATCCCAACCTTCCCCCGCAGGCGGGGGAAGGAGCAAGGCAGCGGCGATTTGCTCGCAGGCGGGGGAAGGAGCAAGGTAGCGGCGATTCGCTGGCCATGGTGCTTGTGCTACTCGTCCGACTCTGCACGTGCGACTCCCGAATCCCGGTCTGCCGGCGGATCGTCTTCGAGGATGCGCAGCGGCGGGGTGTCGAGGTCGTCGAACTGGCCCTTGTTGACTGCCCAGAAGAAGGCCCAGACGGCGATGCCGAGGAGCACCAGGCTGACCGGAATGAGCATGATCAGCGCGCTCACGCGGTGGCCTCGCGGGTGAGGGTGGTGGGGACGGGTGTGCGACGGCGCGGTGCACGCGCCAGGCGCAGCGCGTTCAGGGTGACGATCAGCGACGAGGCCGCCATGCCGATGGCCGCCATCCACGGTGTGACGAAGCCGAGCGCAGCGAAGGGCAGGGCGATCAGGTTGTAGCCGAGCGCCCAGGCCAGGTTCTGGCGCACCAGGCGACGCGTGTCGCGGGCCAGGGACAGCGTATCGGGTACGCGACCGAGCGATTCGCCCATCAGCACCACATCGGCGGCGCGATGGGCCAGCGGCGCGCCGCCCGCCATGGCGATGGAAACATCGGCACCGGCCAGCACCGGGGCGTCGTTGATGCCGTCGCCGAGCATGGCGACCACGTGGCCCCGCCCCTGCAGTGCGCGCACGCGGGCGAGCTTGTCCTGCGGGCGCTGGCGGGCGCGGAAGCGGTCGATGCCGAGGCTGCGGCAGAGGTCGGTGACAGGGGACGCGGCGTCGCCGCTCAGCACTTCGAGCTCGAGGCCGCGGGCGCGCAGTGTGGTGATCGCGCGCCCGGCATCGCTGCGTGGCGTGTCGCCGATGCGAAAGCGGGCGATGGGGTGGAGAGTCGGACTGGGGTAGCCAGGGTGGCTCGAGTGGTTCGAGACGCTGTCTCGATCCGGCTTTGCCGGCCTCGACAGCTCCTCACCACGAACGGTCGGGGAGGCCTCGGCCTGCGGTCTCGCTCCGCCTTCCTCACCACGAACGGTTTGGGGTGCTCCGGGGACGACGCGGGAAGCCACCATGCCTTGGGTAGGAGCGGCGACAGCCGCGATGGGCGCCTCGTCGCGCTCGAACTCTGGATCGCGGCTGTCGCCGCTCCTACAGGATGTATCGCTGACCAGGGCGAGATGGATGGCGTCGTCGGCGTCGTTGTCGACACCGACGAAGGCGCCGTGGCCGAGGCGCCAGCGCTGCCCTTCGACGACGCCTTCGATGCCCAGGCCGGGAATGACCTGCACGTCGCTGGCCTGCGGCGCGTCGTCGCGGGCGAAGGCGGCGGCGATGGGATGCTGGCTGCCACGTTCCAATGCTGCGGCGATGCGCAGGGCCACTGCTGTTGTAGGAGCCCACCCGAAGGCGACATGAGCATCCCGGGCGTGCGAACCCGTGGTCGCCCACGGGTGGGCTCCTACAGGGGCAACATGATGTGCCAGGCTCACTTCGAGCAAACGCATGCGTCCCTGCGTCAGCGTCCCGGTCTTGTCGAGCAGCACGGTATCCACGCGCGCCAGCGTTTCCAGCGCGTCGGGCCTGAGCACCAGCACGCCCATGGCGGACAGACGCGCGTGCGCGGCGGCCAGTGCGGCGGGAATGGCCAGCGACAAGGCGCACGGGCACGACACGATCAGCACCGCCAGTGTCACCTCGAAGGCGCGTTCGGGCTGCACCTGGATCCACACCACGGCCACCACGGCGGCGATGGCGAACAGCGCGACCACGAAACGCGAGGCGACGGCGTCGGCCAGATGCGCCATGTGCGGGCGGCCGGCCTGCGCGCGTTCGACCAGGCGTACCAGGTGCGACAGCAGGGTGTCCTGGCCGGTGCGGCGCACTTCGAGGCGAAGCGGGCGGCCGACCGCCATGCTACCGGCGTGCACGGGCTCGCCCGGCCCGCGTTGCACCGGCCTCGATTCGCCGGTGAGCAGCGCCTCGTCGAGGTCGGCGGTGTCGAGCAGGACACCATCCGCGGGCACCGTCTCGCCTGCGCGCACGAACACGCGATCGCCTTGCGCCAATGTGTGCAGCGGCACCTGCATCAGGCTGCCGTCGTCGCGCTCCTGCCAGGCCAGTGCGGGGCGCGCTCGTGCGAGGTGATCCACGGCGCTCTGCGCCTTGCGCCGTGCCATGCGTTCCAGAAAGCGTGCCACCAGCAGGAACAGCACGAACATCACCGCGGCATCGAACCACACATGCGGTCCGCCGCGGAGGGTCTCCACCAGGCTGGCGAAATAGGCGATCAGCACCGACGTGGCGATCAGCGTGTCCATGCCGAAGCGGCGCAGGCGCAACTCGTTCGCCATGCCGGCCAGGAACGGCCAGCCGGCGTAGAACACCACCGGCGTCGACACCAGGAAGGTCAGCCAGCGGAAGAAGTCGCGGGTGGCCTCGGGCATGGTGCTGTGGAAGTCGAGATACAGCGCCTCGGCGAACATCATCGCCTGCAGACTGCCGATGCCGGCGACGGCCAGGCGCTTGATCATGTCGCGGCGTTCGGCACTGCGCGCCTTTTCGGCCTCCTCGCCGGTGGCCAGGTGCGGGCGGTAGCCAAGGTGGGCCAGGCGATCGAGGATGCGCGACAGCGGCGTTGCGTCTGGGTCCCAGCAGAGGTGCAGGCGGCCGGTCACGGCGTTGGGTTCGGCTTCGATCACGCCGCGCATGTCGGACAACGCGCGGCCGATCAGCCAGGCGCAGGCGGCGCAGCGGATGCCTTCGACGAGCACGGTGATCTCGCGCCTGTCGCCGACCTTGCGACTGTGTTCGGCGAGCAGGTCGGCGCGATCCCAGGCGGAGAAGTCGAGCGGCACCTCGTCGGCCTTCTGGCCGTCGGCGGTACGCAGCCGGTAGTAGTCGCCGAGGCCGGCATCGCGGATCCACGCGGCGGCGGCTGCGCAGCCGCCGCAGCACATGGCGCGCCGGGCACCGTCCAGGTCCACGTTGACCGGACGCGCCGGCAGCATTTCGCCGCAGTGGAAGCAGGCGGAGGTCATGGCCGGCTGTGGCGCCCACCAAGGGGAACATCGGGCACCGTTTTGGGCAGGGGAATGGTCGCCCACGGGTGGGCTCCTACAGCGCCGCGCATTGTAGGAGCCCACCCGTGGGCGACCCCGCCGCCGATGTTGAACGGGGCGATGGCCGCGTGGCGTTGCGCTGCGGGCGGACCCTCACCCCAACCCTTCTCCCGGGGGGAGAGGGGCTCGGACCGGGTGACAGGTGCGTCGGGCACTTCAGTCCCCGGGCAGCGCCGGGCGCAGTTCGAAAGCCGAGGCATGGGCGACGAAGCGCCCGACCAGCCGCCAACTGCCATCCTCGGGCGCCAGGATGAGGTTCCAATCGTGATCCAGGACGATGTCGGCGCGGCCGAGGAACTCGGAATTGCCGTTCGCGATGATCAGCGTGGAGCGGTCTTCCGAGGTGCGCACCGGATGCGCGAAGGTGAGCCTGAGTTGCGAAGCCGATGGCAGATCGCCGGCCAGGCGCAGGCGCAGCGCCTGGGTGTCGGCATCGACGTGACCTTCGGCCGTGAGCCCCAGACGTGCCGCCGCGCGGTCACCACTCATCTTGAATTCCTGCATCGTGCCGGTGCGCTTGACCGGGTCGATGACTGAATCGACGTTGCCTGCATGGATGGCAGTGGCCACGGTGCTGAGACCGGCGATGACGGTGGCCAACGGGATGCCGATTACCAGCCAGACCATGGGTTCCCAATACCAAGCCCGCTCGGGCAGGAAGCCCGAGCGACCGGCTCCCCTCCCTTGCGGCGGAAAGCCGCGGGGGAGGTCCCCCGCAGGGGGCGAGGGGGCATCGTGCGCCGCGCTAACCGATGCGTCACCGATGGCCGCCGAGCGACCGGACTCCCTCCCTTGCGGCGGAAAGCCGCGGGGGAGGTCCCCCGCAGGGGGCGAGGGGGTGCACCGCACTTCGGCCTGCTGCATGCCGGTGGTGTTGCGCTGCGCTTCGGTCGGACCCTCTCCCCTGCCCCTCTCCCGGGGGGAGAGGGGATCCCTTGTGCGGCGTTGGTCGTGGTTCATTTTCTCGTCCTCACAGCGGGCCGAAGAAACGTGTCGGCCGGATCGCCTGCACGCCAGCCTCGTCCTCGCGGGTCACGATGAAGCTTACGTCGTTGCGTCCCGCCATGCTGCCGGCCGGGGCGCGCAGTGTGACCACCAGATTCAGCACCGACTCCGCCGCGACCTCGGCGATGATCGGCGCATCGACCAGCTCGATGCCTTCGGCGGCAGTCACTTCGATGCGGAAGCGCTGCGTCTGCGTGTCCTTGTTGGAGATCTTCAGCGTATAGGCGTTTTCGATGCCGTCCAGCGTCTCGCGATACAGCGCGTTGCGGTCGCGCAGCACGTCGACGATCAGCGGTGTGCGCTGGCTGATGGCCACCGACCAGCCGATGAAGATCGCCAGCAGCAGCACGCCGTACACCAGTACGCGCGGACGCAGCACCCGCGAGGGCCTGCCATCCACCGCGTTCTGCGTGGTATGGCGGATCAGCCCGCGCGGATAGCCGACCTTGTCCATCACCTCGTTGCAGGCATCGACGCAGGCGCCGCAGGCGATGCATTCGTACTGCAGGCCGTTGCGGATATCGATACCGGTGGGGCAGACCTGAACGCAGATGGTGCAGTCGATGCAGTCGCCGAGATCTTCCGGCTTGGTCACC
Source organism: Lysobacteraceae bacterium (assembly GCA_035444205.1). GTDB lineage: Bacteria > Pseudomonadota > Gammaproteobacteria > Xanthomonadales > BPKI01 > DAOMOD01. Next base: position 7,574 of record DAOMOD010000195.1, read on the forward strand.
TCGGGCGCCTGGTCGTAGGGCAGCTCCAGCAGCCCGGTGGTCATGCGCACGCCGCCCCTGGCGGCTTCCGCGTGCGCGGCACGCACCACCGACGCCTGCGCCGCTTCCAGCCCGATCAGGCCACGGGCACGCTCCAGCACGCTGGACAGTCCGCGCTTGCGCGAGCCGCGCGGTTCGCCGCGCAGCGGGTCGTAGGCGATGATCAGGGTGTTGCGGTCGAACATGGCGCTCTG
>DAOMOD010000196.1:0-7790 GCA_035444205.1 Lysobacteraceae bacterium
CCGCCCCGGTGGTGCAGATCCTCGACTGGAACCTGGACGAGCCGCCCTACTTCACCGAGTCGGAGTGGATCGCAGGCGGCGATCTCGCCGCCTGGATCGCCGGCGAAGCCACCCTCAAGGATCGCGTCGAGGCCATCGCCCAGACCTGCGAAGCGGTGGCCGCCACCCACGGCGTCGGCGTGGTGCACAAGGACCTCAAGCCCGCCAATGTGCTGGTGCGCACCCTCGCTGACGGCCGGTTGCAGATCCGTCTGGCCGACTTCGGCATTGGTGCGCTCTCGGATGTGCGCGCGATCGAGGCGCTCGGCATCACCAGGCTCGGCTTCACCCGCACCCGTGGCGACAGGGATTCCAGTTCGGGCACGCCGCTGTATCTGGCACCCGAGGTCATCGGCGGGCAGATGCCGACCCAGCGCAGCGACATCTACGCGCTCGGCGTGATGCTGTACCAGGCCATCGTCGCCGACCCGCGCAGGCCGCTGGCGCCGGGTTGGGATCGCGAGGTCGAGGACGAACTGCTGCGCGAGGACATCGCCGTCGCCGCCGACGTCGATCCCGAACGACGGCTCGGCGATGCCGCCGAACTGGCGCGACGACTGCGCGGGCTGGAGGCGCGCAGGCAAAAGCGTCGAGCCGAGGCTGCGGCGCAAAGCGAGGCGGTGCGCCTGCGCGATGCTCTGGCGCGCGTGCGCGTGCGCCGGCGCCGGCTGGCCTGGGCCAGCGCCCTGATGCTGGTCGTGCTCGCGGTGGTCAGCGTCATGGCGCTGCAGATGCGTCTGGCGCAACAGCAGGCACGTGTCGAAGCTGATACCGCCTCCGCGGTGAACGACTTTCTGCTGCACGATCTTCTGGCACAGGCCAACCCGCTGGTCGCCGGCCGCCGCGATGTCGGCGTGCGCGAGCTGCTGGATGCTGCCGCGGTTCACGTCGGATCGCGCTTTGCCGGTCGTCCCGGCAGCGAGGCCGGGGTGCGTCTGGCGTTGGGTAGCGCCTATCGCAATCTGGCCGAGTACGACAGCGCCGCGCTGCAACTTGAAACCGCCTTCGCGCTGACGCATCGACGCGCGGAAGCCGAGCGCTTCCGGGAGCCGCTGGCTCTGGAACTGGCTGCCCTGCATGTCAGCCGGGAGCGATACGACGAAGTAGCGCCGCTGCTCGAACCGCTGCTCGAACATCCAGATCCGTCGCTGGCCGCGCAGGCCGCACTGACGCTCGCCCGCGCCGACGAAAAGACCGGAGACTACGAACGCTCCATGTTGCGTGTGGAGTTGGCGCTGGCGCGGGTCGAGAGCGACAGTGTGCTTGCGGCTTCAGCGCTCGGCCAGAAGGGCGTCACGCTCATCGCCATGGGCCGCTATGCCGATGCGATCGAGGTCAACCGTGCGCACCTTGCGGCGAAACGCCGATTGTTCGGCGCGGGCGACATCCGCACCCTGGAGGCCGTGCGCAGTACCGCGCTCGGCCTCTATTACGCGGAACAGTTCGAGGAGTCGCTTGGCGTCTACCAGGAGGCCTACCGGCTGGCCAGCGAGGTGCTCGGACCCGAGCACGACCAGACGCTGGTGGTGGCTGCCGATGTCGCACTGCTGCACCAGGAGACCGGCCAGCTCGAGCGCGCCGAGACCATCATGCGCGAGACGCTGGATACGCGGCTGCGCCTGTACGGCGAGGACTCACGTGACGTGCGCACCCTGCTCAACAACATCGGTGTGCTGTATGGCGAGATGGGTGATCGCGAGCGCGAACTGGAATTCCTGCGTCGTGCCTGGCAGGCGGAAGTGCGTGCTGCCGGCGAGAGCCATCCTGACGCCCTGGTTTCGGCGCACAACGTCGGTCGCGCCTTGCTGCGCATGGGTCGCCACGCCGAAGCCGAGCCGATCCAGCGACGCGCCCTGGCGCTCGCGCTGGATGCGCTGGGTCCGGAGCACCCCTACGTCGGGATCATGAACTACATCCTCGCGCAGATCCTCGCCCATCGGGGCCAGTTCGACGAAGCGGATCAGCGCATCGCCGATGCCATCACCCTGCTGGAAGCCACCATGGGTGCCGACAACAGTTTCAGCCAGCGCGCGCGCGGCGCGCAGCAAGCGATCCGCAAGCTGCGCGAGGAGTCCGATTGAGGACCGCGCGCTGCCGCTCAGAGCTCCACCATCGCCTTGAATCCGCCGAAGATCATGCGCTTGCCGTCGAACGGCAACGCCTTCGGGTCCATCATGTCGGCCAGGCGCGGGTCCTTCATCACCTTGGCGTTGATGCGGTCGCGCTGCGCCTTCGAGGTGTAGACGATGTAGGCGAAGATCACCGTCTCGTCGGGCTTCAGCTTGACGCTGCGTGGGAACGAGGTGAGCTTGCCCAGCGGGGCATCGTCGGCGACGCATTCGATGTACTCCAATGCGCCGTGCTCGCGCCAGATCTTGCCGGCGCGACGCGCCATGCGCTTGTAGGCCGCCAGGTTGGCCTTGGGAACCGGCAGCACGAAACCGTCGACATATCGAGCCATGTTGTTCTCCCTATCGGGTGATGGTGAAAATCTTGGTGCAAGAAGTGCCTTCATCGGATCCGACGAACCAGCGCGCGACGGATCGACATCGAATTCAATCCCGAGGGTAGCGGTAATGCCCGTTCACACGCCAGGCGAACAGGATGTCTTCCTCCTGCGTGCCTGCGCCGATGTTGTGGATGACCAGTGGGCGGTCGCCTTGCCTGCGGTCGGACACGATGCCGATGTGCGGAAGGCCCGAATCGAGCCGCCAGCTCACCACGTCGCCGGGGCGGTACGCGCCGGCATCCGCCGATGCATCGAGCACCACGGCATGCCGCGCGAAGTAGGTCTCCAGGTTGGGCACACGGCGATGGTCGATGTTGCGGTCGGGCACTGTGAGGCCCCACAACGGTGGGTAGTCCGCGAAGTTGGGCCGCATGTCCTCGTGCACGGCGACCTGCAGGTCGATACCCAGTGCCCGATAGGCGCGCACCAGCACATCGGTACAGACACCGGTGTGCAGCGGCAGGTCACCGCCGGGGTAGTCGAGCTGTCTGTAGCTGCCGTCGTAGCCGGTGGTTACGCCAATCTGCGCGCGCGCAGCTTCGACCAGACGCGAGGCGAAATCCTCCGCACAGGCCGCGATCGGGGCAAGCCACAGCGCGACCAGCAGCGGCCACAGCGGCCCCCGTTTCACACGTACCCACGCAGAAGTTTGGAGAAGGGTCATCGAAGGAGATCGAAGGTATACACGTGGAAGCCCTGTTGCCGCGACCAGCCGGTCGCCGCATACAGCGCCTGGGCGGTAGTGTTGTCCACCGTGGTCTCCAGCACCACGCGCACGGCGCCGAGCGCGCGGGCGTAGGTCGTGGCGGCATCGAGCAGATACCTGCCGGCGCCCAGGCCGCGCGCGGACGGGTGCACGTAGAGATCGTTCAGCACGAAGATGCGCGCCAGCGCCACCGAAGAGAACATCGGGTAGAGCTGGATGAACCCCACCGCATCGCCGCCCGCCTCGGCGATGAACAGCACCGATTCGCCGTGTTCGAAGCGGCGCAGCAGAAATGCGCGGGCGGCATCGCGATCCGCAGCCTGTCCATAGAACTGCCGGTACGCGTCGAACAGTGCAGCCACCCCATCGAGATCGGCCAGCACCGCCTGACGAACACGGATGTCGGACATGCACCCTCCGCTCTTGCCCTTCCCGATCGCAAGGATCCGGTCTTTCGGACGCGCAGACTACACCGGATGCAGTGGAGTCTGCTCCGACCTGTGTTTGGTGTCCTTCGCGGCGGACCGCTCTGGGGCCGGCATCGGGCACATCCGATTCCGACCCTGCGGGCGCCGCTCAGGGTGAGGCCAGTTCCTCGCACAGCACATCCGGCGACAGTCGCTGGATGGGAATGCTGCCGCTCAACGTGGGGCCGGCATCGCCCTCGGGCATCATCTCGAAACTGATGGTGGCCGCCACGCAACTGTGGAAGCGCAGCTCGGCGGTGCCGACCACATTCGTCTGTGCCGCGGGCTCGGCCTGGCCAAAGGCGCCGCCCAGCGTCTGCAACACCAGCAGCTCGACGCGATCGGTGGGCGGTTCGAAGGTGCCCTGCGCGGTGAACCAGCGCTGCGCCTCGCGTCCGCCGGGCTCACTGCGGAAGGTGAACCAGGTCAGGAAGATCTGCGGCGGCTCCTGGTTGGGCACCACCTCGATGACGAAGCCCTGGCCGGACATGGCGGGGTTGAACCATGGGCCGGAAACGCCGTAGTTGATCTCGAATGCGGGCGGGTCGCCGGGACCCTGCGCCGGCAGCACCGTGATCGAGCCGGCCATGCCGACGCCACCCGGCGCGCCGTGCACTTCACAGAAGTACGGCACGGTGCCGGGCAGGCTGAACACGCGGCTCGAACTCCAGATCGATGCCGACGGCGCGCCCGGACCCAGGCCGCCATAGGGCTCGCCGCTGGGCACGCCGCATTCCTCGGAACAACGGAAGCTGTCGTCGTCGGCGCGCGCGTTGTGCGGCATGCCGCCCGGATAGGTGAAACGCACGGAATCGCCGACCTGGATCGTGATGTGCGCCGGCACGAACGCGTGGTCGATCAGTTGAACGATGTGCTCTTCGGCCATGGCCGGTAGCGCGACCATGATGCTACCGGCAAGCAGCAGGCTTTTCGAAGCCATGGGAGATCCTCCCTTGCACGGGGGTGCAGCCCGGCCGATGCTCTCCTGCACGGGTCCAGCCCCTGTCCTGGCATCGCGGCGTCCGGCCCCGGGCCGCGAAAACCGGGCGCCGCAATCCATAGAGACGGCCGTGCGTCAGCGAAGGTCGCGACGCAGCATCACGCGCAGGCTGTAGAGGTCGTCGCTGGCTTTCTGCCGCTCGGGCGGGCGGCGCACGTCGAGCGGCGTCCAGGCCAGACCGCCGCTGACTTCCCAGGCCGGGCGCAGCCGGTAGCTGGCGCCGAGCGTCAGCGTGCGGATGTTGCCGCGGGTGGTCAGCAGCGAACGGTCGATCACGTTGAACACCTCGGATTCGAGCTGCGTGCGCGGACGCATGCGGGTGAGCGCCAGGGCGGCGAAGGGCTCCACGGCCGTGTGCGCGGGACGCCAGCGCAGGCCGAGTTCAGCGCCGTGCTGGCGCAGATGGAATACATCGCGCGACGGTGCGCGGCAGCCGAACGGATTACCCGGCGAGCCGATCGGCTGCGCCGCCGTGGCGCGGTCGCAGGTGATATCGCCGCGCACCCGGCCGCGCTGGTGGTAGATGCGCGCGCCCAGGGTCCAGTGTTCGCTCTGCCAAAGCGGCCGTTCGAGCGCGATGCCATGCATGCCGATCGGGCGCGCTCCGCCGATCTCGACGGGAGGCGTCCAGCCCAGTTCCAGGGCGAAATCCGCCGGCAGTCCGAGCTGCAACCTGAGTGCGCCGAACACCGGCGTCTTGTTGAGGTCTTCCAGCTTGAGGCCATCGAAACCCACCCGGCGACGCTCGGTGGACACATGCGGAATGTGGCCGAACTCGGCGCCCAGTCGTACCGTTCCGGCCTCGATGGCTTCGGCCGGACCCAGCCCGGCGAACAGGCTTGCCGCTCCCAGGTAGGCCATGGCCCAGGCCTCGGGACGATCGAAGGCCAGGTCCTCGCGCACCCCGACCTCCACCTGCGCCGCGACCGGACCGACCAGGCCGGCCCACAGCAGAAGGCGCGCCAGGACGAGAACGCCCGTGCCGCACGGCCGCGGACGCCTCGCAACGAACATCTCAAGCCGACGGCACGACATCCTCAACGGCCCTGGACGCAATCCGATACCGACACGACGCAGCGAACATCCTGCACCGGGTCGGGATCGGCCGCAATGCGTGGACGCGTTCGATCAACCGCTCGCGATCAGCGCCGCCATCTTCTCGCGGGTGGCGGCATCCGGCATCGGCCCGCGCGCCGCCGCCAGGTTGTCCTCCAGATAGGCCAGGGTGGCCGTACCCGGAATGGCGGCGGTCACCGCGGGGTGCGACACCACGTACTTCAGCGCGAACTGCGCCCAGGTGGCGATGCCCAGCTCGGTCGCCCATTCCGGCAGCGACTGCCCGCGGAAATGCTGGAGCACGCGACCACGCCCGAACGGAAGGTTGACCAGCACCGCCATGCCGCGGTCGGCGGCCAGCGGCAGGATGCGCTCGGCGGCATCGCGATTGTCGATGGCGTAGTCGACCTGAATGAAGTCCATGTCCTCGCGCCGCATCGCCGCCTCGAAGTCCCCGTACTGGCCCTTGGATGAGGTGCTGGCGCCGATGTAGCGGGTCTTGCCCTGGTCCTTGAAGTCGCGGATCAGCGGCAGCATGGCATCGAACCCGGCCAGGTTGTGCACCTGCAGCAGATCGCTGCGGTCGCTGCGCAGACGATGCAGCGAGGCCTCCATTTCGGTCATGCCGGCCTCGGCGCCGTGGCGACCGGCGCCCACCTTGGTGGCGATGAACAAGGCATCGCGCAGGCCGGTCTCGTCCACCAGATCACCCACCACGCCTTCTGCCTGGCCGTACGAGGGCGCCGTGTCGATCAGCGTGCCGCCCAGTTCGGCGAAGCGACGGATCACCTCGCGCAGCGGGCCGCGCACGTTCTCGTCGGCGCCGACGTCGTAGCGTCGCGACGTACCAATGCCGATCACTGGCAGCAGCTCGCCGGAGGAGGGTATCGGCTTTTTCACCAGTGGCAGGGCGACTGCCGCTTCGGCGGCAGCCAGCAGGCGCGACCAGCCACCCAGGCCGGCAAGGGCGCCACCGGCAAGCCCCGCGGCGATCAGGCGGCGTCGTGCAATGGATGTCGGATACATGGCAAATCTCCCGCACAGCTTGCAATCGAACCGCGATGATGGCGCAAAACGACGCGGCGTGCAGGCGCGAAGCGCCGGAATGGCTGGCGAACCACCGCAGTTGCGATACGTGCCAGCCCGCCCCAGCCCGGCGCTCGCGCCCCCTCTACAATGGCCGCCCCCGCCCGCCGGCTCCGAGTCTTGTCCGCGTCCCCCAACGCCACACGCCACCCGCACACCGTCGAAATGGTGGATGTCATCGTCATCGGCGCGGGTGCCGCCGGCCTGATGTGCGCCCTGACCGCCGGGCAGCGCGGCCTGCGCGTGCGCGTGATCGAGCACGCCAACCGTTGCGGCAAGAAGATCCTGATGTCCGGCGGCGGCCGCTGCAACTTCACCAACACCGGCACCACACCCGCCAACTTCATCTCCGCCAACCCGCACTTCTGCAAGTCGGCGCTGGCACGCTACACGCCGCAGGACTTCATCGACATGGTCGATGCGCATGGCATCGCCTGGCACGAAAAGGAACTCGGCCAGCTCTTCTGCGACGTGTCGTCCAAGCTGATCGTGAAGATGCTGCTCGACGAGTGCAGCGACGCCGGCGTGCGCATCGACGTCAACTGCGCGGTGCAGTCGGTGGCGAAAGACGACGCAGGCTTTCGCGTCGACACCAGCCTCGGCAGCCTGGCGGCACCCGCCCTCGTCGTAGCCAGTGGCGGCCTGTCGATTCCCCGCATGGGCGCCACCGGCTTCGGCTATGAACTGGCCCGCCAGTTCGGCCATGACGTGCTCGCCACGCGCGCGGCGCTGGTGCCGCTGACGCTGTCGGGCAAGCACCTGGAGCGTTTCGCCGACCTGAGCGGCGTCGCGCTGCCGGTCACCGCGCGCTGCAACGGCATGGCCTTCAGCCACGACCTGCTCATCACCCACCGCGGCGTCAGCGGCCCCGCCATCCTGCAGATCAGCTCCTACTGGCAGCCCGGCGACGAACTGCGCCTCGACCTG
>DAOMOD010000197.1:0-4082 GCA_035444205.1 Lysobacteraceae bacterium
GTGGTTCGAGACGCTGTCTCGATCCGGCTGCGCCGGCCTCGACAGCTCCTCACCACGAACGGAGTGCAGATTGCGGCTGCGCCGGCCTCGACAGCTCCTCACCATGAACCGAACCTTCAGGCCGTTCGCCCTGAGGAGGCGCGAAGCGCCGTCTCGAAGGGCGTGCGTGATCGGTGGGGTGCTGCGAGTGGTTCGAGTGGTTCGAGACGCTGTCTCGATCCGGCTGCGCCGGCCTCGACAGCTCCTCACCATAAACGGAGTGCAGATTGCAGCTGCGCCGGACTCGAAGGCTCCTCACCATGAGCGGCACTTGGATTTCGCATGCGCGCCGCTCGATGCCTCCTCACCACGAACGGTACCCAGGGTGCTACGCGCGCCTCCATGGCTCCTCGCCTTGAACCGAATCCCCGCACTCAGAGCGCCTGCAGCGCGATCCACACGATGGTGCCTGCAACGCCGATGACGATGGCCCAGCCGAGCCATTGGGCGGCCACGGCGAGGCCGTCCAGGTTGCTGTCGCGGCGTGCCCGGAAGCGGCCTCTGAGGATCCAGGCGAAGAAGGTCGGCGACAGGCTGGAGCCGCCCGGCACGCTGGCCGGATCGCGTTCTTCAAGATGCTTCCAGGCCAGCGTGCCGAAGATCAGGTAGCCGAACAGGCCGGAGGCGGCGGTGCCCGAAGAAAGCAGCAACAGGAAGGTCTCGGCCAGGCCCATCAGAACTCGGCGCTGCCGGGTACGCGCGGGTAGGGGATGGCGTCGCGGATATTGGCCAGCCCGCATACGTAGACCACCAGGCGCTCGAAGCCGAGGCCGAAGCCGGCATGCGGCACGGTGCCATAGCGACGAAAGTCGCGGTACCACTGGTAGTGGGCGGGGTCGAGGCCGAACTGGGCCATGCGCCGGTCGAGCACATCGAGGCGTTCCTCGCGCTGGCTGCCGCCGATGATCTCGCCGATGCCGGGCGCCAGCACGTCCATGGCGGCGACGGTGCGGCCGTCGTCGTTCAGGCGCATGTAGAAGGCCTTGATGTGCTCGGGGTAGTTCATCACCACTACCGGGCGCTTGAAGTGCACTTCGGTGAGGTAACGCTCGTGCTCGGTCTGCAGATCCACGCCCCATTCCGGGGTGAACTCGAAACTGCGATCGGCCTTCTTCAGGATCTCCACGGCCTCGCTGTACTCGACGCGCTCGAAGGGCGCGTCCACCAGCTTCTCAAGTCTGGAAACGGCTTCCTTTTCAATGCGTTCGGCGAAGAAGCTCATGTCATCTGCACGCTCGTTCAGCACTGCGCGGAACAGGTACTTGAGGAATTCCTCGGCAAGATCGGCGTTGTCGTTGAGGTCTGCGAAGGCGATTTCCGGCTCGATCATCCAGAACTCGGCGAGGTGCCGGGCGGTGTTCGAGTTCTCGGCACGGAAGGTGGGGCCGAAGGTGTAGACCTTGCTGAGCGAAAGGCAGTAGGCCTCGACGTTGAGCTGGCCGGACACGGTGAGGAAGGTCTCGCGGCCGAAGAAGTCCTGGCGGAAGTCGACCTTGCCATCGTCGCCGCGCGGCAGGTTGGCAAGGTCCAGTGTGGACACGCGAAACATCTGCCCGGCGCCCTCGGCATCGGAGGCGGTGATGATCGGCGTGTTGATCCAGTAGAAGCCGCGCTCGTGGTAGAAGCGGTGCACCGCCTGTGCCAGGCAGTGGCGGACGCGGGTGATGGCGCCGTGCACGTTGGTGCGCGGACGCAGGTGTGCGACTTCGCGCAGAAACTCCATGGTGTGCGGCTTGGGCTGGATCGGGTAGGTCTCGGGATCGTCCACCCAGCCCACCACTTCGATCGCAGCCGCCTTCAGTTCCAGCGCCTGCTTGCCCTGGGACTCCACCAGCTCGCCGCGGGCGACGAAGGCGCAGCCGGACGTCAGGCGCAGCACTTCGTTCTGGTAGTTCGGCAGTTCGGCAGGCGCCACCACCTGCAGCGACTCGAAGCACGAGCCGTCGGTCAGGTTGATGAAGGACAGGCCGGCCTTGGAATCGCGCCGCGTGCGCACCCAGCCGCGCACTTCGGCGCGAGTACCAGGCGCATGCGCGCCGGACAGCGCCTCGCGCACCGAAACGATGGTCATGCGTTGACTCCGGGCAATGGGGAAAGCCGGCGATGATACTGGAGAAGCGGGGAGCAGGGAGCGGGGAGAAACGTCCGTAGGAGCCCACCCGTGGGCGACCTGGGCATGCCTACGAAGCGAACGGATGGTCGCGCACGAGTGGGCTCCTACAGGGTGTTGCGGTCGTGGGACCGAGCGCGGCGAAGCCGCCGTCGCGCCACCCTTGGGCAATCCGAGTAATGCTGCGGAAAGAAAAAGCGGTCGCGATGCTTCCCCCCTGCTCCCTGCTGCCTGCTCCCTACTCCCCGCCCCACACCCACCCCGCCTTGCGCTTCCCCAGAAACGCATCGATGCCTTCCTGGCCTTCATCCGACACACGCAGCTTGGCGATGAGTTCGGCATTGTCCTCCTCGAGTTCCAGGCGCCGCTTGCTGCTGCCTGTGGCAATGCGCAGGGCGAGCTGCTTGGCTTCGCTGAGCGCGATGGGTCCGCCCTTGAGCAGCAAGGCCACCTGGTCGTCGACGGTGCGGTCGAGTTGATCTGCCGGGACCAGCATGTGCAGCAGGCCGATGCGGTGGGCTTCGGCGGCGTCGATGATCTCGGCGCTCTGGAACAGGCGTCGTGCCTGGCGGCCGCCGATGGCGTCGATCACGTAGGGCGAGATCACCGCGGGCACCAGGCCGAGCCGCACTTCCGACAGGGCGAAGCTGGCTTCGCGCACACCGATGGCGATGTCGCAGCAGGCCACCAGGCCGACGCCACCGCCGAAAGCCGCACCGTTGACGCGCGCCACGGTCGGCTTGGGCAGGTGGTTGAGCGTCCGCATCAGCCGGGCCAGACGCCTTGCGTCCTTGCGGTTCTCCTTTTCGTCAGCCCGCGCCATGGCGCGCATCCAGTGGAGGTCGGCGCCTGCGGAGAAACTCTTGCCGGCGCCGGTCAGTACCACAGCACGCACGCTTTCGTCCTCCGACAGTTGCTCCAGTGCCGCAGTCAGCTCGACGATCAGGTCATCATCGAAGGCGTTGTGCACCTTCGGGCGGTTCAGGGTGAGGGTGGCGGTGGCGCCCTGATGGCGCAGGTCGACACTGGTGGACATGGCGGGATTCCGTCGATGTGGCCTGCGAGGGTCGCACAGGCAGATGACCGCCATCCTACATCGGGGACCCCTGTTTGCTGTTACCTTTGCGCCTTTGCGCTGCAAGCGAAACCGGGTGACCGAGACTGCCCTGCTATCACTGCTGCTGCCCGCGGCCCCGGTGCTGGCGCTGCTGCTGGCGCTGATGTTCCAGCGCACGCGGGTGGCACTGCTGGCCTGGTACCTGGGGCTGGCTGCCGCGCTGTGGCCGTGGCTTCCAGATTCCGGTGGACTCGATATGCTGGTGCTGGTGTCGTTGCCGCTGCTTCTGGTGCCGGAATCGGCAACGTTTGCCTGGCGCACGCTGTTGCTGGCGCTGCTGCCCTGGGTGGCCATGTGGCTGCTTCCCTTCCTGCCCGCGGTGGCCCCGCACAGCGGCATTGCCGGCGCGTGGCCGATGCTGCTCGGCTGGACGGCGGTACTGATTGCGCTGGGGCAATGGTTCATGCGTGGTGGCGCTTTGCCCATCGCGATCGCGCTGGCGCTCGGTGCCATGCTGGTGGCGCTGTTTCCCGGCGCCGTCGCGCGCGGCTGGAGCGCGGAGCTGGCGGCCGCGACGGCCAGCGTCATCCTGGTGGCAGGCGTGCTGCTCGCGTCCTACCGGATGGCCTTCCACGACGCCCTGACCGGGTTGCCGAACCGCCGCGCGCTGGACGAGACCCTGGCGCGTCTGGGTGGCCACTACGCACTGGCCATGGTCGACGTGGACCATTTCAAGCGATTCAACGACCGCTACGGACACGAAGCGGGCGACCGCGTGCTCAAGCGTGTGGCCGAACGTCTTCAGCGTACCCGTGGCGCGCGCGCATTTCGATTTGGCGGCGAGGAGTTCTGCCTGCTCTTCACCGGCGGGCGAAC
>DAOMOD010000197.1:4092-7787 GCA_035444205.1 Lysobacteraceae bacterium
GTCAGGCGGAAAAGGCGCTGGAGGCGACACGCGAAGCCATTGCCTTCGACCGTGTGCGTCTGCCGGGTCCGGCCAGGGCGCGCGGACCACGCGAGGCCAAGGTGACCATCAGCATCGGTCTGGCTGAGCGCGACGGCGAAAGGCGCCAGCCGAGCGCGGTGAGGGAAGCTGCCGACCGCGCCCTGTACCGCGCCAAGTCGAAGGGTCGCAATCGCCTGGTGCTTGGCTGAGCAATGGCTGGTGTAGCCTTGCCGGCATGAGCGTGCGCGCCGCAATCATCATGGTCCTGCTGCTGGTGCCGGCGCTGGCTGTCGCAGAGCCGCGCGGCCTGCCCTTCGTGACCTGGTACACGCCCGCCGACTACGGCGCGGGCACGCAGAACTGGGCGGTGGCGCAGGATCACCGCGGCTACATGTACTTCGGCAACGAGGGCGTGGTACTCGTCTTCGACAGCGCACGCTGGCGGCGCGTGCCGATTCTGGGCGGACGCGCGGTGCGCTCGCTGGCGACCACCGCCGACGGCCGTGTGCTGGTGGGAACCCAGGGCGATTTCGGGTTGCTGGAGGAGAACGAGTTCGGCGACATGCGCTACCGGTCGCTGCGCGACAGGTTTCCGGACGACATGGCGCCCTTCCACGATGTGTGGCAGGTATTTGCGCTGGGGGATCGCTGGTTGTTCTCCACCGACAGCGCCGTGTTCGAACTGAACGGGACCAGCGCGCGCACCTTGCGCAGCCACGCGCCGGTCGCGGCCAGTTTCAGGGTCGGAGACGACGTGTACACCTATTTCGACGGGGGCGGCCTGATGCGCCTGGGGCGCGACGGCTTCGAAGCGCTGCCCGGACTGGACGACCTGCCGGCGCCGGTATACGCGGTGCTCGCCCTTGACGACGGCGATCTCATGATCGGTCTGCGACCCGGCGGCCTGCTGCGCTACCGGGTCGCGCAGGCGACGTTGTCGCCGGACTGGCTGGAGGCCGGTCGCCTGCTCGAACGTCACCATCTTTACCATGCCAGGCGTGTCGCCGATGGCCGCATCGCCTTTGCCACCTTGCGCGGCGGCCTGCTGCTGCTGGACGAGGCCAGCGGCGCCGTCGAGATCCTGGATCCGCAGCGTGGGCTGCCCAATCCCACGGTGCGCCACGTGTTCGTCGATGCCGAGTCGGGGACGTGGCTTGCGCTCGACAACGGCATCGCGCGCATCGAGGGACATGCCGCCGTGGATGTCTGGGACGAACGTTCGGGCCTGCCCGGGTCCGCCCTGTGTGCGCTGCGCCATGACGGAACGCTGTACGTGGGAACCACGGTCGGCCTGTTCCTGCTCGAAGGCAGCCGCTTCCGCGCCGTGGAAGGGATCGAATCCGAGGTCTGGTCGCTGCTGGAGCAGGCGGCCGATGACGGTACCGGGCGTCTGCTTGCCGCCACCAGTTACGGCGTGCACGCGATCGACGGTGCGAGCGCCGCCCCGCTGTACGGTCCCCATCTCGCGGTCGCACTGGCGCAGAGCTCCAGGCGACCGCAGCGGCTGTGGATCGGCACCTACGACCAGGGATTGGGATACGTCGATCTCGATTCGGGCCGCAGCGAGCCGATCTTCCTCGACCTCGACGTGCAGGCGCGCGGATTGCGGCTGGACGCAGAAGGTGACCTGTGGCTGGAAACGTGGACCGACGGGTTATTCCACATCGACGCCGACCTTGCCGCTGTGCTGCGGCGCTACCCGAATGGCGAAGGGCCCTCCGAGGATGCCGGGCTCAATGTCCTGATGACGCCGCGCCACCGCCTGCTGGCGGGTCGCGAAGGGATCTGGCGCATGGACGAAGAGGGGCGCATGCAACGCGCCCGCGACCTCGAATCCCTGCTGGCCACGCCCGGCGGCGGCAGCGTGATGATGGTGGAAGGGCCCGAAGACGTGTTGTGGTCGGCGGCGGCCGACGATTTCCGTCAGTGGCTGCGCCTGGCCGACTTGCGCGGGCAAGCGCGGCCGCATGCGCTCGATGCGCATCTGCGCCGACTGCCGGACATCGAGTTCTACATGGTCTACCCGGAAGGAGACCGACTGGCATGGATCGGCGCTTCGGAGGCGCTCTACCGCCTGGACATGCGCATGGGAGCCAAGGCGAGCCGGGCGCTTGCGGTGCACATGGTCGCAGTCGCTCACGCCAGCGCTGCGCTGCCCCTGGTGCCGATGGAATCGGAGGCGACGCTTGCCGGCCGTCACTTTCCCCTGCGTTTCTCGGTGGCGGCACCGAGCTTCGACTGGCCGGGTGGAACCAGCTATCGCTTCCGGCTTGCAGGCTTCGACGATGCATGGTCGGCCTGGCAGGGCACCGGCGAGCGCGAGTTCAGCCACCTGCCGCCGGGCGACTATGTGCTGCAAGTGCAGGCCCGCGATGTCTACGGCCAGGAGGCTGAAACCGACTACGCCTTCCGCGTGCTGGCACCCTGGTATCTGCAGCGGCCCATGCTGGCGGTGTACCTGCTGCTGGCCGCGGTGCTGATGGCGACGCTGATGCATGTCGGCGGTCGTCGCCAGGCGAGGCGAAGCCGCGAACTGGAGGCGATCGTGGCACTTCGAACCCGCGAACTGCGAGAGCAGCAGGACCTGCTCGAAGCCGAGCGCGACAAGCTGGCGCGGCTGAGCCGCGAGGACGAACTTACCGGATTGGCCAACCGGCGCGCGGCCAAGGAGCGCATGAGGAGCGAGTGGGCGCGTGCCGAACGTCACGGCGGGCATCTGGCGCTTGCGGTGATCGACATCGACCACTTCAAGGCGGTGAACGACCGCTTCGGCCACGAATGCGGCGACAGCGTGCTGCATCGTTTCGCCGAAGTGCTGGCGGAGCATTGCAGACAGACCGATCTGGTGGCCCGCTGGGGCGGTGAGGAGTTCCTGTTGATCCTTCCGGAAGCCGACCTCGAGGCGGCGCGCGCGAGCTGCGAACGCATCCGTCACGCGGTGGCCGCGGCCGACTGGGCCAGGCTGATTCCCAACCTGCGCCTCAGCGTCAGCATCGGTCTCGCCACCCGCGAGGGCCGCACTTCCTGGGAGCAGATGCTGGCGGCGGCGGATCGTTGTCTCTACCAGGCCAAGGCGCGCGGCCGCGATCGCGTGGTGACCGAAGTCCTGTAGTGGCGGCCCTATGCGCGTCACCTGTAGGAGCCCACCCGTGGGCGACCGGCACCTCACATCGAAGCAATGCACAGGTTGCCCACAAGGAGGGCTCCTACGACAGCGGCGCCTTGTGGGAGGGATGGAAGTCCCGACTTTTGCCTCGCATCGAAGCCGCGCCCCGGTCGCCCACGAGTGGGCTCTACATGCGGAACACGCCGAACCGGCCCTTGATGATCGGCGCATTGAGGCTGGCGGAGATGGCCAGGCCAAGTACGCGGCGGGTGTCGGCGGGGTCGATCACGCCGTCGTCCCACAGCCGCGCGGTTGCGTAATACGGGTGCCCCTGGCGCTCGTACTGGTCGCGGATCGGCGCCTTGAAGATCTCCTCGTCTTCGGCTGACCAGCTCTTCCCCGCGGCCTCCAGCCCATCTCGGCGCACCGTGGCGAGCACGCTCGCGGCCTGCTCGCCGCCCATGACGCTGATACGCGCATTCGGCCACATCCACAGGAAGCGCGGCTGGTAGCCGCGGCCGCACATGGCGTAGTTGCCGGCGCCGAAGCTGCCGCCGATGACCACGGT
>DAOMOD010000198.1:0-7785 GCA_035444205.1 Lysobacteraceae bacterium
GATGTCGAACAGGGTCGGGTTGTCGTGGTTGTCGACGTAGTTCACCACCTCGCCCGGCTCGCGCACGTAGCCGGCGGGCTGGCTGCCGGCGTAGACGATCTCCTCCAGGCGCACCTCGCGGTCGCGATGGTCGCGCATCACATAGTCGCGCAGCGAACCGGCCAGGCCCACGCGCACCATGTCGGCGGCGCGCTTCAGGTCGTCGCGGCTGTGCAGGCCGTGGCTCAGGGCGTTGGGCGCGTAGTGCATGCCGTTCAACCAGCCCTGCAGCCGCACCAGGTCGGCGCCGCCGTCGCAGCAGCCGCCGCCGCGCATCGCATCACGCGCGCGGTCGCTGAAGGTGGCGATGCCGGTGCCGTTCAGGGAAAGCTGCGAGGCCTGCACGAAGCGCGCGCCGTCCATCACCTCGCCGAAGTTCCAGCCCTCGCCGAGCAGGTCGACATGGCGCCCGGCGGCGTCGTTCACCGCCGCCTGCAGGACCAGCATGGCGTCGCGTGGCTGGTGGCCCATCAGGTCGAAGCGGAAGGAATCGATGCGGTAGTCGCGCGCCCACACCACTGCCGAGTCGATCATCAGCTTCGCCATCATCAGGTTCTCGGTGGCGGTGTTGTCGCAGCAGGTGGAGGTCTCGACACCGCCCTGCGCGTCGTAGCGCTGGTAGTAGCCGGGCACGATGCGATCGAGGACCGAGCGCGCGTTCTGTCCCGAGGTGGTGGTGTGGTTGTAGACCACGTCCATGCCGACGCGCAGACCGGCGGCGTGCAGCGCCTGCACCATCTGCCGGAACTCAAGCACGCGCACCGCACCGTCGGCGGGATCGGAGGCGTAGCTGCCCTCGGGCGCGGTGAAATGGAAGGGGTCGTAGCCCCAGTTGAAGCAATCGCTGTCCTTGACCGCAGCCACGGCCGCCTGTTGCGCTTCGCTGTCCGGCGCCGCCTGCGGGATCGCCGGCGTCACGCAGCCGCTCTCCGGGATGGTGGCGATGTCGAACACCGGCAGCAGGTGCACGTCGCTGATGCCGGCTGCGGCCAGCGCGCGCAGATGCGCCATGCCGCGCGATGCGGGCTCGGTGAAGGCCAGGTACTTGCCGCGCCAGGCCTCGCGCACGCTGGCGTCGTTGATGGAGAAGTCGCGCACGTGCAGCTCGTAGATCGCCATGTCGACGGGCGCAGCGAGCGCTTTCGGGCGCACGTCCCAGTGCTCGGGCTTGAGATCGGGACGGTCGAGATCGCCGATCCAGGTGCGTTTGGAGTCGGTGGTGAGGCTGAGCGCGTAGGGGTCGGTGACGCGGTTCAGCACCCTGCCGGTGCCGGGCACGAGCACGTCGACCAGCCAGGTGTAGTAGCGCCCGTGCAGGTCGCCGCGTTGGCTGCTGGTCCATACACCGCTGCGCTCGTCGCGCTTGGCCGGCAGCAGCGCGCTGGCTGCGGCGCTCCCGTCGGGGTACAGGCACAAGGCCACCTGCGTCGCGGTCGGTGCCCAGACCTTGAAGACGGTCCGCGCCGGGCCGACCTGCGCGCCGAGGTCTTCGACGTCGCCGGCTGCGGCGTACAGGTCGTCGAGTGCACCGGCGTGCTGGACACGGGTGGCGTCGAGCACCCGGCCCTGCGGGTCCTCCTGCACCAGCAGCAGTTGGCCCCGAAGCAGCTCGCGCATCGGTGCATCACCGGGCACGGCCAGAGTGACGCCTTCGCCGACCCAGGCGAAGCGCGCGATGGTCTGCGCTGCAAGTTCGCCAGCGAACGTGACGAGATCCAGAACTCCGTCGGCGCCGCTGGCCGTTGCGCCGATGTTGGCGACGATGCCGCCGCGCGCCGCATGATGCAGCCGGTAGCGCCCGGCGCCGGACTTGCCCGGCCAGCGCAGCGTATGACCGTCCAGCCAGAAGGCGCGTGCGTCGTGGCTGCGGGTGTCGGCATGCAGCACGCGGTAGTGGTGCGCCATGTCGCAATCGGCAAGTGTGGGCTGGGCGACTGCGGCTGGTGCGACCCACGCCAGCATCGCGCACGTAACACCGCACACCAGCCTCATGCCGGCGCTCCGATGGTCGCCACGGCTTGCCGGGGGAGCAGCCTGTCGACGGTCCAGATCACCGCCAGCGACGAGGCCAGAGTGATGAACATGAGGTGGATGTAGTGCAGCGGCGACCATACGAAGGTGAAGCCGGCATACATCAGCACGCCGAATCCAAGCCCCGCCTTGATCGCGGTGCCGCGCACGCCGGCCATCAGCACCGCGGCCAGGAACGCCGCCAGCACCGGCATCGAATACAACCCGTTCAGCCGCTGCAACAGGTCGATGATGCTGCGTGCGTGCTGGAACATCGGCACCATCAGCACCGCGGTAGAGGCCGCCACCACCGCCACCGTCTGGCCGATGCGACGCACGTTGGCGCCAGGGTTGAAATACTTCACGTGGATGTCGCAGGTATACAGCGCCGAGGCCGAGTTCAGGCAGGAATTGAAACTCGACAATACCGCGCCGGCGATCACCGCGGCGAAGGCGCCGGACAGCCACGGCGGCAGCACGTCGCCCACCAGGCGCCCGTAGGCGACATCGCCGATGCCGCCGTACAGCTTGTAGGCGACGATGCCGGGCAGCACCACGATGAAGGGGATCACCAGCTTGAAGCCCACAGCCACGTAGATCCCCTTCTGCGCCTCACGCACCGACTTGGCCGCCAGCGCGCGCTGCACGATCACCATGTTGGTGCCCCAGTAGAAGATATGGATGAACAGCATGCCGGTGAGCAGGGTGTGCCAGGGAATGTCGGAGTTCGAATCGCCCCACAGGCTGAGGCGCTCGGCGGGTACGCCGGAGAAGTCCCAGCCGATGGCGTTCAGCGCGAACACGGTCACCAGCGTGCCGATCACCAGCAGGCCGACACCGTTGAAGGTGTCGGAGATGGCGATGGCGCGCAGCCCGCCGAAGGCGGCGTAGGCCAGTCCGGCGGCGGCGAACAAGGCAGCGATCACCATGATCGGCAGCTCCAGCTCGAACATTGCCTTCATGAACACCGAGCCGGTGTAGAGCACCACCGGCAGCAGGATGAAGAAGTAGCCCAACAGGAACAGCAGCGACACCGCGGTGCGCACGCCGGCGTCGCCGGAGCGGCGTTCCAGGAGCTCCGTCGTCGTCGTGCAGTTGTGCTTGTAGTAGAGCGGAATCAGCACCCTGGCCAGTACCAGCAGCCCGGCCGTGGCACCGAACTCCCACCACGCCACCAGCATCTGCTGCGCGCCGTTCATGCCGACGATCTGCTCGGCGCTGATGTTGGTCAGCAGCAGGGAGCCGGCGATGAACGGCCAGGACAGTTTGCCGCCGGCAAGGAAATACTCGCGTGCGGCATCGACCGAATGCTCGGCGCGTCGGCACCGCCAGTACGTCGTCACCGCGACCAGCAGGGTGAGTCCGAGGAAGATCCCCATCTGCACGCCGTAGGCGTTCATCGCTGCCCCCAAGGCATTCCGAAGGGCGCAACGTAACCCCGAAAAATCACTCGTGGACCCACGATCCGGGATGAATACGTATGCAGGCAGGACAAGCTCAAGTGCGGCTCTCGCTAAGCTGTCGGCGCAGGCTTTACCTGCCAAGGACCCGCATTCGAATGAGCGATTCACCCTGGTGGCGCGGAGGCGTCATCTACCAGATCTATCCACGCAGCTTTCTCGATACCGATGGCGACGGTGTCGGCGACCTGCCCGGCATTCTCGCGCGTCTCGACTACGTGGCCGAGCTGGGCGTGGACGCGGTGTGGATCGCGCCCTTCTTCCGCTCTCCGATGGCCGACTTCGGCTACGACATCGCCGACTACCGGGACGTCGATCCGCTGTTCGGCACTCTGCAGGACTTCGACCGGGTACTTGAACGTGCCCATTCGCTCGGACTGAAGGTGATGATCGACCAGGTGCTCAGCCACACCTCGGTCGAACACCCATGGTTCAGGGAGAGCCGCGAGAGCCGCGACAATCCCAAGGCCGATTGGTATGTGTGGGCAGATGCGAAGGAGGACGGCAGCCCGCCCAACAACTGGATGTCGATTTTCGGTGGTGTCGCCTGGAAATGGGAACCGCGGCGCGGCCAGTACTACCTGCACAATTTTCTTTCCAGCCAGCCGGACTTCAATTTCCACCACCCCGAGGTGCGTGCCGCGGCGCTCGACAATGTCAGGTTCTGGCTCGAACGCGGCGTCGACGGCCTGCGCCTAGACGCCGTCAACTTCTGCTTTCACGACCACAGGCTGCGCGACAACCCACCCAAACCCAAGGAATTGCGCGTCGGTCGCGGCTTCCGCCCCGACAATCCCTACGCCTTCCAGTACCACTACTTCAACAACACGCAGCCTGAGAATCTGGCGCTGCTGGAGGAACTGCGCGCGCTTCTGGATCGCTATCCCGGCACCGCCGCACTCGGCGAGATCTCCTCGGAGGATTCGCTGGCGACCATGGCCGAATACACCGCGCCCGGCCGCCTGCACATGGGCTACAGCTTCGAGCTGCTTACCGAGGACTGTTCGGCCGACTACATCCGTCAGACCGTGCAACGACTGGAGCATGCGCTCGGACGGGGCTGGCCGTGCTGGGCCATTTCCAACCACGATGTCGAGCGTGTGCTGAGCCGCTGGGGCGGCGCCCATCCGCCGCCCGCGCTCGCCAACCAGCTCACCGCATTGCTGTGCTCCCTGCGCGGCTCGGTGTGCGTCTACCAGGGCGAGGAGCTTGGCCTCACCGAAGTGGAACTGCCCTTCGAGGCCCTGCGCGATCCCTACGGCATCGCCTTCTGGCCCAATTTCAAGGGCCGCGATGGCTGCCGCACGCCGATGCCGTGGAACGGCGAGACGCATGCCGGCTTCACCGCCGGCACGCCGTGGCTGCCGGTACCCGAGGAACACCGCCTGCGCTCGGTGGCACGCCAGCAGGACGATCCCGGTTCCACGCTCAACGGCTTCCGCCGTTTCATGCACTGGCGTCGCACACAGCCAGCACTGCGCTGGGGCGATATCCGCTTTCTGGACACGCCGGAACCGGTGCTGGCCTTCGTGCGCGAATTGAACGGCGAGCGTGTGCTGGCAGCATTCAACCTGTCGTCGACGGCGGTCGAGGCACCGCTTGCCGGCATCGGCACGATCGCGTTGCTGGACGGCCACGGGCTGGCGCAGGGGTCGCTTGCGGACGGAACACTCACGCTGCCTGCGCATGGCGTGCTGTTCGCGCGCCCGTCCGGGTGAGGCGAGCAATGTCCGTTGCTTCCCTTGCAGCGGCGCTTGCTCCACGCCGCTCCAAGCCCCTGGCTTTTCGTGGAGCGGAGCTTGCTCCGCTCCGCTCTACAGGAGCCGCAGCCACTTGCGTATCCTGAAGCCCTCTCCCGTCGGGAGAGGGGAGACCTTTCGACTGAACTGAAGTGACCCAGCCCGCCCATCTCCTTGTCCTGTTCGGCGCCACCGGCGACCTCGCCCGGCGCATGCTGCTGCCTTCCTTGTACGGCCTGCACCGCGAGGGCCTGCTGCCGTCGCGCTTTCGCATCCTCGGCAGCGCGCGCAGCGAGCTCGACAGCGTGGCCTTTCGCGCCCAGGTTGCCGAGTCCATCGAACGCCAGGTACCCCAGGCCGAACGCGATGCCGACAGCCTGCGCCACCTGCTCGAACGCATCGAGTTCCAGCCGGCGGCGGTGGACGATGCCACCGCCATGACCGCACTTGCCTCGCGTATCGCCGCTCTGCGTGACGGCGACGTGCTCTGCCACCTGTCCACGGCACCACGCTTCTACGGCCCGACCTGCGAGGCGCTCGCCGCCGCCGGGCTCGCCGATGGCGCCATGCGGGTGCTCCTTGAGAAGCCGATCGGCACCGATCTCGCGAGCTCGGTGGCGATCAACGACGCAGTCGCGCGGGTGTTCGACGAGGATCGCGTCTACCGCGTCGACCATTACCTCGGCAAGGAAGGCGTACAGAACCTGCTGGCGTTGCGCTTCGGCAACGCGCTGTTCGAGCCGCTGTGGAACGCACGCCATATCGAGCAGGTGCAGATCACCGTGGCCGAGACCGTCGGCGTCGAGGGTCGCGGCGACTACTACGACGACTCCGGCGCCCTGCGCGACATGGTGCAGAACCACATGCTGCAACTGCTGTGCCTGACCGCCATGGAACCGCCCTCGCAGTTCGAGCCGACCGCGGTGCGCAACGAGAAGATCAAGGTGCTGCGTTCATTGCGCCCGATCCGTGGTGCCGACGTCGCTGGGCACACCGTGGCCGGCCAGTATGGCGCCGGCGCCATCGACGGACAGGCGGTGCCCGGCTACGCCGAGGAACTGGGTCGAAACAGCCGCACCGAGACCTTCGTCGCGTTGCGCGCGCATATCGACAACTGGCGCTGGTCGGGCGTGCCCTTCTACCTGCGCACCGGCAAGCGCATGCCGCGCCGCTCCACCGAAATCTACCTGCGCTTCCGCGCCGTGCCGCATTCCATCTTCGCTCGCAACGGCGCCACCGCCGAACCCAACGCCCTGGTCATCCGTCTGCAGCCGGAGGAACGCATCGCCCTGCAACTGATGAGCAAGACCCCCGGACTCGACCGCGAGGGCCTGCGCCTGTCGCAGGTGGCGCTGGATCTCGACCTGCACGACGCCTTCGACGACAAGCGCCGGCGCATCGCCTACGAGCGCCTCTACCTCGATGCCATCGAGGGCAACGGTACCCTGTTCGTGCGTCGCGACGAGGTGGAGGCGGCCTGGGCCTGGGTGGACGACATCGCCACCGGCCTGCGCGAAGGCGCAGCACCACCGAAACCCTATCCCGCCGGCACCTGGGGCCCGAGCAGCGCCGTGGCGTTGACCGAACGGCACGGACACAGTTGGCGCGAGTGATCCACATGAAGCGCCCCCCAGCCACCAACGCCATGCTTTCTCCCCTCTCCCCCCGGGAGAGGAGCTTTGCAGGAATCCGGTCGTGAGCTGGACCGAAACCGCGCATGCCGACGCCAGCGCATTGGCGCAGGCGCTGGCCGCCGGCCTGGGCGACACCATAAGCCATGCCATCGAAGCGCGTGGACACGCGGTGCTGGCTTTGGCCGGCGGCCGCACCCCCTTTCCGATCTACCGCCTGCTCGCCGCGCTGTCTCTTCCCTGGCACAAGGTCACCCTGCTGTGCACCGACGAACGCTGGGTCCCTGCCGATCATCCTGCGCGCAACGAACGCGAGCTGGCCGCCGCATTCACCTCGGCGCGCGGCGTGCGCATCCTGCCGTTGGTGCCGTCCTTGCCCGGCGACGACGCCGGCACCCACATCGCAGAATCCTCCCTCGCGCAGGTCACCGACGCCTTCGACGCGGTGCTGCTCGGCATGGGCGGCGACGGCCACACCGCCTCGCTGTTTCCCGGCGCCCCTGAGCTGGGTGTCGCCCTCGAACCGCATGCCGCGCCGGTGATCGAGCTGCATCCCGATCCCCTGCCAGCCGAGGCGCCGTTCCCGCGCATTTCACTCACTTTGCCGCGGCTGTTGAACACCCGGCGCCTGCTGCTGGTCCTTCAGGGCGAGGGCAAGCGCGAAGTCCTGCACCACGCGCAGGCGGCGGCCGATCCCGTCGCCCTGCCCGTCGCCGCCTTCCTGCATCATCCCAAGGCCAAGGTCGAGATCCACTGGAGTCCCTGATGCGCGCAACACCAACACGAATCGACCGGTCGCCATGTCCCTGAACCCCGTCACCGAGCGCGTCACCGAGCGCATCCGCGAGCGCAGTGCGCCGACGCGCGCCGCCTATCTCGCGCGCATCGACGCCGCGCGCGGGCAGG
>DAOMOD010000199.1:0-7714 GCA_035444205.1 Lysobacteraceae bacterium
CGCGGCTCCGGATCAGTTGAATACCATCCCGCCGTCCACGATGATCGACTGCCCCGTGATGTAGTTGGAATCAGGGCTGGCCAGGAACGAAACCACATTCGCCACATCGGCCGACTCGGACACTTTTCCGAGGGCGATGCCGTGGGTGTACTGCTGCCAGCCCCATTCTTCGGGCTTGCCGGCGTCCTTGGCGGTCTTTTTCGCCAGTTCCTCCATCAGCGGCGTCCTGACGATGCCGGGGGCGTAGGTGTTGACCGTGATGCCGTACTGCGCCAGGTCCCGGGCGGCGGTCTGGGTGAAGCCCCGGACGGCGAACTTGGTAGCCGAGTACAGCCCGATGCCCGGGTTGCCGATATGCCCGGCCTGGGATGCGGCACTGATGATCTTGCCGCCGTGGCCCAGTTCCTTGAATGCCTTCACGGCCGCCTGGACACCCCACACGACGCCGTTGAAGTTGATGGAGAAGAGTTTCTCGATGCTCTCCGGGGTGATCTCCTCGATCGGAGACGTCGGCGCGATGCCGGCATTGTTGACGATGACGTCGAAACCGCCCAGTTCGGACCTGGCCTGCTGGACCGCGGCGAACACGCTGCCGCGGTCGGCGACATTGACCTGGATGGCGATGGCGCCGCCCTCCTTGCCGCCAAGGCCCTCGGTGACTTTGGTAGCCGTTTCGAGGTTCAGGTCGGCGATCGCGACCCTGAAGCCGTCCGCGTGAAGCCGCTCGGCAATGGCTTGTCCGATGCCTTGGCCACCGCCGGTGATGAGCGCGACCTTTCCGTTGAATGTGCGAGTCATTGGTCTCTCCTGTTCTTCACGTCAAAGAGTGCGCCAAGCGCGCTGCGGGAATGCCGGCTGTCGGTAGTGGGCTCGCCGCGTGCGAACCTTACCGGGTCTTCCTGAAGACATCGAGCTCCACTTCGTACTCCGGCTCGGGGCGCTTGAACAGATACTCACCATTGCGGATCGAAGCCAGCACGTCGGCACGCTGGCGCACGGCCTCGAAGGGGCTGTCGGCATCCAGCACCAGGAAGTTCGCAGGCTTGCCCGCCTCGATGCCGTACTGGTCTTCCACGTTCAGCGTCTTCGCGCCGTTGTAGGTGATCAGGTCCAGGCAGCGGTCCAGTTCGTCGAACGACATGGTCTGCGCCAGGTGGATGCCGTTGTCGAGGATGTTCATCAGGTTGCCGTTGCCGGCCGGATACCAGGGATCGTTGATCGAGTCCTGGCCGAAGCAGACGTTGATGTCGCTTTCCCAGAACTCCTTCACCCGGGTCAGACCACGGCGCTTGGGGTAGGTGTCCTGGCGGCCCTGCAGGTAGGCGTTCTCGGTCGGCAGGGCGATGAAGTTCAGCCCCGACTTCTGGAACAGCCCCATCATGCGGAAGGCGTAGGCGTTGTCGGCCGATCCAAACGAGCAGGTGTGGCTGGCGGCGGTGCGCGTGCCGATGCCTTCGGCCATCGCCAGCGCGTTGAGCAGCTCGACGAAGCGGCTCATCACGTCGTCGGTCTCGTCGCAGTGCACGTCGATCAGCTTGTCGTACTTGACCGCCAGCTCCACCGTGCGGTGGATGGACTTCTCGCCGATCTCGCGCGCCCACTCGAAGTGCGGGATGCTGCCCACGCAGTCGGCGCCCATCTTCAGCGCTTCCTCGACCATCTCGTCGCCGCCCTTGTAGGCGTACATGCCCTCCTGCGGGAAGGCGACGATCTGGATGGTGACGTTGTCCTTGAGCTGCTCGCGCGCTTCCAGCATCGCCTTCAGGCCGGTCAGCGTCGGATCGTCCACGTCGATGTGGGTGCGGATGAACTGCACGCCCTTCGACACCTCTTCCTGGATGCCCTTGAGTGCGCGCTCCTTCGCGTCATCGAAGGACTGGCTCTTCTTGACGTCGTGCCAGCGGGCGATGCCTTCGAACAGGGTACCGGTGTTGTTGGTGGCGCCGGTGCTGCGGCCGGTGTAGACGTAGTCCAGGTGCAGGTGGGCATCCACGTAGGGCGGCACCACCAGGCGACCCTTGAGATCGATCTCCTCGCCGACTGCGGGCAGGTTGGTGCCGACCTGGGTGATCACGCCCTTGTCGACAACGATCTCGCTGAGGTCATCGTGCTGGCGGTAGATGCGGACATTGGTGAACTTCTTCATGACGATTTCATCCTTCACGATTCGACGGTAACGGGGGAGGACGCACGCTTGCGGGTGCGTGTAGCCAGGAATGCGACCGCGATGGCCGCGATGAAGCAGATCAGGGACATCCAGACGATGTTCTTGACGCCGGTTTCCGCACTGCGGGTCAACAGCGCGCCGGCGATCCCGGTGGCGATCATGATCGAGAAGTTGAAGACGCTGGACTGCACCGAGGTGGCCACGTCCTTGGCCTCGTCGACCTGCCGGCTGACCGCGGCCTGGTACATCGACACCAGCGGCCCGAAGGCCACGCCCCAGAGGAAGAAGGCGACGTGCGACACGCCCGGGGTGCCCGCGAACATGAGGAACAGGATCATCGACACCGCGCCGGTGACCAGCATGGACACGATCAGGCCGCGCAGGTGTGAATCCACGTACTTCGCCGAGCCGAACACCGAGATGATCGAGCCGACGCCGAAGATCAGCAGCGCCATGCCGATCCCGCCGGGGAAGTTGATCCGCTCCACGAGCTGGGTGATGTAGGTGTAGATGCCGTAGTGCGCGGTGACCGTCAGCAGGGTCAACAGCAGTACGACCAGGATCCGGGGATTCTTAAGCACCGCCAGCGGCGAATTGCTCTTGCTGAGCTTGGTGCCCTCCACCGATGGCAGGAAGAAGTGCGCCAGCACCGCGATGGCGACGACGAGCAGCCCCAGGGCCATGAACTCGGTGCGCCAGCCGAAGTTGACGCCGATCGTGGTCATGATCGGCATGCCGATGGCGATGCCCAGGGTGTTGCCCGCCATGATCACGGTGATGGCCTTGCCGTGCATGTTCTCGGGTACCAGGCGCGTGCCGTAGGCGGCGATCATTGGCCACATCACGCCTGCGCAAATGCCGCCGAGAATGCGGCTGGCGACGATGACCGCGTAGGACGAGGACAGGGCGACCGCGATGTTCGAGATCGCGAAGCCTGTCAACAGCATCAGCAGCAGTTTCTTGCGGTTGACCGCGAGGGTCGCGCTGACCAGGGGAATGGCGCAGACGGCCGAAGCCAGCGCATAGACCCCCACCAGGAAGCCGACCTGGGACTCGGAAATCCCGAGCCCTCCGGTCATCTGCGGCATGATGCCCGACGGCACCAGTTCCGAGAGGATGCCGACGAAGGTCACGCTGGACATCAGCCCAAAGACGAACCACGAGAATGTCTGCTTTCCACCAGGTTGCGCGCTCTCGGGCACGTTGGTCTCCTTCATTTGATTCGCTCACCGTGCACGCGCACGGTTCAGCCGCCGTGGGACTCCGGATGCTTTCCCGTAATGTCGATATCGGCCGCATCGTGCTCGCTCGATAGACAATTTTCCTCGATCTGCAGCGTCGAGAAGTAGATCCCGAAACGCTCCTTGAGATGCGCGCTCGCCTCGTGCAGCGCACGCTCGCCGTCCTTCGGGAAGCTTCGGACGCGCAGGTGCGCGGAGAAGAGTTGGCGGCCGGAGGTCAGGGTCCATGCGTGCACGTGGTGCACGTCTTCGACCCCATCGATTCCTTGCAGATCCTGGATGGCCGTCTCGAGGTCGAAACTCTCCGGCGTTCCTTGCAGCAGTATGCGCAGCGCCGGCTTGAGAATGCCCCACGAGGCCCAGAACAACACCAGGCCGAACGCCATGCCGAGGATGGGGTCGATGGCAAGAAAGCCGGTGAAGCGGATCACCACCGCGGAAACGATGATGATGAGGCTGCCGATGAAGGTCTGGAGGATGTGCCAGAAGGCGCCCTTCAGGTTGAGATTGTCTTTCTGCCGCTCATAGAGCAGCCAGAAGGCAATCAGTTCGGTCACGATGCCACCGAAGGCCACGTAGAGCATGACGTCCGTCGGCAGTTCTATCGGGTCCATCAGCCGCATCGCACCCATCCAGAGCACCGTGGCCGCCATGACCACCAGGAACAGGCCGTTGAACAGGGCGCCGATAATCTCCGCACGCCCCCAGCCGAACGTGTGCTCCCGAGTCGCCGGCCGCTCGCTGAGGCGCAGCGCGACCAGCGCGATGAGGACACCGCCGACCGCCGAGAACGTGTGGAACGCGTCGGAGATCACCGCCACCGAGCCCGTCCACAGGCCGACAGCCAGCTCGATGACAAAGTAGACGCCGGTCAGGAGCCCGGAATAGACCAGCGCCTTGCGGTCGCCAGTGGCCGGTACGTGACCCGCATGTCCGTCAGTCGCAGCTGCCATCATTGCGCTCCTTGTTCATGGCGCATTGTCATCCAGAACCATTCCACGGCGCGCCGAGCGACATTGCCAGAACGCAGTCCTGGACCTGCGTTTGTCGGATCGTGATTCCAGAGACCAAGTCCGGCCAGCAAGGGACGATTCACTCCAATTCTTGATTCGCACCACTGTCGGGCTGGTTACGCACGAATTACAATGATGTAATGTTGCAGTCACCTTCGTGCCAGCTTTGCTTGACTACAGTGGCTGCAAATCTCGAAAAGCCGCGACCAGACGGGCCGGAAGCGGCGGAGGGGTGCGCGCATGGACCTGACGATGAAACTTCTGGTTGTCGAAGACGAGCCAAAGACAGCGGACTACGTGCGCCAAGGCTTGATGGAAGCCGGGTTCGTCGTCGACTTGGCACGCGATGGTGCAGATGGCCTGCACATGGCCACGGGTGAACATTACGACCTGATCGTGCTCGACGTCATGCTCCCAAGCCTGGATGGTCGGCAGGTCCTGCAGTCCATTCGCGCCACCGGCAACCAGGTCCCGGTGCTCTTCCTGACCGCCCGCAGCAGCGTCGATGATCGGGTCCAGGGACTGGAGATGGGCGCCGATGACTACCTGGTCAAACCGTTTGCGTTCTCGGAACTGCTTGCGCGCGTACGGACGTTGCTGCGCAGAGGGGGGGCGTCCCTGTCGCAGGACCGCATCCAGATCGCGGATCTGGTGCTGGATCTTGCGCGCCGGCGAGCCACCAGGGATGGGCACCGCGTCAACCTGACCAGCAAGGAGTTTGCCCTGCTTGAACTATTGGCCCGGCGCCAGGGCGAAGTCCTGCCGCGTTCGCTGATCGCCTCGCAAGTCTGGGACATGAACTTCGACAGCGACACCAACGTCATCGACGTCGCGATCCGGCGGCTCCGCGCCAAGATCGACGACAATTTCGAACCCAAGCTCATCCAGACCGTGCGTGGCATGGGTTACACGCTGGACATTCCGGATGACTGACAGGTTCGTGTTTCTTCGTCGCCCGGCGTCGCTCTCCCTGCGGGTGACCGGGCTGGTTGGCATCGCGATGCTGGTGGTATTCCTGATCTTCAGCTGGGTCAGTCTGCGACTGCTGGATCGGCACTTCGCCGGGATGGACGAGGAGGAGCTGGGCGTGATTGCCAGTTCGGTCATCCGGGCACTGTCAGAAGTGCAGGACGGAAGCGACGCACAGGCCTTGCGCCGTGCCGTCCGAGGGCATCATGGTGTCTACTACCATGTTGCCGACGCCACGGGAAAAGCGCTCTACGAGCCGAAGGACGGTCCGGATCTGGCGCGCTTCGCGCATGGCGTACCCTCGGCCACGGTCGCGGCCGGGCAGGACATGACGATCTGGGAGGAGGACGGACGGACCTATCGAGGCGGCGTGATCGTTGCCGGAGGCGACGGCGAACTGAGTGAGGTCTACACGATTGCAGTGGCCATGGATATCGGTGGCCATCTCGACTTCATCAGGAGCTTCAGGCGCATCCAGTGGTGGATCATATGCGGGGCCATGTGCATCGTGATCCTGATGTCCTGGTTCGCTGTTCGATGGGGGCACATTCCGATCCGCAGGGCCAATGACAAGGTTCGCGCGATCACCTCCTCGAAGCTGTATCTGCGGTTGGATCCAACGTCGGTTCCGATCGAACTGGAGGAAACCATTGCCTCGTTCAACGACATGCTCGGCCGCGTCGAAGACGGATTCGAGCAGTTGGCGAACTTCTCCGCCGACATCGCCCACGAGTTGCGCACGCCCGTCACCAACGTGATGACGCAAACAGAGGTGGCGCTTGGCCAGGCCCGGTCGGCCGCTGAGTACCGGGAGGTTCTCTACTCCAACCTGGAAGAATTCGGGCGCCTGAACCGCACGATCAACGACATGCTGTTCCTTGCCCAGACCGAAAACGATCCGGGAAACCTGAATCTGGAGAGCGTGAACCTGAAGGAGACTGTCCTGGGGCTGTTCGATTACTTCGAGGCGTTGGTCGAGGAACGGGAGGTGAAGCTCGAGATTCGGGGACCGGGCTTCCCGGTCCATGCCGACCGGGAGATGCTTCGCCGAGCCCTCAGCAATCTGATCTCCAATGCGATCCGATACACGGCCAGTGGCGAAACGATCACCGTCAGGCTCTCGCAGACCGATCGGGATGCCGTCATAAGCGTGGAGAATCCCGGCGAGAAAGTTCCGCCCGAGGAACTCTCGAGAATCTTCAACCGCTTCTACCGCGCGAGTGGTTCCGCACACAGAAAAGGCGAAGGAGCCGGGCTGGGGCTTGCCATTGTCAAATCCATCGTCGAGGCGCATGGCGGGTCCGTCAGCGCACTGTCAGACGAGAGGCTGACCAAGTTCCATGTCCTTTTGCCGTCGACCAACAATTGAGACGCTTTCCCTCGCACCTGGCATGACCACGCTGACAGCGGAAGGTCGGGCAGCGGCGCGACGCCCAGCTACTGGACGAACCGCACTCCATGGGCGGGCACGCGCTCGACAAGTCGGCGGTTCCTCAGCGCACGGTAAAGCTGAAGTCCCCCGTCATCGGGTGGTTGTCCTGGCCGACGGCACGATACCGCACGCGATAAGCGCCCGCTTCCAGCGGATGATGCAACTTGGCGCGCAGCGTCTTGCCGTTGTTGACGATCTCGATGTCCAGATGCTCGATCGGCATGGTCGAATTGCCGTGGACCATCTCAAGTTCCAGGCGCGATGCGCGCGGCACGAGCGTCTCGTTGAACGTCAGGTCGATCTGCTGCGGAGACGCCACGACCGCATTGGCCGCTGGCGTGGACTGAACCAGCGTGGCGTGCGCATACGCGAATGAGGTCGACAGGAGGCCGACCGCGAGAGCGAGGCCGAGAGAGAACGAGCGAATGGTGCTGGTGCGTTTCATACATTCTCCGTCATGGGTCATGGGAGCAGTGCGCGAAAGATTCTCGTCGCATCCGGTGGATACCTGGTGGAATCCGGGTCAGTATCGTTGAACAGGGACGTCGCTTCGCGCTCTGGGTGATCATGTTCGGCTCTTGCATCGACTTCGGTTTGGCTGCGGATCCCGGGCCTGGTGGACGCCTGCCCGGGATGCGCGGATCTGCCTGTGCCTGGGTCGAGCTTGATCAGGCAGCGCTGTCAGGCGAATGACGAATCCATTACATTTTCGTCATGGAGTGGTGCGAGGTGCTCCCGCGACGACAACGACGATCCATGTGTACTCCCGTTGGTTGGCCGTGCGCCGCATCACGGCAGGCCCGTGGGGAGTCCGGTGGCCGCCGAAGCCTTCCTGGCCAGCTGCCGCTGCTTGATCAGCGAGTACAGCGCCGGGATCACCACCAGGGTGAGG